>VGPT01000073.1 GCA_016882485.1 Cyanobacteria bacterium M_surface_10_m1_298
GCTCAACTGGCGAGGGCGATCTCCAGCTTTTCCTTGAGCTCTCCGGAGTTGTACATCTCGATCAGGATGTCCGATCCGCCGATGAATTCCCCGTTCACATACACCTGGGGGATCGTGGGCCAGTCGGAATACTCCTTGATGCCCTGTCGGATCTCCATGTCGGAGAGCACGTCGAAGGTTTCAAACGGCACCGCCATGGCGTTGAGGATCTGCACCACGTTGTTGCTGAAGCCGCACTGAGGCATCAGCTTGCTGCCCTTCATGAACACAAAGATGGGGCTGCTGCCCACCAGCTGATCGAGGCGCTGCTTGAGGGAGGAATCCATGGGAATCGAGTGCTGAAGCCGGAAGGAAAGTGGGCTGAGAGTGGCTGAGACTGGACTGAACCTAAAAATCAGGCTGGGATCTCGGTCTGCAGGGCGAGGGCATGGATCGCTTCGCTGGCGAGCTCGCTGCGCAGGGCTCCGTAAACCAACTGGTGCTGCTTGATGCGGCTCAGGCCGGCAAACGCCGCAGACACCACTTTCACCTGCAGATGATCACCGCCGCCGGTGAGGTCTTCCACCTCCACACAGGCATCGGGCAGAGCCTGAGCGATGGCGGCCTTCACCTGGTCGGGATGCACCATGACCTCGAAATCTGGGCTCTGGACTCTAGGGAGTGGGAGCCGCGCCGGCCGCTGCGTAGGGGGTGCTGACGAACCCGAGTTCCACCAGACCCTGATAGGCCTTCTGGCCCATGGGGCTCGCGGGGGTCATGATCTGCACCACCTCCACCAGCAGGGGCACTGCCGAGGCCGGCTGGTTCATGCGGCGGAGCAGAGAAGCCAGGCGCAGGTCGATGCTGGCCTGGAGCTCCAGGGCCGCGCGGCCCTTCTGATCCATCTCGCGGGGGATGCGGGCATCGAGGCCCCGGAAGGATCCGCTCAGGTTGCGGTAGAAGCGGGTCAGATTCTGAGCAGCTTCCCGGGCGGAGTCGTAGTCCGCCTTGGCCTGTTGCAGCTTGCCGGCGGCGGCGGCCGCATCACCCTGGGCCACCTTCGCCTCGATGGCGCTCAGATTGAAGCCACTGCTGGGCGACTCCAGCACTTTCTGGGCCTCGTCGGCCTGGGAGGGAAGAGCCGAGAAGCCGGTGGCAACCGCCGCCAGGGCGGAGAGGCTGAAGGCGGCGAACTGCCGACGCACGATGAAGCTTGCAGAGTGCAAGAACTTTACGGGCGCTGCAAAGGACGGCCCACCGCCTGCCGCGCCAACCCCTCGGCGCTCTGCAGAGCTCCGCAGAGCTCGTGGGTGAGGGAGGCGATCGCCGAGCGATCGGTGCCCTGGAGGCGCAGAGCAGGCCCAAAACAGAGAGCGGCGCGATCCCCGAAACGGGGCTTGGCATGGCCGTAGGCGATTCCCACCGGGATCACCTTCACCGCCACCCCCTGACCCTCCGCCAGAGCGGTGAGCCTGGCCAGACCAGGCATCAGACGCATCTCCGGATCGTTCTGGATGATGCGGCCCTCCGGGAACATCACCATCTGCTGGCCTCCCTCCAGCAGATCAACCGCGAAGCGCAGGGAGGCGGCCGCAGGCTTGCGGGGATTCACGGGGAAGCATCCAAGGCGATGCAGAAACCAGCCCTGCAGGCCCGACATCTCATCGCTGGTCACCATGAAGCGGCAGTCGCGCCCGGTGACCCGTCGCCCCGCCGCATGGGGAAGCATCAGGGCATCCCAGCGGGAGCGATGGGTGGGAGCCAGCAGCACCGGTCCGCTGTCGGGCAGGTTCTCGCGCCCCAACACGGTGACGCGGCCTCGGAAATAGAACCTGAGCGCGATGTCCTGGGTGAGGAGCATCGCCAGGGGAGCCAACCAGGGGTTGATCCCGTTACAGAGGGTGCGCTCCCGCTCCGTCAGGGCCACCGATGCCGTGCCATCCGCCGTCATCGGTCCGAACACCTCAGCCCCAAAAGCTGTTCTCGACGCTAGGGGGCCAGGCGCTGTTCGCGCCCTCCGGGCAGGCAGTTGCCAGAGCGGGCAGAGCGGTGCGCTCCATAGGATCCGGCCAGACACGAGCGTTGCCATGGCCAGCCTTGGCGTGAACATCGATCACATCGCCAATGTGCGCCAGGCCCGCCGCACGGTGGAACCCGACCCAGTGAGTTACGCCCTGCTGGCGGAGCTGGGCGGTGCCGATGGCATCACCGTGCACCTGCGCGAAGACCGCCGCCACATCCAGGACCGTGATGTGGAACTGCTGCGCCAGACGGTGCGCAGCCGACTCAACCTGGAGATGGCCGCCACACCTGAAATGGAGGCGATCGCCCTGCGGATCCGCCCCGACATGGTCACCCTCGTGCCGGAGAAGCGCGAGGAGGTCACCACCGAGGGAGGCCTCGATGTAGCTGGCCAACTGGAGCCCCTCAAGGGCCTGGTGGGGCGTCTGCAAGGCGCCGGCATCGGGGTCAGCATGTTTGTCGATGCCGAAACCAATCAGCTCGAGGCCTGCCGCGCCACGGGGGCGCGCTGGGTGGAACTGCACACCGGCACCTACGCCGAGGCCAGCTGGGATCAGCAGGCCAAAGAACTGGCCCGACTCACGGAAGGCACCTTCATCGCCCGCAGCCTCGGCCTGCGCGTCAACGCCGGCCACGGACTCACCTATCACAACGTTGAGCCGGTGGCTGCCATCGAGGGGATGGAGGAACTGAACATCGGGCACACGATCGTGGCCCGTGCCCTGGCGGTGGGCCTGGAAGAAGCCGTGCGGCAGATGAAGGCCTTGGTTCAGAATCCCCGCCAAGAACCCCTGTTCGGCAACACCAGTTCATGACCCAGTACCACTTCGTGGCCGCCAGTGAGGCCTTCCTCACCGTGGAGGAGCCCCTCGATGAGGTGCTGCGCGAGCGGGTGCGCAACTACGGAGAGCAGGGCAAAACGATCGACTTCTGGCTGGTGAAGCGCCCCGCCTTCCTCCAGTCGCCGGAGCTCAAGGCGATCGCCGAGCAGGTGCCCCAGCCCGCCGCGGCCGTGGTCTCCACCGACGCCAAGTTCATCGACTTCATGAAGCTGCGCCTGGAATTCGTGGCCAAGGGCAGCTTTGAGGCGCCCAGCGCCGCCATTCCCGACGCCCTCGCCAGCGCCGCCTGAGGCCCGACCTGGTCTGGGATCAGAACAGGCCCAGAAACTTCTTGCGCTCGGGCTCCCGGTCCTGATCCTGCTGGTAGCGGGGTTTGGCGTCTCCGATCGTGAGAACCGCTTCCTTGTTTTTCCACCAGATCCAATCGCGGATTGGAGGGGTGCGGGTCAGCTCGGCGCGGGTCAGCCCCAGACCGAGCTTGGCGGAGGCATTCAGCAGAACCTCGACCATTTCATCCCCATTGGCGCAGCGGGCCAGGGCTTCATTGGTGCGCTTGGCCCCATCGAGGGCCTTCACCAGGATCGACACCCTCTGCAGAACACTGAGGGATCGCGGATCAACGGGCTGCTGCTCACCCTGGGGCTCGGGATCCATCTGGGGAACAGTGGTTAAGCCGAAGTTATCGCGTTTCGGCGGCCGCAGGGCTGACAGATCGTCCGACCTCCGTTCAAACTGAGTTCACTGCGACGTCCCGATGACGACCGCCAGCCGACGATCCCGCCACTGGGTGATCGGTGACGTTCACGGCTGTGACGCCGCCCTGGAGGATCTGCTCCAGAGGCTGCCCTCCCGCGATCGCCTGATCTTCTGCGGGGATGCCATCAATCGGGGGCCGAACACCCCCGCCGTGATGGATCGCATCTGGGGCCTGGTGGAAAGCGGACGAGCCGTCTGGCTGCGGGGCAACCACGAGCAGGATCTGATCAACGCCCTGCAGAACGGGGAGGCCGCGGTTGCTGGTCTCGACAGCGCGCTTTGGCTGAAGCGTCTCCGTCAACTGCCGATGGCCTACTGGGGTGAAGGCTGGGTCGCCACCCACGCCGGCTTCGATCCCGAGAGCTGGCAGCCGGATCTGCGGGTGCGCATGGGCTTCTGGCAGAACTACGACGGTCGCTTCGGGGAAGTGGTGATCGGGCACACCCCCGGCCCCCACGTGCGGCACCTGCCCCAGATCGTGATGGTCGACACCGGAGCTTGCTACGGAGGCGATCTCAGCGCCTACTGCCCGGAGACCCAGCAGGTGGTGTCTGTCCCTGGTCTGCAACCCAACAGTGCCGATAACGTGCGGATGCCGAGCCTGAGTCGCTGCTGAGCATTGCTCACCGTTTACCGCAGCAACCGCGCTGAACTGCTGGCCTCGGTGCTGGCCGCCAACCTCAACCTCGAGCCGCCCGGAGTGCTCGAGCAGGCCCAGGTCGTGGTCAACACCTGGCCCACCAGCCGCTGGCTCGGGGAGCAACTGGCCCTGGCCAACCCAGCCGGCATCGCCGCCAATCTGCGTTTCCCCTTCCCCACCAGCCTGCTCAGGCAGCAGGTGGAGCAACTGCTCGAGCAGATCGAACCGCCAGCCGCCGGCCCAGCGGGCCCCGATCCCTGGCGCGCCCAGAACCTGGTCTGGCCGCTGCTGGAACTGTTACCGGAGCTGCTCGAGAAGCCGGCAGCCCAACCCCTGAAGCACTGGCTTCAGCAACGTCGCTCCAGTCAGGAGCGCCTTGATCAACCGCTGTGGCAACTGGCCCGGTCGATGGCCGATGCCATCGACGACTACGGCCTCTACCGCCCGGAGCTGCTGGAGGCCTGGCTCGCGGGAGACGACCGCGACAGCCGCGGGCAGCTCTGGCAACCGGAACTGGTGCGCAGCCTGGCGGAGCGGCTGAGCTGCCGCCCCTTCGGGCTGCGGGCCCGTCAACTGATCCGGGAGCTGCAACAGGGCTGGAGACCCCAGCTGTCTGTTCAGCAACCCCTGCGCCTGTTTGGCCTCAGCAGCCTGGCCCCGGTGCAGGTGGAACTGCTGCAGAGCCTCTCGGCCGTGCGATCAGTGGAGCTCTACCTGCTCACCCCCTGCCGCGACCTCTGGCAACGCCGCGATGGGGCGTCGCAGCAGGATCCCCTGGCGGCCGAATGGCTCCTGAGCGTGCCGGGGCTTGAGGCCCGCTTCGGGCGCCTGGGGGCTGAGTTCCAGCAACTGCTCGAAGGCAGCGGGGAAACCCAGCTGGGCGAGTGGAGAGAGGGAGACCTGTTCTTTGCCCCAGCGACGGTCGCGCGCCGGGAGGGCCGCTGCCCCACCCTGCTGGAGCACCTCCAGGAGCGCCTGGCCAGCGGGCAGACCGACGCAGAGGTCAGCGCCGAGTTGGAACTGGATCCTGAGGACCGCTCCCTCAGCTTCCACGCCTGTCCGGGGCGACTGCGCCAACTGCAGGTGGTGCGCGATCAGATCCTGCAGCTGCTGGCGGCCGATCCCCAGCTCGAGCCGAGAGACATCCTGGTGATGACTCCCCAGGTGGAGGCGTTTGCCCCGCTGGTGGGGGCCGTGTTCGGCGATGCCGAGGCCACAGGAGTGGTGCTGCCCTGGAGGCTGACCGACCGCAGCCAGCAGAGCGAAGCGGGCATCGCGCAGGGTCTGCTGCAGCTGCTGCAACTGGGGGGTGAACGCCTCACCGCTTCGGCCCTGGAAACCCTGCTGGGGTGCACCCCCCTGCTGGCGGCGCAGGAGCTCCAGCCCGGAGAAGCCGGAGAGATCACCCAGGCCCTGCAACGGGCGGGCTTCCGCTGGGGCCTCGAGGGGCGCACCCACAGCCTCAGCTGGGCGATCGACCGCATGGTGCTGGGTCTGGTGTTGCCCGAGCGTGCGGGTCTTGCCCCGTGCGAGACCGCTCCTCTCGCCCTGCAGGGCAGCCTGGAGCAACAGGGCCGCTGGCTCTCTCTGCTGCGTCAGCTCCTGCGCAGCCTGCGCTGGTTGAGCGAATCCCGCACGGTGTCTGCCTGGGTGAAGGGGCTGCGGGAGCAGCTGCTGGAGCTGTTCGGTGATGGGGGCAGCTGGGCCTGGGAGCTGCAGGCGATCCACTCCGCCCTCAGCGACTGGCAGAGCATTGCCGGCAGGAGTGAGCTGCGGCTCGCCGCTCCGGTGGTGGCCGAGGTGCTCTCGGAACGTCTCAGCGAAGGGAGTGGTCGCTTCGGGCATCGCTCCGGGGCCCTCACCATCAGCGCCCTCGAACCGATGCGGGCCATCCCCCACAAGGTGGTGGTGCTGATGGGTCTCGATGCCGGGGCCTTCCCCCGCCAGAGCCAGCGGCCCGGTTTCCACCTGATGGAGCAGCAACGCCTGCTGGGGGATCCCAGCAGTGGAGACCAGGACCGCTACGTGCTGCTGGAGGCCCTGCTCTCTGCCCGGCAACACCTGCTGATCAGCTGGAGCTGCCGCGATGAGCGCACCGGGGAGCGTCTCGAGGCCTCCACCCCTGTGCGGCAATGGCTTGAACTGCTGTCGCAGCAGCTCAAGCAGGTACCCGTGCGAGAGCACGCCGCCAACGCCCTCGAGCGCAGCAACTTCCTGCCCGAGGGGGTCTGGCCGGCGGCCAGCTGCGATCAACGTCTCCTGCAGGTGAGACAACACCTCGACAACGGCAACCTGCAGGCGACATCCGGACTGGCCGATGGCGACCCACCCCAGCAGAACCCCTCAGACCCCTCCCAGGATCCCTGGAGCGATCTGCTGCAGTGGATCAAGGCACCGCAACAGCTCTGGCTCGAGCAACTGGGCCTGAGGCCCAAGGAAAGCGACAGCCCGGTGCTGGATCTCGAGGCCCTTCAACTGCAGGAGCGGGAGCGGGCCAGCCTGCTGCGCCGGGAACTGGAATCCGAGCAGCACCAAGGCTCACCCGATTGGCTGCTGCTGGAACGGGGCCGCGGCCT
>VGPT01000074.1 GCA_016882485.1 Cyanobacteria bacterium M_surface_10_m1_298
CTGCGGATCGTGAAGGCGCTGCAGGCCAATGGCCAGGTGGTGGCGATGACGGGCGACGGCGTCAATGACGCGCCAGCCCTCAAGCAGGCTCACATCGGTGTGGCCATGGGCATCACCGGCACGGAAGTGAGCAAGGAAGCCGCCGACATGGTGCTGCTCGATGACAACTTCGCCACGATCGTGAATGCCGTGGAGGAGGGTCGATTGGTGTACGCCAACATCCGCCGCTTCGTGAAATACATCCTCGGCAGCAACGTGGGCGAGCTGATCACCATCGCCTCAGCCCCTCTGCTGGGGCTGGTGGGCGTACCGCTCTCGCCCCTGCAGATCCTCTGGATGAACCTCGTGACCGATGGCGTGCCGGCCCTCGCCCTCGCCCTCGAGCCCGGCGAGCAGGGCTTGATGCAGAGGGCACCCGCTGAGCCGGGTGAATCGATCTTTGCCCGGGGGATCGGGCGTTACATCATCCGGATCGGCATCGTGTTTGCGTTGATCGTGATTGGCCTGATGCTCTACGCCTCCGGCCACAGCCCCGAGCACTGGAAAACGATGGTGTTCACCACGCTGTGCCTGGCCCAGATGGGGCATGCCCTCTCGGCCCGCAGTGATGCACCCCTGCTGAGGGTTCCCGCTTTCTCCAACCCCTGGCTTGTGCTGGCGGTGTCGCTCACCACGGCCCTGCAGTTGATGCTGCTTTACGTGCCCGCCCTCTCTCGTTTTTTTGGAACGACTGCGCTCAAGCCCTTGGATCTACTGGTCTGCGTGGGAGTCAGCCTGCTTCTGTTTGTTTATCTCGAGCTGGAGAAGTTGGTCTGCCTCTGGCGAGGCAAGGCCCGTTCCCACTGCTGAGCCAACACTCTGGTGCCCCAAAGGGAAGCAGGTGTGGGCATCAAAAAAGGCCCGCCGAACGGCGGGCCCAGTGAACGGAGGAGCGTGGGCTGCGGGGATGCAGCCCATCAGCCTCACTTGGCCGAAGCGAAGTCTGGGTAAGCCTCCATGCCATGTTCACCGATGTCGAGACCTTCGATCTCTTCTGCTTCGGTGACACGGATGCCTCCGAACATCGCACCAATCACAGACCAGGCGATCCAGCAGGTCACCAGGGTCCAGATGGCGTAAGCCGCACAACCGAGGGCTTGCACACCCAGTTGGGTGATGCCACCGCCATTGAGCAGACCGATACCGGCTGCACCGGGATCCATGCCATCAACGCCCCAGAGACCAATCACCAGGGTTCCCCAGATGCCGCACACACCGTGCACGGAGAAGGCACCCACGGGGTCGTCGATACCGGCTGCATCCACAGCGGCAACGGCGAACACCACAATGATGCCGCCCACAGCACCTGCAACCCAGGCACCCACCATCGTGAGGTTGCCGCAACCGGCGGTCACGCTCACCAGACCGGCAAGGATGCCGTTGATGATCATGGTCAGGTCAGGCTTACCCGAGGTGAGGGTCGAGAAGATGGTGGCCGCAATGGCGCCACCAGCAGCAGCCAGGGTGGTGGTCACGGCCACGTAGGGCACGTATTGGTCCATGGCGAGCTCCGAACCGGGGTTGAAGCCGTACCAGCCGATCCAGAGGATCAGAGCGCCCAGGGTGGCGATGGACATGTTGTGGCCGGGGATGGCCTGAGCTTTGCCGTTGACGAACTTGCCAATCCGGGGGCCAAGCAGCAGGGCACCGACCAGGCCGGCCCATGCGCCCACAGAGTGAACGAGCGAGGATCCAGCGAAATCAATGAAACCGAGGCCATCGAGCCAGCCACCGTTCCATTTCCAGGAGCCGGCGATCGGGTAGATGAAGGCGGTCAGGATCAGCGAAAAAATCACGAACTCGCCGAACTTGACGCGCTCAGCGACAAGACCGGAAACGATCGTGGCGGCGGTGCCGGCGAAAGCGGCCTGGAACAGGAAGTCAACCGTGGGAACCAGGCTGCCGTCCTTCACCATGTCGGGGGTGACAGTGGCGTCAAAGAACAGACCCAGCGCACCGCCCTTGCCGTAGTACAGGATGCCGTCCCAGAAGGCATTGCCATACATCAGGGAGTAGCCGATGAACCAGTAAGCGGTCACCGCCAGGGCGAACACAAACAGGTTCTTAGCCAGGATGTTGACCGCGTTCTTCTGACGGCACATACCGGCTTCCACCATGGCGAAGCCAGCGTTCATGAAGATCACCAGGATGGTGGCGACCAGAAGCCAGAGGTTGTTAGCCAGGAAGGCAGCATTCAGCTCAGGCAGCTCTGCGGCGCGAGCTGAAAGGTTGAACAGGCCAAGGCCCAGAAGGGCGATGGGGACGCAAGCCAGCCAGGTGAGCGAACGGTTGGAGGACATCCCACGCATCTTGCGAAGCAGGAGCTGGGGACCTTCCAACAAACTCGCCTCCTGCAGGCTCTTCGGACGGAGCCGAGAAACAGGAGAAGCAACAGTCATCAAAAAGCAGTCGCTGAATTGGATGACGGATAACCGCCATTGGCATCAATTGTTCGACAGCGAACACCCCCCAACTGTTTCGATCGCTACTGAATTGCAAACCCGCACACAGGCGTGGCTGCCGTGGCGCAGCGAAAGCGAAGAAAAGATGTTCAGGAGAGCACAGAATTTGTAAAAAAATCCACAAAAACCAGCCTTTTGTTCACCATGAACATCCGGTATCCGTTAAAAATGCTGCAGAAGGACAAAACGTTGGGTGTGCCGCCTTTGGGCCCTGGTTCACCGGAAGTAGCCCACCGCAGGGCGAAGCAACGCTCCTTCCCACGAAGCGGAACCACAACCCGACCCTTCGAGGCCCATGACCATGAGCAAACTCCAGTACCGCGGCGTCAACTACGACAACGCAACCCACGAAGCACCCAGCACCCAGCCCGTTGACCACGCTTACCGCGGTCATCACTACGACGCTCCCCTGCGTCACGACGCCGCTCCGGTTAACACCGATGTAGAGCTTCAGTACCGCGGCCACAGCTACCAGCACCGTCAAGCCGAAGCTGCTCAGCAGGTGAATCAGGGCTGATTCCAAGCCAATTTGGGAAAACAGCCATTTGGTGGTTGTTGTTACCCCAGCTCCATCAGCCTCCGCCTCAAATGAGGGGGAGGCTTTTTTGTGTCATGGACCTGAGCTTGACCGGGCAAGGCGACAGTTACCGCATCGCACCTCGCTCGGTTGTGGGCATGCTTTGGCTGCAAACCCACTTTGAAAATGAGACCTGGGATCTGATCTGCGCTGGGCAAGTGAATCTGAAGTCGGAGTGCTGCGACAACCTCTGCACCGATGCGATCCAAGCCGGGCTTCAGGTCGTGCGCGTCCCCGCCGTCGTACTGAGCTGAGTGGGTTCAAGCGAGTTTGCGCTGCTGCATCCAACGCAGCGTGCTCCAGATCAGGAACACCATGACCAGAGGAAGCACAGCCACCAACACAAACAGTCGGAACTGATCCGCGCCAGGAGCTGCTGTGCTGCTCAGAATCTGCTCCACCAGATACAGCCCGTAGGCGCCCAGCAGGAGCCAGCCCTCGAGGCGATTGATCACGCCTCCGCTCCAGAAGATCGGCAGGCAAGCCAGGGTGGTAAGCACCATCACAGGGAAATCCCGACTCAGCATCACCGGATCCACAGACAAACCATCGCGACCTGACGCCAGGGCACAGAGCCCAAGAATCACCAGTTGGTTGAGCAGATTGCTGCCCACCACGTTGCCAATCGCCAGATCAGCCTTACCGCGATAAGCAGCCACCAGCGATGTCACCAGTTCCGGCATGGAGGTGCCCGCCGAGACGATCGTCAAGCCGATGACGGTTTCACTCACCCCAAGAGCCTGCGCGGCCGTCATTGCTCCTTTCACCAACACTTGAGATCCGAGCACCAGAAGAACCAGCCCCGCCGCAAGCTTGAACAGCGCCACGGGAGCCGGAGCAGCCTCATCGGCGTCGAGATCATCCAGGCCCTCGGCCTGATCTTCCTTGGCCGAGCGGATCTCCCAGACCAGATTGATCACCAGGGCGGTCAGCAGGGCGAGTCCCGCCACCCAGGTGAGACGACCGGTGGAAGCCATTGCCCAGGTGGCCATGGAGACCGCCAGGAGCAAGGGAACATCGCGCCTGACCAATCGACTTTTGACACGAAGCGAGGTGATCGCCGCACTGGCCCCCAACACCACCATCACGTTGAAGATGTTGGAGCCCACCACATTGCTCACCGCAATCGAGTCGCCAGCGGCTCCGCCCTGCAGGGTGGACAACAGGCTGACGAACAACTCCGGTGCACTGGTGCCCATCGAGACGACCGTCAGACCGATCACGATCTGCGGAATGCCCAGCAGCAGAGAGAGCGCAATCGATCCCGAAACAAACAGCTCGCCACCTCCGAAGAGCAGCAGGATTCCCGCCAGGATCTCCAGGAAGCTGAGGGTGTCGGGCATATCGCCGTGGCTCGGGTCAACTCATTGTGCCGAGAAGGCTGGTGGAGACCCGATCAACGCGGGTGTCCTTAAGGGGTTGTCGTCTGCGGCTCGGTTGGCTTGATCACCGCCTCGGTGGTCTCAGGTGCTGTGGAGCTCTCCTCGACAGCAGGCTTGGGCTCAGGGTTGGGCGCTGTCTCAGGACCGATCACATCGATCGAAACCCGCTGCACGAGTAGGCGATAACGCAGCTTCTGGCTTTTGTTGATGAAGTCCTGCACCGCTGCCACTTGTTTGGGGGTGGGCAGATTGGGGCGACTCACGCGAACAGCCGCCCTGATCAAGGGAGGGTTCTGCCCCCAGTCGATCGTCACACCGGTGAGTTCAGAGTCACGACCGAGGGTGATGGTGTTCTGCCGCAGGCTGTCGGTGATCGCCCGTTCGATTTCCTGAAGGGCCAGGCGCTGTTGGGCTTGCCGCACCAGGGTCAGGAAGCTGGTGCTGAGTGGAATCAGCAACAGACCAGTTAGCAACAGGCTCACCAGACCCATCTGACTGCGCAGCAGTTGCTGGCGCAGGCCGGCCTGGGTGGCCACCAAGGTGAGCAGCCCGCCGGAAAGGATCCCCAGCAAGTTGGCGGCAAACAGCAGGGCGGCGCCTTTGGCGGGATCCCATTCCTGCAAGGCCAGCAGCAGGCCGAGCACACAAACCGGAGGCACCAGGGCCACCGCGATCGCGGTTCCAGCGATCGATGACACCGCCTCCGGTTTCAAACGCCCGTAGGTAGCAATCGATCCAGCCACCAACGCAATGCCGAGGTCGAGCAAGTTGGGGGTGGTGCGGCGCAGCACCTCATCGCCCAGCACCGGCAGGCGTGCCACCAGTCCCAGGGCTGACGACATCAAAATCGTGATCGCCACCCCCACCGCCAGGGTGAGCAGTGCCCGACCCGCCAGTGACAATCGGCCCTGAAGGATCGAGAAGGAGGCGCTGCGCAGGGGCAGGATCCAGGGGGCGATCAACATCGCTCCGATCACCACCGCAGCGCTGTCCGCCAGCAAGCCAAGGGTGGCGATCAGGCTGGCCGCCACGGTGAGCACCACAAACGACTCATCGAGTCGGGCTTCCTGCTCAAAGCTGGCCTCCAGCGACGCGAGGCTGGTGGGTTCGACCATCAGCGTTGGAGGACTTGTCAAACCAGGATGACGGATCCTTTCGATCTGCCTAGGGATTGCACCAGGGACACTGACCTGGATCAACCCGCAGGCTCGGGCGGAATCACCACCCGCAGCAGGATCGGGGCCAGGAAGGTGGTGCCGATCACCATCAACAAGATGGCGGCTTCCAGTGCCGGCGTGAGGATGCCGGCCTGGCTTCCCAGCCCCAGGAAGATCAGACCCACTTCGCCGCGGGGCATCATGCCCAGCCCCACCACCAAACGATTGGTAGGCTCAGAGCTCATGTAGCTCCAGCCGGCTGCCACTTTGCCCAGCATGGCCACCACGAGCAGGAAGGCCGCCACAATCAACCCCTCACGGTTGGCGGGATCGAAAGGATTCAGCACCGAGAGATCCATCCCGGTGCCGATCAGCACGAAGAACACCGTGGCGAACAAGGCCACCAACGGCTTCACAGCAGCGTCGATGTCGTGGGTGTGCTTGGAAGCACTGAGAATCAAGCCGGCAGCGAAAGCCCCCAGGGCTGCTTCCAAGCCGATGGCCTGGGCTGCAAAACAGCAGAGGGTGAGCACCACAAAGCTGGCCACGGCCACATCACCGGGGGCCTTGAGCTGATCCACCACCCAGTCGAATGCGGGAGCTGCCTTACGGC
Source organism: Cyanobacteria bacterium M_surface_10_m1_298 (assembly GCA_016882485.1). Lineage (GTDB taxonomy): Bacteria > Cyanobacteriota > Cyanobacteriia > PCC-6307 > Cyanobiaceae > Vulcanococcus. The sequence goes on from VGPT01000074.1 coordinate 6,231, forward strand.
TCAGCACCAGCGCCACCGCCACAAAGGCCACGGCCGCCAGGCCGAGCTTGATCACCGGGCCGAGGCTGAAGCTGCCGCCGCCCACGATCGCCACCACCACGGCCAGGATCACGATGCCGAGGATGTCGTCGAGCACGGCAGCGCCGATCACGATCTGGCCCTCTTTGCGCTTGAGCCACTTGAGCTCGCCAAACACGCTGGCGGTGATGCCAATCGAGGTGGCCGTCATCGCCGCACCGGCGAATACCGCTGGAATCAGCGGCACATGGAAGAGGAAATAAAGGCCCGCAGTGCCAAGGGCAAACGGCAGCACCACACCCGCGACCGCCACGGTGGTGGCTTGAACGCCCACGGCCACCAATTCATCGAGTTCGCTCTCCAGGCCAGTGAGGAAGAGCAGAGCAAACAAACCGATCTGGGAAACGGCCTGCAGGCTCGGGAAGGTTTCGTTGTAGACCTCGGCCACTT
>VGPT01000075.1 GCA_016882485.1 Cyanobacteria bacterium M_surface_10_m1_298
TGAGGTGTCACCACCAGGAGGTGTTCATGACACGGACCCGAGACTTCCATCGCTTCCATCGCTGGACGGCGAAGTTGCGCCGCCGCAGCTTGCGTAATGCTCTGCCGGAGCCCCGCGAAGGGGAGCTCCAGCCCACCCATCCCTTGGCAGAGATGCGCTGCCGGGAATGGCAGGAGGATCAGCTCAACGATCTGATCGAGAACGAAGTGCTGGAAGTCAGCGCCTGAGGTTGGCTTCCATGCCCGGCGACTGATGCCGGGCCAACAAAAATCCCTGAGGGCAGCCAGGTTCTGGCTACCCATCAGGGATTTTCTATTGAAAGATGTGCTGGGGGTGAAGGGCTAAGCCCCGATCACCAGCGGTTGTCGCCGCCGCCGCCGTAGCCGCCGCCGCCACCACCGCCGCCGCCATAGCCGCCGCGATCGCCACCACGGCCGCCGCCGCCGCCGTAGCCGCCACCGCCGCCACGGTTGCCGCCGCCGCCGTAACCGCCGCGACCGCCGCCGCCACCACCACCGCCTTCACGGGGAGTGGCTTTGTTGACGCGGATCATGCGACCCATCCACTCCACGTTCTGGAGGTCGTCGATCGCCTTTTGTTCGGCTTCGTCATTGGCCATCTCGACGAAGGCGAAACCACGCTTGCGGCCGGTTTCACGATCGAGGGGAAGGCTGCACTTGCTGACCTCGCCGTACTGGCTGAAAAGGTCGAGCAGATCCTCTTGTTCTGCTTGGAACGAGAGGTTTCCTACGTAAATGGTCATTCCTGAGACGGAACCTGAAAACTGATTCGTTGATGCTGTGGGGTTCCGTGTGGAGCCTGAAAGCTTTTTGGAATCAGAGTCACACTACAGCGCCGTCGGCCGTCAGTTCAGTGCTGCAGCGGCCTGATGGAGATTCGCCTCTGAGGGGTGCTCGAGGTGAAGAGCTCTAAAGCAACACCGAAAGGAAACGGAAGAATCGGGGCGATCCCCGATTGCCGTCCCATTGTCAGCGAATGAACACCCGCCTTGGGGAGACCCTGATGACGGCACCTGTTCCCTGGAGCCTGGCCTGGACGGATAACGGAGAGCTGGCTCCCCAGGATCGTTTTGACCTGCTCCAGAGTCTGGTCACCAGTGAAACCGAGGCGGCTCAGTCCGGACTCGTGGCCGCTGTGGAGCGGATGAGCGTGGCGGAGCTGAGCCTGTTGACGAGCCCTGGGGTGACCGGGCTCTGCGCCTGAGCCTCGGGATCAGGGGCGCACCCGGGTGATCTGAAGTTCGCGATTCAAAACTTTCAATCGCTTCAGGTTCTGGAAGACCTCGTCGGGCATGCCCTTGGGCAGATCCACCAGGCTGTGGGTGTCAAAGATCTGAATCCGGCCGATGCTGCGCCCGTTCAGGCCTGATTCGTTGGCGATCGCCCCAACGATATTTCCGGGCTTGATGCGGTCGCGCCAGCCCACCTCGACGCGGAATCGATCCATGTGATCTTCCGGGGGGCCGGCCTGCTCGCGGGGGCCGCGGCGCTGCTGGCCGTTGGCCTGACGGGGACCACGATCGCGATCGGAGAACCGGTCGCCGAAGCGATCCGCGCGACGGCCATCGCGCAGGGGTGGTTGCTGACGCAGCCAGCTTTCGTCGTCATGCACCAGCAGGGGCTGTTCACCCACGGCCATCTGCAGGGCTGCAAGGGCCAGCTGCTCTGGGGTGGTGGAGCGCTCCTGGGCGACCCGCTGCAGGATTTCCGACAACATGGCCTGCTGCTCGGAGGGTTCCTCGCTGCTGAGGCCCTCCAGGGTGGTGTTGAGACGCTCCCGCAGACGATCGAGACGGCTCTGGTTGATGCTCGCGTTGCTGGGGATTTCCATCGCCTCGATGGGACGCCCCACAGCCCGCTCGAGGCCGGTGATGAAGCGTCGCTCCCGTGGGGTGACAAAGAGGATCGCGTTGCCGCTGCGTCCGGCCCGTCCGGTGCGACCGATCCGGTGCACGTAGGCCTCCGAATCGAACGGGATGTCGTAGTTGATCACCAGGCTGATGCGATCCACATCGAGACCGCGGGCGGCCACATCGGTGGCCACCAGCACGTCGACGCTGCCGTTCTTGAGGCGCTCGATCGTGCGCTCCCTCTGGTTCTGGGCCACATCCCCGTTGAGCACAGCCACGCCGTAGCCCTTGGCTTCGAGGGCTTCTGCCACGGTGACGGTGATCGCCTTGGTGCGGGCAAAGATGATGACGCCCTCTTTGGTCTCAGCCTCCAGCACGCGGCTGAGGGCCTCCAGCTTCATCGGACCGTTGACGGTGATGTAGCGCTGCTGGATCCGGCTGGCATCGGAGCCCTTGGTCTTGATCGTGATCTCGGCCGGGCTGTTCAGATACTGATGGGAGATGCGCCGGATCTCGGGCGGCATCGTGGCGGAGAACAGCACCACCTGGCGCTTCTCGGGGAGTTGTCCGAGCACCCACTCGACATCGTCGATGAAGCCCATGCGCAGCATTTCGTCGGCTTCGTCGAGCACCAGGCTGCGCAGGCCGGAGAGATCGAGGGTGCCCTGACGCATGTGGTCCATCACCCGGCCGGGGGTGCCCACCACGATCTGCACGCCACGCTTGAGTTTGTGGATCTGATCGCGGAAATCGGCACCGCCGTAGACCGGCAGCACCCGCAGGTGAGGCAGCTTGGCGGCGTAACTCTTGAAGGCGTCGGCCACCTGGATGGCCAGTTCCCGGGTGGGGGTGAGCACCAGCACCTGGGGCGTGCGCTGCTCTTCATCAAGGGCAGCCAGCATCGGCAGGGCAAAGGCTGCGGTCTTGCCGGTGCCGGTCTGGGCCTGACCGACCAGATCGCGGCCGAGCAGCAGCTCGGGGATGGCGGCTTTCTGGATCGGAGAAGGTTCCTTGTAGCCGATGGCTTCCAGAGCTTCCAGAAGCTCAGGAGCAAAGCCGAAGCCGGCAAATCCCTCTCCGGCCGGGGCTGGAGTGGTGGTGATTTCGAGGGTTTCGCTGGGAGTGGCGTCCTGGCTGCTGGCCAGATCGAGCGCACTGAGATCCACAGAGCTGGTGAAGCTCTCGCAGGGGGTATGGGTCACGTGTTGGGCGGGGCCTGAATCCTTCGTCGACAGGCCGGCAGACACCCGATGAAGAAACTGCCTTGCCCTTCACAAAGGGTGAAGAATTAACTTACCACTCGGATGCGCTGGTAGTCGTCCTCCAGGCGTTCGATGTCGTCTTCGCGCAGTTCAACCCCGCGCTGCACTTCGACGATCACGAGATCTTCCGATCCGGCGCAAGCCCGATGGATGGCCCCGCAGGGCACCAGCAGGGTGCTGCCTGGGCGCGCCTCCAGATCCTCCCCGTCGCAATGCAGCAGGCCATGGCCGCTGACCACGACCCAATGCTCGAGGCGATGTCTGTGGCGTTGCAGGCTGATGCGCTGTCCGGCCCGGATGCACAACCTCTTCACCAGGTAGCTCTCCCCGGATCCCAGGGTTTCAAACCAGCCCCAAGGACGCTCTTCAACAGTGGGCATGGCGCAACGCTAGGTGGAATCTGAGCGTTGTGACTCCGTGGATGGCGTGATCAACAGCAGGTCTTGCTGGGCCCGGGTCAGACCGGTGTAGAGCAGGCGCGGATCCTGATGCCGCAGGGGCGGAAGCAACAGGAGAACGCTGCCGTATTGGCTGCCCTGGGCTTTGTGCACGGTGAGGGCAAAGGCGGGCTCGGCCCCGGAGAGCTGGGCAGGGTGCAGCACGCGATTCCCCGGGAGCAGCACCCGGGGCTCCGCGCCCTGGCGCACCACCACCCCAATGTCTCCATTGGCCAGGCCCTGCTCCGGACGGTTCTGTCGATTGAGAACGGGGGTGCCGATGGGCCAGTGCTGCAGGGGGCGTTGGATCTGATCCCCCAACAGGGCTCGGTGGATCGCTTCCACACCCCAGGCGCCTTGGCGGATGGGGCTGAGGGCGATCAGGGCTTCCAGCTGACGCAGCAGGGCTTCGGCTTGCTTGGGGTTGGGTTCCTCGGCGCTCCAGTTGAGGCTGCCGGCCAGCTCCTTCAGCCTTTGCTGATGTTGCTTGAGGCGCTCCAGCAGGGCCTCGGGGAGGCGCTGGCGCGCGCTTTCCAGCCAGGTCACATTCGCTCCGGGCTCCAGCTTCCGGAGCCAGGTGGTGTCCAGACCGCTCTCCCCCTGGCGAAGCTGAGCGGCTAGGGCGGCGATGGCTCCGTCATTGCGGTAGGTGGTGCGTAGTTCCACCGAAGCCTTGTCGAGTGCCCGGAGACGTTCCGGACGGCATAGCTCCTCCAGAACCGCGCCGGGGCCAACCGGCGGAAGCTGATGTTGATCGCCCACCAGAAGCAGTTGCCCCTGGGGCGGCATCGCCTCCAGCAGGGCGCTCATCAGGGGCAGATCCACCATTGAGAGTTCATCGACCACCAGAAGATCGAGATCCAGGGGCTGGCGCCGGTTGCGGCGGAAGCGGCTGTCGCCCTGGGCTTCCAGCAGGCGGTGCAGGGTGCCGCTCGGGACCTGCTGCAACGCGTCGCTGAGCTTGGCCTCCAGGGAGCGGCTGCCCGCCTGGACCGCCTCCGCCAGCCGGGCCGAGGCCTTGCCGGTGGGCGCAGAGAGCTGGATCCGCAACTCCGGGTTCTGCCGCAGGGCCGCCGCCAGCATCTGCACCACGGTGGAGGTTTTGCCGGTGCCCGGCCCGCCGGTCAGAAGCACCAAGCGCCTCTCCAGCAGAGCCCTGACCGCGTCGCACTGGTGGGCATCCAGGCCCGCCTGCTCCGCTTGGCGTTGTGCCGCACTCAGCTGGGCCGAGCTTGCAGGCGGCTGCACGGGGGTGAGGCCCAGGTTCACCAGCTGCTCCAGGCAGCTCTGCAGCTGCTCGTGCCAGCGCCTCCAACGCAGCCAGGATCCATCGAGCACCATCGGTGCTTCGGGGCTCTGCTCGAGGGCGTCGGCCTGCACCAGCCAGCCGCACTCCATCAGGGCCTCCAGGGCGCCCTCCTGCGGCGGTTCGGACTGCAGATCCAGCCCCAGATCCCCGCGCTCGAGGGCCTCCGCCAGCGCGGTCACGATCCCCGTGGCCACGTCCGACGGTGCAGCCGGCAGCAGGCGGGGCAGGCTGTCGAGCAGGGCGGTGGCGAGGCTGCTGCTCATGGCTGCCCCTCCCGCAGCAGGGCATCGAGGGCCATCACGCGCTTCAGGCTGGGCTGATCCACCAGCACTCCGGGGGTGGGGGCCTGGGGAGAGCGACCCGGGGCATCGATGGCTCCAGGCACCCCGCGCAGGAACACGTAGGCGTAACCGCCGAGATGGCGTTCGGGCCTGTAGCCCGGAAGTCTCCAGAGCAGGTAGCGATGCAGAGCGACGAGGTAGAGGTGCGCCTGGAGCGGGTAATGGTTACTCGCCATCAGTGATGTCATTGCCTCTTCGGAGTAGTCGATCGGTCCGCAACGGCTCACCGTTCCCTGGCTGTCGCGCTGCCCGAGCCAGTTGCTTTTCCAGTCGGCGACCCACCAGCGCTCCTTCCAACAGAACACCAGATCGATTGATCCGGTGAGGAAGCCGCGGCTGGCCACGTCGAGACCGTCGACCAGTCGTGCGTAGCTCGCCCCGAAGCGCCCGCCGGGGTGCTCTCGGAACACCGAGGCCAGACCACTGCTGCGCACCAGGCGCTCCTGCTCGCTGTGGGCCAGGGGCAGGTCGAAGTTCATTTCATTAAGCCAGCTGCCGGCCTGCAGATCCCCGAGGCGGCAGGCGCCGAGGGCGCCCCCCAGAGGGCTCTGCACCAGCTGCTCCAGCCCCTGCAGCAGAGCCTCGCTGAGATCGGGGTTCAGCCCGGCTCTGGGCAGCTCCTGCTCGATCACGCTGCGGCAGTCGCTGTCCTCGCCTGCCGCCAGGGCTGCGTAGTCGAGTCGTTCGAGGATGCGATGCAGGGCATCCCCGGGCCCTGCGCCGCGTGGGAAGTGGGCCAGCGGACCCAACTCCGGCCAGCTGGGATCAGCCTCGCCTGAGCTGGCATCGGGCAGGTTGTCGGGATCGCGGCTGAGGGCATCGGTGTCACGGCCCTCCTCGCGCATCTCCGGAGGCAGGCTCGCCTGGGAGTGGGCCCAGGCGGAGTAACTGGCGCGCCCCCAGCGGCTGTCGAGGGAGCGCTCCGGCCGGGGCCCCAGCTCCAGGGCTCCCGTGGGGAGCTGCCCTTGCCAGGGCTGAACGGGTGCGGGCTCCCGGTTGGGGTTGCGGCGATGCCAGCCGAGCTCTCGCTCGCTGCTTCCCTCGAGCAGCCAGGGGCTGAGGGGGTTGTCACGTTCGGCCAGATCGGCTCCAGGCCAGCCCAACAGCAACAGGTGCTGGGCGCGAGTGCAGGCGACGTAGGCCAGGCGTTCCGCTTCCGCGGCCTGGGCCTCCTGGTCCTGCAGCGCGGCGCTGCGCCCCTGGCCCCAATCGGGATTGCGATGCAGATCGAGATGGGGCTCGCCCTGCTGTTTGGGGATCCAGCGGCGACCGATCGTCACTTTTTTGTTGGCGTTCTTGCTGCCTCTCCAGAGGTAGGGGCAGATCACCACCGGATACTCCAGACCTTTGCTGCGGTGCACCGTGACCACGGCGATCGCCGATTCAGCGGCATCACTGCGGCAGAGATGGTC
>VGPT01000076.1 GCA_016882485.1 Cyanobacteria bacterium M_surface_10_m1_298
CCGTTGGACTGCTGGTGCTAGCGATCCTCCTCACCGTGCTGAGCGGTGCCTGGGAAGCGATCCGCACCTTCGGCCTCAGCTTCATCACCACATCCGACTGGGACCCCGGCAGCGACCACTACGGGGCGTTCACAGCCATCTACGGCACCCTCGTCAGCTCTGGTCTGGCCTTGCTGATCGCCGTTCCCCTTGGGGTTGGAACGGCGATCTTTCTCACCGAAAACATCATTCCCAAGCCGATCCGAGAAGTGCTGGGGGTGATGGTTGAGCTGTTGGCCGCCATCCCCTCCGTGGTGCTGGGCCTGTGGGCGATTGTGGTGATGGAGCCCTTTCTCAGGCCCTTCCTGAGCGAACTTCATCGGTTTCTGGGGTGGATTCCACTGTTTTCAACAGAACCGCAGGGTCCAGGCATGGCCCCTGCTGCCCTGATCCTGGTGGTCATGATCCTGCCGATCATCACGGCCATCTCCCGCGATGCGTTGAACCAGGTCCCCGATGGGCTGCGGCAGGCCGCCTACGGGATCGGCACCACCCGCTGGGGGGCGATTGTTCAGGTGATTCTTCCCGCTGCCATCTCCGGAATCACCGGGGGAGTGATGCTCGCCCTGGGGCGGGCCATGGGCGAAACGATGGCCGTCACAATGATCATCGGCAATTCCAACAACTTCAGCTTCAGCCTGCTGGCACCGGCCAACACCATCTCTTCGATGCTGGCCAATCAGTTTGGTGAGGCCCATGGGATTCAGGTCTCAGCGCTGATGTATGCCGCTCTTCTGCTGATGCTGATGAGCCTGGCGGTGAACCTGCTGGCGCAGCAGGTGGTGCGCAAACTCAGCCTCAAATACTGAGCACGGGCCATGACACCACGCACGCTCAGCTATCGCCACGGCCTCTCGCGCAACATTTGGAACCGCTTGCTGTCGTCGGTCGCCGCTCTGTTCACAGCCCTGGCCGTCCTGCCCCTCGTGCTCGTGCTGATTTACGTGCTGATCAAGGGGGGCTCCTTGATCAACATGCAGCTGCTCACCGAACTGCCACCTCCGCCCGGCCTGGATGGTGGTGGGATCGGTAACGCCATCGTGGGCACGCTCGTGGTGAGCCTGATCGCCAGCTTGATCGCGATCCCGATCGGGGTCGGTGGGGGGATTTACCTGGCGGAGTATTCACGCTCCGGGCCCTTCGCCCAGTTTGTGCGTTTTGGAACCAACGTGCTCGCTGGGGTTCCCTCGATCATCTGTGGCGTCTTCATCTATGGATTGATCGTCAGCACGCGAGCGCTGATGGGGCAGAGCTACAGCGCCATTGCCGGTGGCATGGCCCTGGCAGTGTTGATGATTCCCACGGTGATCAAAACCACCGATGAAGGCCTGAAGCTGGTGCCGCAGGAACTGCGCTGGGGGGCGATGGGAGTCGGGGCCTCCCGGGTGATCACCATCACCCGGGTCACGCTGCCGGCAGCCCTTGCCCCGATCGCGACCGGCGTGGTGCTGGGCATTGCACGAGCGGCCGGCGAGACCGCGCCCTTGATCTTCACAGCCCTGTTCTCACCGTTCTGGTCCGATGGGTTACTGAACCCGATCGCCTCGATGTCGGTGCTGATCTACAACTACGCGATCATGCCCTATGAGGCTCAGATTTCGCTGGCCTGGGCCGCATCCTTCGTCTTGGTGATGATGATTCTGGCCGCCAATCTGCTGGCACGCTGGCTCGGACACCTGTCGCGGCAGTGATCCGCTCCCACACCACGTCTCTGCACCACGCCGCCTCCCTCAACCTGTGATGACCGCCCCTTCAACCAGCGCCAGCCAGAGCGAGGAGATTTGCCTCTCGCTGCAGGATCTCTCCATCAGCTACGGCAACAAGGAGGCGGTGCGCGGGGTGTACATGGACATCCCCAAAGGCAAGGTGACCGCCTTCATTGGCCCTTCAGGCTGCGGCAAAAGCACGGTGCTGCGGGCGCTGAACCGAATGAATGATCTGATCGACGGTTGCGCGATCAGGGGGCGTGTTGTCTTCCAGGGTCAGGACCTCTACCAGCGCGACATTGATCCAGTGGAGGTCAGGCGACGGATCGGGATGGTGTTCCAAAAGCCGAATCCCTTCCCGAAGAGCATCTACGACAACATCGCATTCGGCGCCAGGATCAATGGCTATCGCGGCGATATGGATGAACTGGTGGAGCGCTCCCTGCGCAAGGCTGCGCTCTGGGATGAAACCAAAGACAAGCTGAGGGACAGCGGCTATGCCCTCTCAGGAGGACAGCAGCAACGCCTCTGTATTGCCCGAACCATTGCCATCGAACCGGAGGTGATTCTGATGGATGAGCCCTGTTCAGCCTTGGATCCAATCTCAACGCTGAAAATTGAGGAAATGATGCATGAACTCAAGAAGAACTACACCATCGTGATTGTCACGCACAACATGCAACAGGCTGTTCGCGTGAGTGACTACACCGGCTTCTTTAACGTGAGCAACCGGGAAGACCGCGACAGCAAGGTGGGCTGCCTGGTGGAATTTTCAGAAACAGAAAGCATCTTCAACTCCCCTCAACAACTGGCCACTCAGGATTACGTCAGTGGCCGCTTTGGCTGAATCTTGAACACATAAAAAAGCCGCTCTGAGAGCGGCTTTTCGAACGGAGAGGGAGGGATTCGAACCCTCGATAGAGTTGCCCCTATACAGCATTTCCAGTGCTGCGCCTTCGACCACTCGGCCACCTCTCCGCGAGGGGCTTTTCGCAGCGACATCCTTGACAGCAAAGAGCCAGCAGGAGATGTCGCGGCTGCGCGGGGCAACAACGAGAATGTAGCAGTCACCCCCTCCTTTGTTGGATCCTGCCCGATGCCAAGCCATCCGATCACGGTTCACTGGCGGCAAGAACACCGCACGATTCAGCTGAACGTGCCGGAAGGCGAGTACATCCTGCGGAGCTTTGAAGAGCAGGGAGAGCCCCTGCCCTTTAGCTGCCGCAATGGCTGCTGCACGGCTTGCGCGGTGCGGGTGTTGGAGGGAGAGATTGATCAGAGGGAAGCACTGGGCCTATCCAGGGACATCCGCAAGCAGGGCTACGGCCTGCTTTGCGTCGCGCGTGCCCTCGGCCCCCTGGAGGTGGAAACCCAGGACGAGGACGAGGTCTACGAACTGCAATTCGGACGCCACTTCGGCCGTGGCAAGGTGCGCTCAGGACTGCCACTCGATGAGGAATGAGCACAACCGAGCCGTTGTCTCTGTCTGATCAGGCCCACCAGCGCTCCGCTCTGAGCGAGGCCAAGTTGCTCCAGCTCACTCAGGTCGCCCGCGCCGCTGCCGAGGCCGGAGCCATGCAGCTGCTCTCACTGTTTGGACAGCTGGAGCGGGTGCGAGAGAAAGGTCGCGCCGGTGATCTGGTCACGGACGCGGATCTGGCCGCCGAGAAGGCCGTGCTTCAGGTGCTTAGCGAACAAACACCCGAGGTGGATGTGCTGGCGGAGGAGAGCGGCGTGCAGCAACGTGGTGATACCGGTCTGCAGTGGTGCGTGGATCCCCTCGACGGCACCACCAACTACGCCCATGGTTATCCGTTCTTTGGCACCTCCATTGGTCTGACCTGGCAGGGCATTCCGCTGCTGGGGGCTCTGGCGGTTCCAGCGCTGCAGCAGCTCTATTGGGCTGCGCCTGGACTGGGTTCCTGGTGCAACGAACAGCGCCTGCGGGTCAGCACCTGTGACCAGCTCGCGCAGGCCCTCCTGGTTACAGGCTTTGCCTATGACCGTCACACGCGGTTGGACAACAACTACGCCGAGTTCGCCTACTTCACCCACCGAACCCATGGCGTGCGGCGGGGTGGAGCCGCGGCTGTCGACCTGGCTTTTGTGGCCTCAGGGGTGCTCGATGGCTACTGGGAGCGAGGACTGTCGCCCTGGGATCTGGCGGCCGGTGTGGTTTTGGTGGAGCAGGCCGGGGGCGTGGTGTGCGCCTACGACGGTTCGCCGGCCCAGCTCTCCGAGGGGAGGTTGATCGCCTGTGCCCCCGGGTTGCGCCAACCGTTGATCGAGGGGCTCGCCGCCTGCCGCCCGCTCAAGGGGGCCAGCTTCGGCGCACCAGAGCTGGATGCGGGGGCCTGAAGCCCTGCTCCATAGGATCGGCGCACTGTGAGCTGGCTCACCCATGGCTCTGCAACCGGCTGCCGGCACCAGGGATCTCAATCCACGGGAAGTCGATGGCAACCGTTGGTTGTGCGACCAGCTCGGGCAGGTCTACCGGCTCTGGGGCTATGCGGAGGTGGCACCTCCCACCGTTGAGCGGCTGGAAACCCTCGAAGCCGGAGGCGGCATCAAGGACCATGACCTGGTGCGTCTCGCCGCCGATGAGCCCCTCGGGCTCAGGCCGGAGATGACGGCCTCGATTGCGAGGGCGGCGGCCACGCGCATGGCCGAACGCCCCAGGCCGCTCCGGCTTTGGAGCAGTGGCCTGGTGTTCCGTAGCACCCTCAGCGATACAGGGCAGCACCGCCTCGAGGAGCAGCTGCAGAGCGGCGTGGAGCTCCTCGGGGGCGACACGGAAGCTGGAAGCGCCGCCGATGCGGAGTTGCTTCGCTTGTTGCTGGCCTGCTTAAGGCAGCTGGAGATCGGAGCAGAGCAGCAACCGCGGTTGTTGTTGGGGCACCACGGTGTTCTTAGTGCCCTGCTGGATCAGGTGCCCAGCCATGAGCGCACCCGCGTGCGCCAAGCCCTGATCAGTTACGACCCTCTGGCTCTAGACCAACTGGAGCTTCCGGCCCATCAACACCAGACCCTGGGTCAACTGATGCGCCTGAGGGGTCAGCCCGAAGCGGTGCTCTACCAGCTGGAGCAGCTGCTCGGCCCCTCCCGTCACCTCGACAGCCTGGCGGCAACCCTGAAAGTGGTAGGCCCAGTGGCGCTACAGCAAGGCGTGATGATTCAGCTGGATCCCACCTTCCAGCCCCATTACGACCTCTACGACGGTCTGGTGCTGAAACTGGTCTGCCAAGGTCCGGAGGCACCGCTCGAGATCGCCAGTGGCGGTCGCTACGACGCCTTGGTCCAGCGCTTTGGAGGATCGGGATCGGGGCTGGGCTTCAGCTTCGATGTGGAAGCCATCCGTGGTCTCCTCGGGACAGAGCGCAGTGCCCCGCAGCGTCCGGGAGTCACCTTGGTGACCTACCGCAGCGTGACAGAGCTTCCGGCAGCGCTGGAGGCCCTGGAGGCTCTGCATCAAGACGGCACACCAGCGGAACTGCTCCATGGCCCCTGCCCATCAGAGGCCGAAGCGGGGTTGCGAGCTCAAGAGCGGGGTTGCGCCGCAGCACGCTGGTTGGATTGATCCCTAGGATCTGCCCCGATTCCCGGCTGGTCAGTCATGGCGCACACCATCCTCACGGACGTCTGTGAGGGCATCGCCGATTGCGTTGACGCCTGCCCGGTGGCCTGTATCAACCCCGGAACGGGGGCGAATGCCAAGGGAACAGGCTTCTATTGGATCGACTTCGACACCTGCATTGACTGCGGGATCTGCCTGCAGGTCTGCCCCATCGAGGGGGCGATTGTGCCTGAGGAAAAGCCAGAGCTGCAGCGGGCCGGCTGAGCAAAGATTGTCAGGGCTTAAGCATTTCTACCGATTCGCATCCCGCGCTCGTGTTGAGTGGAGCAACCCTGAGTGGGATCGATGGACCTCGAACCTGGAGCATTGGTGGGGCTGAATGAACAACCGGGTTGCGTGTTTCAGCTGATCAACCTTGATCAGGACAAGGGTTGTGCCTGGATCCGGCCCTGGCCTCTGGCCAGCGTGCACTCCCGCACCCTGTCGGTGTCCACCCTCGAATTGAAGCAACTTGAAGAGGTTGCTTAAAAGAGTTGGTACTGGCCAGCCAGGCCAGCGAAGACGGCGCTAGATAAAAAATCGTACGAGCAGGGAAATATGAATTGGTCAGGGTTTCAGCCTCAGCCGAGGGTCTTTCGCGACCGGCTCTATCGGCTGATCGATGGCCTCGGTGAGCCCCATCGGCAACTCGACAGCCTCTACCCAAGCCTTGAGGCGGCACTCGAGGATGCGATCGCCTGGCTTGAACACAGCGTCGTCAATCCCAATGACCAGGCTGTCGGCGTCGAAGTGGATACAGCCAGTGGGGATTGGCGCACCCTGCGGACCCCAGAACCCCTGCTCTGCAGTTGGAGGCCCTGAGGAGCGTTGACGCGCTACCACTGCCCCTTCTGCGCTCCGGCGCCGGCCTATCACCGCACCGCTGAAAACGGTGAGCTGGTCTGCGGCTATTGCGGTGACTCCCTCCTGCCGCGGGAATCGCGTTGGTGGCGCCATCTGGCCGCGTTCGTTGCCGCCGGAGCCCTCGTCGCCCCCTTACTCGCCGTGGTTTGGCTCGCCCTGCAGCGCCCGCAGAACCCCCGACCCGTTCCAGCTCAGCAGCGACTGGCCAGCACCTGGGTGGCGGAAAGCCAGGCTC
>VGPT01000077.1 GCA_016882485.1 Cyanobacteria bacterium M_surface_10_m1_298
CCCTCCTGAGGGCAGATTCTCACGCGTTACTCACCCGTCCGCCACTAACCCGAAGGTTCGTTCGACTTGCATGTGTTAAGCACGCCGCCAGCGTTCATCCTGAGCCAGGATCAAACTCTCCGTTGTAGATCAAATCCTATTAGCCATCAAAACTTTCAAGCTTGTTAAAACTTGTCAGCTTCAATCACCTCAATTTGATTTGCTTTACCCGCAAGCATGCACTGGCGTACATCCTGCAGTTAAGGCCAACCTCCTCTGACAGAGGCGTTCAAAGAGTGCAAAACAAAATCTCTCTCGTCTTGACTTTCCAGGATCTCAGATCCGGTCGTTGCTCCACTGACTGCACACCGACATCACCAGCAACCGTGAGAGTCACTAATCATGCAAAGCAATCAGCTTCTGCAACTAAAAATTTTTGACGGGACCTCACACCTTCACTGCATCTTTCGTTAACCCCCTCCAAGACCTCTCGGCTCCTGCCTCTCGGCATTCGCCCTTCAGACTCTCAGGCAGCTAACGCAGTGAAAGCGTCAGTTCCTAAACGTTCAGTTGTCCAGGTGCTCTGATCACCGCACGCTTCTCAGCTCACCCCTCTCAGGGCTCTCGGGCTCTCAGATCCGCGGCCTCTCAGCCGCTTGTTGAACCTACAGCACCGGGTGACCGGGCTTCGGTTGTCTGCTCGTTGCCTCTCGGCTCTCGAGCAGCTCAACAACTTACATGAGCGCCTGCCCCGCTCAGAGCTCCTCCTCGGGATCCGTGTCAGAGAGTGAGGTCTCCAGGGTGGTCAGCAGCAGCGAGAGAGCCGACAGGCGGCTGAGTTCTGGTCCACTGACGTGATCGAGCCACTGGCTGGAGAGCTGCTCGATCTGGGTGAACAGGCTCTGACCGCCGCGGAGGCGCTCCATCACCCGATCCACGGCTTGCTCATCGCTCTCCGGCAGGTCAGCGACGACGTAGCGCCGTCCGTCATCACCGATGTAAGTGAGGTGGCCTTCGGCATCAAAGATCGGCACCGCATGGGGCGTGACTGGCTCGTCGTCCACGGCTCCCCCTCGATCGATCTCCCCCCTCCATAGCGCTGGTGCAGGCCTGGGGCAACGCTGCCAGGCTGACCCCATGCTCCGTGTGCTGTTTGAACTGGGCCCCTGCCTGCTCGCAGGCCTATGGATGGGGCGCCGGTACCCGCGGTGGCCCGAGCATCTGGCTCCTCCCCTGCTGCGCTGGGGCATGCCCTTGAGCCTGGTGGCCCTGCTACTCAGGGCGGGACTGCCCAGTCAGCTGCTTCCCGTGGCCGTCTTCTGCGCGGTGCTCACCACAGGGGGCCTACTGCTGAGCTGCTTCAGCCCCTGGTCGATGCGCCTGTTGCCCCGCCGGAGCCTGCAACTGGGATCGGTGGTGGGCAACACCGCCTACTTCGGCTTGCCGGTGGCGTTGGCTCTGCTGCCGGAGCAGGCCTTGAGCACGAGCATCACCTACGACCTGATCGGCACCCTGGTCACCTGGAGCCTGGGACCTGTGTTGCTCTCGGATCGGGCACGGGATTGGCGATCCCTGCTGAGCAACCCCGTGTTGATCGCTGTGCTGCTGGCCCTGCCGATCGGACTCTCCCCTTGGGGCGACACGTTGGGGGCCTGGCTGTGGATTCCTGCCCGTCTGGTGCTTTGGCTGCTGCTTCTGCTGGTGGGGATGCGTCTGGGGGTGGTGCTGGAGCGGCTGGATGACTCCCGCCTGCTGCGGCCCGTTGCACTCATGCCGGCCCTGGGGGTGAAGTTACTGCTGCTTCCCCTGGTGGCTCTGCTGGCCAGTCAGGGGCTTCCCCTGTCCACTCCGATGAGGCAGGCCCTGGTGCTGCAGGCCGCGGCCCCCACCGCTATGTCGGTGTTGCTGCTGGCGGAGGGGAGCCAACAAAAAGGCCGGGAGGTGATCCCGGCCGCACAACTGGTGCTGTGGAGCACCCTCCTGTCGCTGCTGAGCGTTCCGCTCTGGTATCAGCTGACGCTGGCCATGTGACGCATCAGGTCGATGCACTTGCAGCTGTAGCCCCACTCGTTGTCATACCAGGACACCAGCTTCATGAAGGTGTCGGTGAGGGCGATACCAGCACCGGCATCGAACACGGAGGTGCAGCTCTCGCCGAGGAAGTCGTTGGAGACCACATCGTCTTCGGTGTAGCCCAGGATTCCGGCAAGCTCCCCTTCCGAGGCGGCCTTCATGGCGGCCTTGACCTGCTCGTAGCTGGCGGGCTTGGCCAGGTTCACGGTGAGATCCACCACCGACACATCGGGAGTGGGCACGCGGAAAGCCATGCCGGTGAGCTTGCCGTTGAGTTCCGGGATCACCCGACCCACGGCTTTGGCCGCACCGGTGGAGCTGGGGATGATGTTTTGTCCGGCGCCTCGGCCACCGCGCCAGTCCTTCACCGAAGGGCCATCCACGGTTTTCTGGGTGGCGGTGGTGGCGTGCACCGTGGTCATCAGACCGTTCACGATGCCGAAGTTGTCGTGCAGCACCTTGGCCATCGGGGCGAGGCAGTTGGTGGTGCAGCTGGCGTTCGACACGATCGGCTGCCCGGCGTAGCTCTTGTGGTTCACCCCCATCACAAAGATCGGGGTGTCGTCTTTCGACGGGGCACTCATCACCACGCGCTTGGCACCGGCGTTGATGTGGGCGCGGGCGGTGTCTTCGCTGAGGAAGAAGCCGGTGCTCTCGAGCACGTAGTCAGCACCGATGGCTCCCCAGTTCAGGTTGCCGGGATCGCGTTCAGCGGTGATGCGGATCGCCTTGCCGTTCACCACCAGCTGCCCGTTCTCGATGCTCACCTCACCCTGAAAGCGACCGTGGGTGGAGTCGTAGCGGAGCATGTAGGCCAGATACTCCACATCAATCAGGTCGTTGATGCCCACGACCTCCACATCCGCCAGAGTCACGGCACGCCGAAAGGCCAGACGGCCGATACGCCCGAAGCCGTTGATACCAATGCGGATGGTCATTGCTGCGCTCCCTGTCGCTGGTGACGAGTTGAACCCGACACCATAGGGGCCACGGCCTCAGCCTTCCTTGGGACCCGCCTCGAACTGATCGGTGAGCAGACGCCTCTGATACTCAGCCGCCAGGGCATTGAGGTGTTCTCCGGCAGCGGGTTCCATGTCTTCGTCGATCTGATCGAAGGCCCGCCCCTCGGGAACGGTGATGCCCAGCACCAGAGCAAGGGCATCGAACAGACGCACCTGATCGTTCTGCCAGGCCTGGTAATCACCGGCCAACTCGATCAACACATCCTGTTCGGTCTCGCCCCGATCCACCTCACTGCGCATGGTCTGGATCTGGGCCAGCCGTGCGGAGCTCACCACCGCGTGGGCCGCCCCCAAAGCGGCGAGGGCATCGCTGGCCTCCCGTTTGAGCACGTTGAGGTCACGGTTGCGCACCGCCTTATCGATGGAGAGAGGGGCACGCAGGCCGGGCATCTGGCTGATGGCCGCCCGCTTGCGGGGCTTGGGCGCGGGCGCTGCCTCCTGGAGGGGTGGTTCCGGTTCAGGAGTGGGATTGAGCCGCGCAGCCCAGCGCACCAAAACATCCGCCAGCCGTAGTCGGAGCCCACGCCTCTCCATCACGTCTCCCGTCGTCTGTTCTCAATCTGACCGCCCATTGGCCCGATCGGGTAGCGGATTGCCGAATGGCTCGATCTGGAACGTGGTTTTGGCAATGCCCATCGCCTGAACACGGGCCTCCGCGGCGCGCAACAGAGCCTCTGCCGGCGAGGGTTGATCGCCATCGCAGAGCAGATGGGCGGTGAGGGCGACCCGTTGCCCCCCCAGGCCCCAGATGTGCAGCTGCGCCACCTTCCGCACCCCAGGCAGCTCCAGCAGGGCGCGTTCGATCAGCTCAGGATCCATTCCCTCCGGCGCTGCATCGAGGTTGGCGGCGAGGGACTGCTTCAGCAGACCCCAGGCACTCACCATCACCGCCAGGCCCACGGCGATGGCGGTGATGGCATCGAGAACCGCCCAACCCGTGAAGGCCACCAGTAGGGCACTGATCAGCACCGCCGCGGAGACCGCCGCATCGCTGAGCAGGTGCAGCACCGCCGCGCGTCGGTTGAGATCCAGGTGTTGATGGCCCCCGAACAACCGCACGGAAAGCAGGTTGATCACGATGCCCGCAGCCGCCGCCAGCGCCACCGGACCAGGCACCAGGGGCTCGGGATCCTGAAGCCGCTCCACCCCTTCCACCACCACCAACAACCCGGCGCCGAACACCAGCAGCCCGTTGGTCAGAGCGGCGAGATGGCTGCTGCGGCCAAACCCATAGGTGAAGCGGCCCTGGGCAGGGCGGGCACTGAGGCGTTCGGCCCCCCAAGCCAGCAACAGACCGAGCACATCCCCCAGGTTGTGCAGCGCATCACCGATCAGGGCGAGGGAGCCAAAGCCAAAGCCAATCGCCAGCTGCACCCCGGTGAGCAGGGCATTGAGGATCACGCTCCAGCGAAACGCCCCCTGATGGCCGTGGTCATGACCGTGGTCGTGGTGATGGCCCATCAGCGCAGGGCCTGCGCGAGGGCCATCAAACCGAACACCAGGAATAGACCGCCGCTGAGGCGATAGATCAGGCGTTCATCGAGCCAGCGACCGATCCACTTGCCCGCCCCCACCGCCACGCCGGTCACCAGGGCGTGCCCGAGCAGGGTGCCCGCCAGCAAGCCGGCGAAGCCAAACACCTCCAGCGGGGCAGCCGCCAGAAAGATCGTGGTGAACTGGGTCCGATCCCCCAACTCCGCCACAAACACCAGGGCAAAGGCCTCCCAGATCACCGCCCAGGTGCTGCGCTGCCCACCGCTTTGCTCGGCCGCATCCACCACCTGCTGGGCTTCCTCCTGCTCCGCGCGGGCGGCATCACGGCCGAGACCCTGGGCATCGATCAGGAGCTTGACCCCAAAGCCCAGGAACAGGGCCGCAGCGATCCAGGGCACCCAGCTCTGGGGAAGAAGCTCCCGCAGGCCGTAGCCCAGGCCCAGTGAAATCAGGGTGACGGCCGCCAGGGCAGCGAATGCCCCCAGAAACACCCAGCGGGCCCGGTGGCGCACCGCCAGGATCAGAGCCATAAAGAAGGTCTTGTCCCCCAGCTCCGCCAGGGTGATCGCCGTCAGGCTGGAGCCAAAGGCCGCAAGGTTCGGATCGGCTGGAACAGAAATGGCTCTCTGGTGCTGCCTGCCTCGATCCTGCCACTTTTAGACTCCCTATTCATGAGCTCCATCAGCACCCAGCGACACGCCATTGCACCGGCGACCGTGCTGCGGGGCGAAGGAGCCTGGCAGGAGTCGATCCCCCTGATCCGCGGTTTGTGCCGCCGCCCCCTGCTGCTGGGGCGCAGCGCGGCCACCGCCGGCCTGCGGCAACGCCTGCAGAGCGACCTGGAACAGCAGGGGCTGGAATCCCACGCCGCTGAGCTGGCGTTCGACTGCTGCGAAGAGGATCTCGAACGAATCAGCCAAGAGCTGGGCACCAGCGGCTGTGATGCCGTGCTCGCTGTTGGAGGCGGCAAGGTGCTCGATGCCGGCAAGCTGCTGGCGCACCGGCTGCAGATCCCCTGCGTCACGGTGCCCACTAGTGCTGCCACCTGCGCCGGTTGGACCGCCCTGGCCAACCTCTACAGCCGGAGTGGCGCGTTTGAGGGCGATGTGGCCCTGGATCGCTGCCCGGATCTGTTGGTGTTCGATCACGCCCTGGTGCGCTCGGCCCCGGCCCGCACCCTGGCCAGCGGCATCGCCGATGCGATGGCCAAGTGGTACGAGGCCTCGGTGAGCAGTGGGGCCAGCCGTGATGGTCTGGTGCAGCAGGCCGTGCAACAGGCCCGGGTGCTGCGCGATCAACTGCTGCTGGAGGCGGAAGCCGCCCTGGCGGATCCCTGCAGCGAGGCCTGGGTACGCGTGGCGGAAGCGAGCGGACTCACCGCCGGTCTGATCGGCGGCATCGGAGGCGCCCGCTGCCGCACGGTGGCGGCCCACGCGGTGCACAACGGCCTTACCCAGCTGGAGGCCAGCCACGGTCAGCTCCACGGCGAGAAGGTGGGCTTCGGAATCCTGGTGCAGCTGCGCCTGGAGGAAAGCGTGGGCGGAAGCCAGCTGGCCGCCCAGGCGCGGCGTCAGCTGCTGCCCTTCTTCCAGAGCCTGCACTTGCCGGTGAGCCTGGCGGATCTGGGCTTAGGGGAATCCAGCCTGAGCCAACTGCAGCAGGTGGCGGAGTTCGCCTGCCGCCCCGGATCGGATCTGCACCATCTGCCCTTTGCGGTGGAACCCGCCGATGTGCTCGCCGCTCTGGTGAGCACCACCACGGCCTGCCCCGCCCTGAGCAGCCTGGATGGCTGA
>VGPT01000078.1 GCA_016882485.1 Cyanobacteria bacterium M_surface_10_m1_298
CTTTGAGCAACTGGCTGATCAGCCGGTCCGCGGAGTGATGCTCGCCCATGAAGTGTTGGATGCCCTTCCTGTGGAGCGCATCGTGTGGGATGGGGCCCTCTGGCGCCTCCAAGGGGTGGCCCTGCACAAGGATCCTGTTGCAGGGCCCTCTTTGCGCCTCGAACCCAGCGAACCCCTCGAGCCGCAGAGGGCTGCGCTGCTCGAGCCCCTCGGGCTGTTGCCGGCCGGCAGCCAGCGTCAGCCGGGCTGGAGCACGGAGCTGCATCCCGGACTTGGGCCCTGGTTGCAGCAGGCCGCGTCAGCGCTGCGTGATGGTGTTCTGCTGGTGATCGACTACGCCCATGAGGCCTGGCGTTACTACGCGCCCCAACGCAGCAACGGCACCCTGATGGCCTACCGCCAGCAGCTTGCCAGCGATGACCCGCTGCAGGAGCCCGGCCACTGGGATCTCACCGCCCACCTCTGCCTAGAGAGTCTTGAGACTGCCGCTGTCGCCTCCGGCTGGGAGCTGCTGGGGCAGCGCCGCCAGGGAGAGGCTCTCTTGGCTCTTGGGTTGGCCCAACGCCTGCATGGGCTGCAGGCCGAGGCCTCTGGGGAGCTTGCTGACTTGCTGCTGCGACGGGAAGCGCTGCTTCGTTTGGTGGATCCCCACACCCTCGGCGACTTCCGCTGGATCGCTTTCCGGCGACCCGATGCCGATCAGGCCGGCAGCCCGGATCTGTTTCTTCAGGACCCGCCCTTGGCTTAACGGCAGCGCTCCAGTGCCGCGATCACCTGGTCGCCGCTGACATCGCTGCGGATCTCAACCGTACCGATGCCCGTGGGCAACACGAAGCGCACGGTGCCGTCGCGCACCTTCTTGTCGCCCTGAAGACACTCGAGCACGGCTTCAGAGTCCAGATCCGGCCAGCGCAGGGGGAGACCCGCCGCCGCGATCACCGCTTTTTGGCGTTGTTGGTCCCCAGCGCTCCAGAGCCCCAGCTCGAGGGCTAGCTCACCGGCGGCGACCATGCCGATCGCCACCGCTTCTCCATGCAGGTAGGTGCCGTAGCCGCAGAGCGCTTCCACCACGTGGCCCAGGGTGTGCCCGTAGTTGAGGATCGCCCGCAGACCACCTTCCCGTTCATCAGCGGCCACCACCAGGGCCTTGGCGGCAGCGGAGCGCTCGAGCACGCTCTGCAGCAATTCCGAGGGCAGGGTTTGCATCGAGGCGAGTCGTTCTCCGGCCGCTTCCAGTTCCCGAAACAGCTCGGCGTCGCCGATCACTCCGTACTTGATCACCTCCGCCATGCCAGCACGGAATTCCCTCTCCGGCAGGGTGCGGAGCGTGGAAGGGTCGATCAGCACCAATCGAGGCTGGTGGAAGGCGCCGATCAGGTTCTTGCCACCGGGATGGTTGACGCCGGTTTTGCCACCGATCGAGGCATCCACCATGGCCAGCAAAGTGGTGGGCACCTGCACCACGGCGATACCCCGCAGCCAGCTGGCGGCTGCAAAGCCCGCCATGTCACCCACCACGCCACCGCCGAGGGCCACGATCAGCGAGCCACGCTCAAGCTTCTGCGCAAACGCTGCATCGTGGATCTGCCCCACGGTGGCGATTGTTTTCTGGTCTTCACCCGCCTCGATCACCAGCAGGCTGGATCGGAAACCCGCTGCTGCGAGGCTGGCGAGAGCCGCGGCTCCGTAGTGCTCGTTCACCACTGGGTTGGTGACCACAAGCACCTTGGTTCCTGCCTTGATCCCTTGAGCCAGCACCTGCTCGCCGAGGTGCTGCAGAGCACCGTTACCGATCGCAATCGGATAGGGGTTGGCACTGAGTTCCACGCCGATGGTTCGGATCGCGATGGGCGTGGCCGTCATGCGTCGCCTGGTGATGCCTGTCGAAGTGTTGAGGCTACGGCGCCAGAATGCAGGCGCGCCTTCAGGCTTGATGTCGGTCTCTGCTCCTCGCAACGCCTCCGCCTGGGCTTTCCTGGCACCGGCTCTGGCTTTGATTGCGTTGTCGGTGTTGATCCCGGCCGCGATGGCTCTGGTGATGAGCTTCACCCAGAGCGGTCTCGATGTCAGTGAGCCCCTTCAGTTTGTGGGGTTGGCCAACATCCGTCGCCTTCTGGCCGACCCGATCTTCTTCAAGGTGCTTGGCACCACCCTGTTGTATCTGGTTGGTGTCGTGCCGCCGGTGGTGCTGGGCTCCCTGGCTCTCGCTGTTCTGGTGAACCGTCAGCTGCCAGGTATTCATTGGTTCCGCGCTGCGTTCTACACGCCGGTGTTGGTTTCGATCGTGGTCGCTGCGATCGCGTTTCGCTGGCTCTATGCCGAGACCGGTCTCATTAATGGATGGCTCACGGCACTGCTGGGTCGCGGTTTCGATCCCATCGGCTTCCTCACCAATCCTCTGCTTGCCCTGCCCTCGGTGATGGTGGTCACCCTGTGGAAGGGACTTGGCTACTACATGGTGATCTTCCTGGCGGGCCTGCAGGGCATCCCCGCGGATCTTTACGAAGCGGCGGAACTCGACGGCAGTGAGGGGTGGAAGAAGCACCTTGACATCACCCTGCCCCTGCTCAAGCCCTACGTGACGCTGGTGGCGGTGATCTCGGCGATTGCCGCCACCAAGGTGTTTGAGGAGGTGTATTTGATGACCCAGGGAGGACCTGCAGAGGCCACCAAAACCCTGGTGTATTACGTCTACGACCAGGCATTTGCTGAGCTGGAGATCAGCTATGCCTGCACGGTGGGACTGGCCCTGTTCGTGATCGTGCTGCTGCTTTCGTTGGTGCGTTTCCTGTTCGCAGGCGATCGCGGTTTGACCTAAGCGGGCGACTCCGTGCGACATTGAACGATTGCACCAGCGGGCGCATGGGCGCTGCGATCGAGGCCACCGGATCGCCAGCCAATTCGATCGGCATCGTTGGGGGCGGCCAGCTGGCCTGGATGCTGGCTGAGGCGGCGCGGCGGCGCGGGATTGAGCTGCATGTGCAAACCCCGGGCACGGATGATCCCGCTGCCGCCATCGCGAGCTCGGTGGTCAGCGCCGATGTTCGTGATGTGTCCGGCACCAGGCTTCTGGCAGAGCGTTGCTCGGCGATCAGTTTCGAAAACGAGTGGCTTGACCTCGATGGTCTCTCCGCCCTGGCGGGCGAGGGAGTGCACTTCGTGCCCAGCCTCGAGGCCCTGCGGCCGTTGGTCTGCAAACGCAGTCAGCGGGAGCTGGAGCAGCGGCTCAACCTGCCCTGCCCGCGTTGGTTTCCGCTCGATCAGCTCACTCCGATTCCCAGCACCGGATCGTCCGCTGTCCCAGCGTCTTCCGTGCCATCGACCGCGGCCAGCGCTTCGAGAATTCCATCGCTCCCGGAGGGTTTTGGTTATCCGCTGATGGCCAAGGCCGCTACCGGCGGATACGACGGCAAGGGAACGGCTGTTCTTCACACCGACGCTGACGTGCAAGAGCTGCTTGCGCGGGTGGACCCCTCCAGCTGGATCGTCGAAGAGTTCGTTGCCTTCGAGCGTGAGCTGGCACTGGTGGCTGCTCGTGATGTCTCGGGCGAGGTGGTTTGCTTACCCCTCGTGCAGACCCATCAACACCAACAAGTGTGTGACTGGGTTCTGGCGCCCGTCGAGAGCAATCACGCCTTAAGGCAGGCCGCACGCAATATCGCTGCTTCGCTGCTCACCTCGCTTAATTACGTGGGAGTGCTCTCGATTGAGTTCTTCTATGGACCAAAGGGTCTGCTCATCAACGAGCTCGCTCCTCGCACCCATAACTCCGGCCACTACTCCATTGAGGCCTGCACGCTCAGCCAGTTCGATTTGCAGCTGCTCTGCGTCAGCGCTCAGCCGCTGAGGGAACCCGAGCTTCAGGTCCCAGGCGCGCTGATGGTCAACCTGTTGGGATTCGATGCGCGCTCCAGCAGCGATCCTCAAGCTGACTTTGCCGAGCAACGCCAGGCTCTCTCAGCGCTACCTGATGCCCATCTCCATTGGTATGGCAAGACGGGCCCGTCATTGGGCCGGAAACTCGGCCATATCACCCTTCTGCTGCGGGAGGGCGATCCCCAGCGTCGCCGGGCGGAAGCGATGGAAAGGCTCGAACAGGTGAGGCAGATCTGGCCCTTGCCAGCAGAGGCGTGCAACGCCTGATTCGCCTAGGATTTTCTCGGACTGCTGTGTTGGTCACTGCCTTCTACAGTTTTCTGATCTGACTCCCTTTTCGACTTGGGGCGTCTGTCGCGACAGTGCCGTAAACCGGCCTCGTAGCCGGAAACGAATCTTCGCTTTGACTCCCCTTCTGGTTTATCCAGGTCGGAATCTGGGGCAGAACGGCACAGCGGTTCACCCCCCTTTCCCTGCCCAAGACTGAAGCCCATCCGGGAGCAAAACCGTCTGTTTGGCGGAGCCCGATTGCCCGTTTGGTGGCTGGCCCCCCACGTGGATGCTCCCAGGGATCCTCTCCTGTCCAAAGCGCAGCTCACGAGCTTCATGCTCAAGGTGGATGCCGATCCAGCCCTCAAGGCAAGGGTCGACGCTGCTGCGGATGCAGCGTCGGTTGGTCTGATCGCTCAGGAAGCAGGCCACAGCTTTTCAGCAGCCACCTGGTCACGCCACTTGCGCGGCTGAGGCACGCGCTTTTCGTCAAGACAGCGGCGCAGCACGCTTGACAGGCCGCGGAATCCGCCCTAGTACATGTGTACTCAAGGCGGGTTCATGGCTCCTGTCGCTTCCCCTTACGCCACCTTTCGCGCTGCCGACTGGATCTGGCCTGCCGCGCCCGCGCCTGTGCCGTCATGCGAGAGCCCGTTGTCCGTCGTCCCGGCCCCCAGGGGCAGGGCTGGTTGCAAGAGCCACGATCCCTTGCCACCAAGCGTTTCCATCCTGACCAAAAAAGTTGGGCGCAAGACCCGATGGTCTTCGTCGATTCAGGGCGACCTCTTCCAGGCCAGCCTCCTCTGCTCAAGTCCAGGTGTTACCTGCACCGAGATCAGGCAGTTGAGCTTTGGGGAGCTCTGCTGAAGGGTGGCTGGCAGGTGGTGTCTCCGCAATGGGGCGCCGATCTGGAGCTTTGACTCAGCGCTGCAACGCCTGCTCAATGCGCTGCTCCAGCTCTGCAGCGTTGAGGCTGGTGACGACAAACACCTCCTGGGCACTGCTGCCTTTGCGCGCCACCACCTTCCAGCCACCGGTGATTGGGGTTGAGACGCGCAGGCGCAGTTCCGGAGCCCGCCCCCTCACTCGCGCGATCACGGCGGGAGTGATGGTGTCGATGCCTGGATCACGAACCAGGCGTTTCAGCAGTGGGATCAGTCCCTCGAGGTAGGTGCTGTGGGTGATCACCAGCCGTCCCATTGGTTCACCCTAAGCAGCCTGCCCCGACCCCGGTAGCCGCCGTTGCAGATCCCTGCTAGAGATGCTGTCCTCCCGATTGCCGGTATGGCTCGCCAGGACTCCCGTGCTCTGCGCGAACAACTGCGAGAGCGACTGCGTCGTCAGTTGGGAGAAGACGCCGATGTGGTGAGCGTTGAGCAGAGTCCGGACCGGAGCCTCAGGGGGGTCGCGGTGTGCTCGGGCACGATCCTTCGATACGTACTGGATGCTGAGCAGGAGCGTCTGCGCACGTCCCCCCTGTTTGAACTTCTGCAGCAGCGCCGCGTCGCCTGAGTCCTTAGCAGCGCTCCACCGGGGCCATGCTCAGCCCCTCTGCGGATAGCTGCTGGTGATAGAGCTCCGCCTGCTCCAGGGGTCCACTCCAAACCACCGCGGATCCCTGGCCGTCAATCTGGTGGGCTAGCTGCCAGGCGTGATCAGGGGTCATGCCGGGTATGTGCTTCACCAAGACGTTCACCACATGTTGGAACGTGTTGTGGTCGTCATCGAGCACAATCACACGCCCGTTGGGATAAGGGGCCTGTTGCCGCACCCGTTCCAGAACGGCCTGGCCCCCGGGAGTTGCACTGCTGCGGACGGGCGCTGGCATCGGGCGACGAGCTGTTGCAGGGCCCTCAGTCTGGGGTACTGCCCTGGTTACACTCAGGCCACATCCTTCTTGCGCAACGATGCTGATCACCGTGGGTTGGGCTGCTCTGGCTGCCGTCTTCAGCTTCTCGATCGCCATGGTGGTTTGGGGTCGTAACGGCGACGGCACCCTCAACTTC
>VGPT01000079.1 GCA_016882485.1 Cyanobacteria bacterium M_surface_10_m1_298
GACTTCGAGAGGGGAGTCGTCAGCGACAGCCGGCGCACGCAGGCCCTGCTGAGCGACTTCTGCGGAGACAGCCAGATCCTGCTGCTGCCGGCCCTCAAGCACCTGGTGCAGACCGCAGCGTTCCAAGTGGCGGTCTCGACCTCGCCTCCCCTGCAGGGCGAGACCCAATTGAACCTTCGCCTGCAGCAGGAATTGGATGCCCTGTTCGCGCCGGCCCTCTGCCTACGCATGGCGGAGGTGTTGCGGGGATTGCTTGGCATGGCTCCCGAGAGGCAGGGAGGCCCCATCCCGACTGCGGTGCTGCAGGAGGCGAGGAGCGACAACGATGAGCCTGAGGCTGAGGCTGAGCTGGAAGCGATGGCTCCCGCCAGCAGCAGCAACAGTGGCGTGGTGGCCCTGCTGAGCTTCATCGCCGGAGTGCTGGTGGTGGGCGTGGTCGGTGCGCTCACCTGGTTGGTGCTGTTCAACCGCGGCGTCTTTCGCCAGGACAATTCGGTGCCGGCACTGCTGAGCCAACCGGAGCCGAAGAAGCCCACTGAACCAGAGCTCCCAGCGGCCGAACCCGCCGTTGACACCAATCTGGCCTCCCGGAATCAGGCGATTGACACGGTGCGCCAGCTCTACGACGACATCTCCGTCGGCAACACCGCCGCGGCCCAGCAATTGTTCAGTCCGAAGGCGGCCGACCAATTCGATCCGGCCTTCTTCCGGCAGTTCCAGCGGGTTGCCGTCGACAACCTGCAGGAAGTGAACCGCGACGGCAGCCTGGTCACCCTGCAGGGGGTAGTGACGTTCGTCTATCCCGATGGCTCCAGCCAGGCGGAGTCCCGCAGCTTCACGGTGGACACCTCCAGCCTGCCGGCCCTGATCACCTCCAGCAGCTTCGGCCAGGTGCTGAGCCCGCGCCGCTAAGGCCACAAAAAAAGCCCCTGCTCTGCAGGGGCTTGGCTTCGGGGGCGTCGCCGAATCAGGCGGTACCGCAGAAGGTGACATCGGGGAACTTGAGCTTGGCCTCGTCGAGGCTCTTGCCCTTGCCCTCTTCCTGCCAGTAGTTGATCACTTCGGTGGCCTTGTTGAGGATCTCCACGCGCTCGTTATCGGTGATCCAGCTCTTGCCTTCCAGCTCGGTCTTCAGGGTTTCCCAGGCATCCTCACGGGGCCAGAAGAAGTAGGCGGTGAGGGGGCTGGGGCCGCCACCGACGATCTGATCGACGGCCAGGGCCACGTTGTCGGGCAGCCACAGGATCTTCAGAAGGAAACGACCTTCATCGGCCTTGGGGGTACGGCCGGAAGGAACGCCGTTTTCATCGATGGTGGCGGTCGCCAGGGCAGCGCTGGCACCACTCAGCACCGGACGGCCCTCGGTGGCGGCTGCAGCAGAGGGAACCTCTGCAGCGGCTGTCGCCACAGCGCTTTCAGCGCTCTCGGTGCTCATGGTGTCCGCGCTCAAGGCTGAATCACAAACAACTAACCTACCAGCCGCTGTTGCCCATCCCCCTGAGCCCGAAAGCCGTTCTCCTGTTTGACATCGACGGTGTGATCCGCGATGTGGGGGGCAGCTACCGCCGGGCAATCGTGGAAACGGTGCATCACTACAGCGGAACGCGGCCAAGCCCCGACAGCATCGACGCGCTCAAATCCGAGGGCTGCTGGAACAACGATTGGGAAGCCTCCCTGGAACTGCTGCGCCGCAGCGGGGAGAGCGAGCTGCCCAGCTTCGAGGCGCTGGTGGGGGTGTTCAACAGCTTTTATTTCGGTGGCGATCCCGAGGGAGATCCCGGCTCCTGGCGGGGATTCATCGGCAGCGAGCCCCTGCTGGTGGAGGCCTCCTTCTTCGCAGACCTCAGCAGCGCCGGTGTCGCCTGGGGCTTTGTCAGTGGCGCTGAACCCCCCTCGGCTCGCTTTGTGCTCGAAACACGGCTGGGGCTGAGCAACCCGCCTCTGATTGCCATGGGTGATGCACCGGATAAACCGGATCCCACCGGTTTCCTGCGGCTGGCCGGGGAACTGGCGAGCCCATCGGTGCCCGTGGCCTACCTGGGCGACACCGTGGCCGATGTGATCACGGTGCAGCGGGCTCGCCAGCAGCAGCCACAGCAACGGTTCATCAGCCTTGCGGTGGCCCCTCCCCACCTCCAGCAGCCGGAGGCCGAGGAACGCCGCAGCAGCTACGAGCAGCAGCTGCTGGAAGCCGGGGCCGACCGCGTGATTTCCCACACCACCGCCGTTTTGGAGGCCCTCGAGCAGGTGCTCGGCTAACGCTCCAGGGCGGCCGGAGCCTTGAGGGCCGCCGCCGTGAGGTTCTCGTGCCCGTGGTCGGTCACGGCCACGTCATCTTCGATGCGAATCCCAATCCCCTTCCAGCGCGCCTCAATGGCGGGCTGACCCTCCGGCACGGGTAGACGATCACTCACATAGAGGCCGGGCTCCACCGTGAGCACCATGCCCGGCTCCAGCTCTACGTGGTGCTCTCCGAGGCGGTAGGCGCCCACATCGTGCACATCCAGCCCGAGCCAATGGCCGGTGCGGTGCATGTAGAGGTGCCGGTAGGCCCCCTGCTCGATGATCCCGTCGATCTCTCCGCAGAGCAGACCGAGATCCACCAGGCCCTCCACCAACATGCGCACGGCGGTGTCATGCACGCCTTCGGCAGTCTGACCAGGGGCCACCGCCGCCACGGCCGCTTCCTGAGCGGAGAGCACCAGCTCATAGAGGGCCCGCTGCTCGGCGCTGAAGCGACCGTTGATCGGGAAGGTGCGGGTGATGTCTCCGTTGTAGTAGTCGTTGAGGGAGCAGCCGGCGTCGATCAACAGCAGATCGCCATCCCGCAAGATCGCGTTATTGGCGGTGTAATGCAGCACGCAGGCGTTGTCGCCGCCAGCCACAATCGAGCCATAGGCCGTGCCGCGGGCCCCCTGCTCGAGGAAGTGCTGCTCGATCACCGCCTGCACCTGGCGTTCATTCAGCCCGGGGCGAGCCACTTGCCGTGCCAGCTCATGGGCTTCCGCCGAAATCCGTGCTGCCTCCCGCATGCGCTCCAGTTCCTCCGTGCTCTTGCGCAGGCGCAGCTCGTGCAACAACGAACAGGGGGACACGAGCGCTAATGCCGCAGCCCCACTGCGGGGGGCGCGATCGAGCTGCCCGGCCCAGGCCTGAAACACTAGGGGCTCCACCTGGGGATGCTTCCCCACGCGGAAGGCAATGCCCTCGGCGCCCTTGAGGTAATCGGCGAGACGCTCCTCCAGCTCGGCCCGCGGGTGGGCGAGATCGGCACCAAAGCGCTCGACGGCACCTTCACAACCCCAGCGAAAACCAGTCCAGACCTCGGCGCTGGGCTCCTTGGGCTGCACAAACAGCACAAATTGCTCGCCCTCGGGCCGATGGGGCAGGAACAGAGCCACCGCGTCAGGCTCGTCAAAGCCGGTCAAATACCAAAAGTCGCTGTTCTGCCGGAACGGCCACTCGCAATCGGCGTGGTGCACCGCCAACGGGGCCGCAGGGATCACGGCCGCCACTCCGCCCAGACGCCCGAGAAAACGGGCCCGACGCTCGGCGTAAATCTCCGTGGAGATCGTCATGGGGGAAGCGGTCCTGGGCGCGACATCCTGAGCGCGACGATGGCACAACCGCTTCAATGCATGCCGAAGAGGCTGAGTCCGTTGCGCCAACCCTCCACCGCTGAGCGTTGCGAACTGCTGCTCTCGCAGTGGCGCGGCGACCTGCGGCTGAGCGATCGCGAGCGCAGCGCCCTGGGGCCGGAACTGCAGGCCCTGGATCAGCAGCTGATCGCCCTGCGGCAGCGGCGTCTGCGCATCGCCGTGTTCGGCCGGGTGGGGGTGGGCAAATCGAGCCTGCTCAACGCCCTGCTGGAGAGCCGCGTCTTTGCCACGGATGTGGCCCACGGCTGCACACGGCATCAGCAGAGGGAACCCTGGGCCATCAGCCTTCCGGGCCTGGAGCGCGTGGAGCTGGTGGACACCCCTGGCATCGATGAAATCGCCGCCCGCGCCCGCCATCGCCTGGCGGCCCGCGTTGCCCTGGGGGCCGATCTGGTGCTGGTGGTGCTCGATGGCGATCTGACCACCCCGGAATCAGAGGCAGTGGAGCAGCTTCTGGCCGCGGGCAAGCCGGTGCTGATCGTGCTCAATCGCATCGACAACTGGCCGCAAGACGAACGAGCGGCTCTGATCCGCAGCATCCGATCACGCCTGCCAAGGGACGCTCAGCACCTCGAGATCCTGCCGGTGGCGGCGGCGCCGAGACAGGCGGTGCTGCTGGAGAGCGGCAAGGTGCGCAGCGAGGAGCAGCCCCCGCGCATCGAACCCCTGCGCTCTGCGCTGCTGTCGTTGCTTCAGGAGCAGGGATCTCTGCTGCTAGGGCTCAATGGGCTGTGCTCGGCGGATCGCTTCAGCCAACGGCTCCATGCCTGGAGATTGCAGCGAGGCAAAGCAGCAGCCCAGGGCCTGATCGGCCGTTATGCCGCCCTCAAGGCGACCGGAGTGGCAGCCAACCCCCTGTTGGTGCTGGATCTCGCAGGGGGCATCGCCCTGGATACAGCCCTGGTGCTGCAGCTCTGCAAGCTCTACGACCTGGAGCTGAGCAGCAGTGGCGCCCGGGCATTGCTGACCCGCCTCTCCGCCCAGAACGCCCTGTTGGGGGGCACCCAGCTCGGCATTCAGCTGCTGCTTGGGGGCCTGCGCCAGCTGCTGCTGCTGGCGGCCCCCTTCAGCGGCGGTCTGAGCCTGGGGCCCGCCGCACCGGTCGCGATGGCCCAGGCGGCCCTGGCGGTGCACACCACCCGGCTCACCGGTCGTCTGGCGGCAGCCGAGCTGTTGCAGAGCGCCGAGCGGGGGCGCTTTCGGCCGGCCTCACTGCTGCGCCGACTCGCAGCCCAGGACCCCCAGGTGCGCGACTGGCTGCGGCAATGGCAGCGCCTCGGTGGAACCCCCACCGCCTCCAGCGCCCTGTTGCCGTGAGCCACGCCACCCTCGCCCTCTTCGGCACCAGCGCCGATCCACCAACCCTGGGGCATCGCGCCCTGCTGGAGGGGCTGGCGGATCACTACGGGGAGGTGGCCACCTGGGCCAGCGACAACCCCCTGAAGCAACACGGTGCGCCGCTGGAACTGCGGGCCCAGATGCTCAACACGCTGATCCGCAGCCTGAACAACCCCCAGATCCACCTGGAGCAGGAGCTCAGTCATCGCTGGGCGATCGAAACGATGCGGCGGGCGGCCGAGCGCTGGCCGCAGCGAACCCTGGTGTTCGTGGTCGGAGGCGATCTAGCCGGGCAGATCCCGCGATGGCATCAGCCCCAGGAGCTGCTGCAGGGCTGCCAGCTGGCGGTGGTTCCCAGGCGCGGCTACCCGATGGATCCAGGAGCCCTCGAAACCCTCCGCCAGCTGGGGGCTGAGCTCGAGGTGCTGGAGCTCGCCATTCCCGCCAGCGCCAGTTCCGAGGTGCGCCAACAACCGCAGCGCGACGCTATTCCCGAGGTGATCTGGAGCGAACTGCTCAAGCACAATCTCTACGGCCTCGGCCAACAGGCCCAACGCACCGCTCGCTGATGCGCATCGCCCTTGCCCAGATCAATCCCCTAGTGGGGGACCTGAGCGGCAACGGCGTGCAACTGCTGGAGGCCTGCCGCCACGCCGCTGCAGACGGAGCCGATCTGGTGGTCGCGCCGGAACTGGCGCTGTGGGGCTATCCCCCGCGGGACCTGCTGCTGCGGCCATCCCTGCGGCAGCGGCAAATGCAGGTGCTGGATCAGCTCGCGGCGGACATGCCCCCTGATCAGGCGCTGCTGTTGGGGATCAGCGAAACGGTGAGGGATGGGCAGCAACCCGATCTGTTCAACAGCGTGGCGCTGGTGGAAGGCGGGGCCTGGCGAGTGGTGGCCCGCAAGCGGCTGCTCCCCAGTTACGACGTGTTTGACGAACGGCGCTACTTCCGCGCCGCCGATGAGCCCTGTCTGCTGGAACTCGAGCGGAACGGCCGCTGCTGGC
>VGPT01000080.1 GCA_016882485.1 Cyanobacteria bacterium M_surface_10_m1_298
TCCTGCGGATCCATACCGCGCCGGCAGAGGTTCACCCAGGGCCGCAGTGGGCCAAGCCAGTCTTCAGGGTCTGGGCGGCGCAGCAGTTCAAGCACCGAGGGTTGGCTCGGCTGGCGGAGTTGGGGCATGCCTGGATGGTTGGGGATTGATCGGAGCATTCCCCGTGTCTCCGGGCCTCAGCCGCCGCAGAGCTCCTCGCTCACGCTCCAGAGCCTCTCGCAGGCCGCGGCATCCAGCGCCGCCGGTGCGATCCGGCAGGCCTTGGGGTGGCCCTTGAGGTTCCCCAGGCCGCCCGGGCCATAGAAGCCAGCGGCTTTGGCCTCGGCTGCGGTGGCGGCAAACAGTTGGGGTAGGGCACCCATGGCGGCGCTCTGGAACAGAGGGTCCATCAGGCGGTAGGCCAGGGCCTCCACCCGGGAGCCGCGCGCTGCCACGGAGGTGGGTTGCAGGTTGGTGCGGGCCAGGCCGGGATGGGCCGCAATCGAATGCACTGTGGCGCCTTGGGCCTCCAGCCGGCGCTGCAACTCCAGGGCGGTCATCACGTTGGCCAGCTTGCTCTGGGCGTAGGCGGCCCAGGCGTCGTAGCGCTGCTCGCCCTGCAGATCATCAAAGGCGATGCGGCCGAAGTAACTCGCTCCGGAGCTCACGTGCACCACCCGTGCCCCCGGCCGCAGCACGGGCAGGAGCTGTTGGGTGAGGGCGAAGTGCCCCAGGTGATTCACGGCGAACTGCAGCTCGAAGCCCTGGGCGCTCAGCTGGCGGGGCGGGGCCATCACGCCGGCGTTGTTGATCAGCAAATCGATGGCGCCCCAGCGCTCGGCAACGGCTGCAGCGCCACGGTGCACGCTGGTCAGATCGGCCAGATCCATCGCCAGGGGGATCAACTCGCCAGGACCATCGCCAGCCAACTCCCGGCAAGCGGCCTCTGCTTTCTCCAGGCTGCGGCAGGCCAGCAGCACCCGTGCTCCCTTGCCCGCCAGGGCCCGGGCGGTTTCCAGCCCAAGGCCGCTATTGGCGCCGGTGATCAGGGCGGTGCGGCCGCTCTGATCGGGGATGTCGGCGCAAGTCCAGGGCACGGGAGGGCGAAGCACTAGGGCTCTTATCGTCTCGCCCGCAGCTCCAGCACTGTGGGTCCCACCCAAAAACTGCCGGGGTCCGCGGCCACCGCCTCGATCTGCTCCAGTGCTTCAGCTTGATCCGCTGCGCTCCAGAGCCCCAGCCGTTGCAGCTGCTGCCCGTAAACCCCGACAAAACGCTCCATCCACTGCGCGGCCATCGATCCCTGCGGGCCGAGCACCGGCAAGGGCAGCAGCTCCTCGATCCTCCAGCCCCGAGCTGCCAATAACGACGGCAGCCTTCGGTTCACATCCGGATCGCCGCCGGCCTCGCGGAAACTCCGCTGGCTGGCCTGGCCAAAGCGGGCAATCGCCTCGGCACCGGGATGGAGAGCAAAGGTGTCCCAGTGCACGTATTCATGCAACAGCACCTGCGAGCCCTCTGGGATGCAGCGCTCGAGGCCATCCAGCAAGGGCTCGAGGTCAGGCAGAAACATCGCCAGCCAGCGGCACCAGGCCAGATCGAAGTGCTCCTGAGGCCAGGGGTCCCTCAGCAGATTGTGCTGGCGTAACTCCACCTGATACAGCTGCTCGCTGCGGGCCATGGCTTGACCGGCAGCCCCATAGGCCGCGCTCAGTTCAAGCCCCAGCACCCTTCCGCTGGGCCCCACGATCCGGGCCAGATCCATGGCGGCAAAGCCCGGACCAGCTCCCAGATCGAGCACCCGCATTCCTGGTTTGAGCCCAGCTCGCTGCCAGGCGGCCCGGGCAACAGGCAGCCAGAGGTCGTGCTGGAACAGCAGCCGCTTGAGCTCCTCGTCGTGGGTGCCGAGGACGTAGTCGGAGGCCATGGCCCCGCGGCTCAGTCTTCGGGGAAGAGCAGGCCGGCCAGTTCGTCGGGATCCACGTCGTAGACGCGCGCCAGGCTGGTTTCGATCGCGGCGGTCACTTCACCGGGCAGAAAGCGCATGGCGCTCAGGGCGTCGTCGGTGATCTCGTCGCTGAGAAGCTTGTCTCCGCCGAGCTTCTCGTCGTTGATGACGGCCATCACCCAGCTCTGGTAGGCGTAGACCAGATCGGAGAACTCCAGGTCGGGATCGTTGAAGTCCAGGGCCATGGCTCGGCGTTCACTGGGAAACAGTCTGCCCATCGGTGGGGAGGATGGATGTCATGACCACTGCATCTCCTGATCCGATTGCCCTGCAGGCCACCTTGGTGGACTTCGCCCTGGCGGAGCTGGTGCGCCAGAACCGGGACAGTTTTCAGCCGCTGTGGACCACGGAAAGTTGGGCCAAGTTGTTGATCTGGCTGGCGCTCAACTGCGGCTGCAGCGGCGATGAAGCCGGCCTCAAGGCGTTTGCTGAGGCGATTGGCCCCCTGCAGATGGGGCGGCTGCGCCGGGTGTTTTTTGAGCGGGAGCTGGGGGATCTGGAGCTGCAGCTGATGGCCGATCCAGCGGAACAGCAGGTTCTGGTGCTGCCCCAGGGCCCGGCGGATGAGGTGCTCCAGCCGGATCGGATTGCTCAAGCTCTGGAGCGGGTCGCGCTCTCCGGGCGTCTGCCCGCTGATCAGAGCCGCTGGCAGCGACTCGATGCCGTGGTGGCGATCCCCTGGCTGGAGCAGCGCTGATGGACCTGATTGCTCGCTATCGCAACGCCGGTTTTGAAGCGCTTGCCGATGGGGTGATGGCTTTTTTCGAGCGCCGCCCTGACCTGCAGAGTCCCGGTGTGGCCTTTGGGCCGGACGGCAGCGAGCCGGCCAAGGTGTCGACCGACATCAGCCTGGTGGCGATCGATCGCTCCGACCCCGAGGCCTTTGCCTTGGCGGAGGTGATCCTGCGGGGGGTCAGCGCCGGCCTGGAGCGCTATCTGCAAGAGCGGTCTCTGTTTCGCGAGTGCTGCCCCGAGCAGCAGCTGTTCGTGAATCCGATCTTCAACCTGCAGCGCTACGCCCCCGGCGAGGGCTTCAAGCGCTGGCACTGCGACTGGACCATCAGCGACGAAGCCACCGAACCGGTGCACCGGGTGCTCGCCTGGATTCTCTACTGCAACTCCGTGGAGGAGGCCGGTACTGAGTTCCACTGGCAGGGGCATCACGAGGAGGCGGAGCGCGGCAAGCTCGTGATCTTTCCCGCTGGGCCCTCCCATATCCACCGCGGCCGGGTGAACCAGGAGCACAGCAAAACCATCGCGACTGGCTGGATTAATGCCGGCAGCCGGGAGGGCTACCTGAAGCGGCTGGCCAGCGCGTAAGCCTTTTCGGTCAGTGGTGCTCGCTGTTGGGCTTGTGCTGCTCCGGCGGCCACACCATCGAGTATTCCACCTGCTGCGGGAACGGGATTTCGATGTTTTGGGCTTTGAAGGCATGCCAGATGGCCTGGTTCACCTCGCTGCAAATGCCTGCGTTGTCCATCGGGTGGGCGATCCAGAAGCGCAAGGCGTAGTTGATCGCGAAGTCGCCGTAGCTCAGCAGCAGAGCCTTCGGTGCTGGAGTGGGGAGCACCCGCGCCACCTGGCGGGCCGTGGCCTCCAGCAGAGCGATGACCTCGGCGGGATCATGGTGATACGCAGCCCCCACGCTCACCTGGCTGCGCCGCATCCGGTCGGTGGCGGTGTAGGTGGTGGCAGCTTCGGTGAAAAAGGTTTGGTTGGGGATCAACAGCTCGGCGTTGTCGCGGTCGCGCCAGAGCAGCGTGGCTCGCAATCCCAGCTTGCGCACTTCACAGGGATCGCCATCGAGCATCAACACTTCTCCGGGGCGCACGGAGCCCTCAAACAACAGCCAGAGGCCACTCACGAAATTCGAGAACACCTCCTTGATGCCGAAGCCCAGGCCCACTGAGAGGCCTCCAGCCACCGCAATCAGGGCCGTGGTGTTGAGCCCGAGGTGCACGGCGACAACCACCAGGCCAAGCCCGACCACGGCATAGCGCAGCATCAGTTCCATCGCCTTGCGGCTGCCCTCGCTCATCCCCACCGCCCGCTGCAAGAGCCAGGCCAAGCCGGCGGCCGGTGGGCCGCAGCCCACCAGCACCACGTAGATCACGAGCACCGCCTGGAAGAGCTTGCCGGCGCTGATCTCCGTGCCAAAGAGCGCCCCCAACGGGGCGACGGCCAGATCCGCGAGGCTGTCGACCTCGCTCACGAGAGCCATCGCCGCGATTAACAGATAAGCCGGGCGCAGCAAGCGGCTCTCGAGTTGATGGGTGGCCTGCTCGGGCAGCCAGAGCAGCAACAGCCGATGCAGCAGACGCAGCCCGTACCAGCCCAGCCACAGGGTTCCCAGCAGCAGCAACAGTCCATAGGGCTGGCGCAGGAAGGCGAGGAGGCCTCCGCAGAGAGCCAACAGCCCCAGACCAATTGGTGGATAGCCCGTTGCAGGAAGACGGGGCAGCAGCCTGCGCCGCAGCGCCACGCGCGTGCCCAGCATGAAGGCGGCCACCAGGATGAGTTGGAGCACCACCGAGGGGCGCTCGAGATAACCCAGCCAGCCCAAAACCTCGAGGAGCAGCTGTTTCATGGCTTGGTCTCCATCAGCTCGATCAGTTCATCGGCAGCACCCTTCGGGTTGATTTCCCCGAACACCAGGGCCGTGATCAGGGTCTGGGCACGTTCCAGACGGGGATCATCAGCGTGCAGCAGGTTGACCAATGCAGCCGTGCGTTGACTCGCCTCCTGGGAGTCGCTCATCGCCTTCAAGGTGAGGGAGCTCTGCACGGGCACCTTCACGAATCGGTTGGCGGGTAGCAGGATCTGCGACCCAATCGTCAGGCTGCGCTGCACCAGCGGATTGACACTGAAGCGGCTGAAGGCAATGGCTCTCTCCCGTCCCAGGCGACTTGAGTTGCGTCCAAGGGCCAGGACCCGTAGTCGGTTGATGGGGGTGGCGGTTCCCCCCGGCCCGCTCGGCAAGCTGGTCACGCCGAGGGATGCGCCGAGCTTTTTGCGCAATCTGGGCAGATTGTTGCTGGAGCAGCTGATCCAATCCAGACGCCCGGCGCTGAATTCAGCGAGCGCCGAGGCTTGGTTGGCATAGAAGGTGATGCGCTGTTGATCGCTGGCGTTCTGTAACCACGCTGTCCAGGCTTCGATGCTGTTGAGGTCGTCTCGGCTGAGTGGTTTCCTTTCCACCACACGGCTCCAGGCTTCGGTGGCGCCCACGCTGCCGGCGGTCCAGAACAGAGACGACAGTTCAACGCTCAAGCCGACGTTGTGGCCTTTGGCGCTGGCGCTCAGCAGCTCCTGCAACGTGCTGGGAGGCTCGGGGAGCCGTTTGCGGTTGTAACAGGCCACCTGGCTGTGGATCAACATCGGCAGCCCTGCCAGCTCTCCGTTGGGCAAGCGCAGACGGTTCAGATCTCCAGGGTTGAACAGGTTGGCCAGTGAGGGAGTGAGGGGGAAGGGGGCCACCAGCCCGTCATCCACCAATCTCTTGGCAACATCGCCGTTGATCAGCAGCAGATCAGGGCCCAGACCCGCTCGGTTGCGCCTCGCCATGGCTGTCTGAAGCCCTGTTTCCGTGTAGGCCGCGAACTGGAAACGCGTGGAGGGGTAGATCCGGCGAAAACCTGTCTCGAGCAGCTTTAGACGCGTGTTGATGTCTTCCACCAGCTCCGAATCAATCGTCTGGTTGCTGTCGGCGCTGATCGCCAAGTAAAGAACGTTGGGCAGTTCGATCCCGCCTGCGCAGCCTGTCAGCCCTAGCGCGCAGCAGAGGCTGAGCAGCAGGCCGCGGCGGCGATCGGGCCTTGCGCGTGATCCTTCGGGCTGGGCCATGACGGTGCTGAGCGCGCCCATCATCCCGGCTCCGGCCACCTTTTGCGAGCATGGCCCGATTGGCTGTTCCTGCGCCCGTGACCGACGCCCTGCCCAAGACCTACGACCCGGTGGGCACTGAAGCGCGCTGGCAGCAGGCCTGGGAAACCAGCGGCGC
>VGPT01000081.1 GCA_016882485.1 Cyanobacteria bacterium M_surface_10_m1_298
CGCCTCGCGCTGGTGGGGTTCAGCTTCACGCTGGTCTTCGTCTTGATCACGATCGTGGCGGCAGTGATCGCGGAGGTGGTCTACGGACGCCAACTGGCCGATGTGGATCCGCTCCATGGAGGGGCCGAACTCTTTCTCACCATCAGCAACCTGATGATCCTGCTGGGATTCCGCTCAGGCGGGGTGAACAAGTCTTAAGCGAAGCTCGCCTGAGGCATTCTCCGCTCGGAAGATGAGGTGTCTCCCAAGATTTCGATGCTCGCTCCTCTGCTGGCTATCGCCCCCGCTTCCGTGGCCTGGTCTCCCAAGGTGGGCCTCGTGATGATCATTGCCAACGTGATCGCCATCGGAATCGGCAAGGCCACCATCAAGTACCCCAACGAAGGCGCCCAACTGCCTAATGCAGCCATGTTCGGCGGCATGAGCCATGCAGCACTGCTGGCCACCACGTCCTTCGGTCACATCCTCGGCATGGGCGCCATCCTTGGCCTGGCTGCCCGCGGTGTGGTCTGAGCCAAGACTCAGCCCCTCAGCACCAACCCATCCATTCCCAGCAGACCCTTCACAGGGTCTGCTTTTTGATGCCGAGGCTGTGCCCAGCATGGACCTCAGCGCCAGCCGAGCAGATAGGGCAGGGCTCGCAGCCCATAGCGCTCAAAGCGGTAATCAAACAGAAGCTGGGACAACGCCTCAGCCGAGGCCGAGGCTTCCAAACCAGTCAACAGGCGCTGAAGCCGTGCGTCGGCGCGCCGACTGCGCAGGCCGAGCCAAGTGCGGCGCGCCAGTCGACCGCTGAGGGACCAACGCCATCCCAATTGACGCCGCAGCTGCGCCGGATAGCGATCCAGAGCGCTCTGATCGCCCTCCAGAGCAGAGTTGAGCAATGGGGCCAAGACGGCAGCACTGGCGAGGGCATAGCGAATCCCCTCTCCTCCCAGCAGGTTGGCCGTACTGACGGCGTCGCCGAGGGCGAGCAAGCGCCCTCTCTGATGCGGTTCACGGCGATCAATGCTGCTGCGGATCAGGCCACCGTGGCGATCAAGCACCTCCTGCGGCTGGATCTCCAAACGCTGCATCAAGGTCTGGATCAAACGATGCAATGGAGGTTGGCGGCGCCCCGGGTCTTCTAGGCGGCAGACACCAAGCTTCAGTTCACCGGGACGCATGGGAAAAACCCAGCCATAGCCCTGGGGCACCCAACGGCTCCCCAAAACAAAAGACAAACGACTGGACCAGCGCTGCCAGGCCAGCGGATCCACCCGCAGCAGCCACTCAACGCCGGCACCGCACACGAGAGAGGCCTGATCTTCGCCGATCAACGCCCGGCGCTGGCCCGTGGCATCGACCACAAAGCGACTGCGCACCGAGCGAACCTCTCCTCCGGCACCCCGCAACTGCGTCTGCAACCCATCTGCGCCATCCGGCTCGCTGCCCTCTGCGCGCCATCCCAGATCCAGCTGCGCCCCAGCGGCAGAAGCTCGGCGCGCCATCCAACAGCGCAGGGCACCAAAATCGAGCACGGCTCCGAGACATGACTGTCCTTGCCAGAGCCGCGAAGTCTCATCAGGCCCGATCAACTGCCAGCGATCCCAGCGAGCCGCCACCACGTGGTCAGGGATGCCGAACTGTTCGACAGCAGCAAGGGGCAGCGCCGCACTGCTGAACGCCTGACGCTGGAGGTCCTGGAGGGGATCCAACAGCAGCACCCGCTGTCCCTGCTGCGCCAACCGCCAGGCCAGTTCAGAGCCAGCCGGGCCGGCTCCTGCGATCAGAACATCCCAGACCGGGGGTTCAGACACGCACGGCCCGGCGCTGCAAGACCTCGAAGCGCTCGAGGATGGAGTCGGCCATCTGGCCAGGAGTCAGCCCCAGGGCCTGCTTGCTCTGATCTGGGGTGGCGTGATCTACCAACAGATCGGGGATGCCGATCCGATGCACAGGCACATGAACATCGTGGTCGTTGAGGGTCTCCAGAACCGCCGCGCCGAAACCTCCGGCGAGGCAACCCTCTTCCATGGTCACCACCCGGCCGATCCGCTTGGCCATGGGCAGGATCAGCGCTTCATCAAGGGGGCGCAGGAAGCGGGCGTTGATCACCGCAGCGCGCACACCTTGTTCCTGCAGGAGCCCGGCGGTGGCCATCGCAGGAGCAACCATTGAGCCGTAGGACACGATCAACAGGTCGTCGCCATCGGCGAGAAGCTCACCGCGACCGATCTCGAGGGGCTCCCAGCCCTCCTCCATCAGAGGCGCACCCTCGCCTTCGCCCCGGGGAATGCGCAGGGCCGTGGGGCCGTTGTGCTGAAGGCAGGTCACAAGCATCCGCTGTAGCTCGGCCTCATCCTTGGGAGCCATCACCGTGAAATTGGGCACGCAGCGCAGATAGCTGATGTCGTATTGGCCCTGGTGGGTGGGGCCATCGGCCCCAACGATCCCGGCGCGGTCCATCACGAAGGTGACCGGCAGGTTCTGTATGCCCACGTCGTGAATGAGCTGGTCATAGGCCCGTTGCAGGAACGTGCTGTAGATCGCACACACCGGCCGAAGACCTTCGCAGGCCATCCCAGCCGCCATGGTCACGGCGTGCTGCTCCGCGATGCCAACGTCGAAATATTGGTGGGGCCTGGCCTTCTCCAGCAGATCGAGGCCGGTGCCGGTGGCCATGGCCGCAGTGATCCCCACCACGCGAGGGTTCTGCTCGCAGAGTTTGACCAGGGTCTGACCGAACACCTTGCTGTAGCTGGGAGGCTTCGGCTTGCTGGAGGGATAGGCCTTACCAGTGGCCAGATCAAAAGCGCTCTGGGCGTGGTAGCCCACCTGGTCTTCTTCGGCGTAGGCATAGCCCTTGCCCTTGGTGGTCGCCACGTGCACGAGCACCGGACCCTCGTGGGCATGGGCCTGTTCGAAGACCTTGATCATTCCAGCCATGTCATGGCCATCAACCGGGCCCATGTAGGTGAAGCCCAGTTCCTCGAAGACGGCACCAAGCTTCGGCACCGCCAGGCGCTTCATGCTCTCTTTGAGGTTCTTCAGCTCGGTGGGCAGTTCGCCGTGCATAAACGGCAGATGCTTGATCGCCTCTTCAGCGTTGTCCTGCAGGAATTGCAACGGCCGGCTGTGCCGCATGCGATTGAGGTGGGTTGAGAGGGCACCCACCGGGGGACTGATCGACATGTCGTTGTCGTTCAGCACCACTAGCAAACGGGTCTTCGGCAGATGACCGGCATGGTTGATGGCCTCGAGGGCCATACCACCCGTAAGGGAGCCATCGCCAATCACGGCAACGCATTTGAAGTCTTCGCCGCGCTGGTCGCGGGCCAGAGCCATGCCCAGAGCCGCGGAAATGGAGGTGCTCGCGTGACCGGCGCCGAAGTGATCGAAAGAGCTCTCGCAACGCTTGAGATACCCCGCCACACCATCCTTCTGGCGCAGGGTATGGAAGTCGTTGTAGCGGCCGGTAATCAACTTATGGGGATAGGCCTGGTGGCCCACATCCCAGACCACCCGGTCGTGGTCGAGATCCAGGGTCTGGTAGAGCGCCAGGGTCAACTCAACAACCCCAAGACCAGGTCCGAGGTGGCCGCCGCTGGTGCTCACCACCTCGAGGTGGCGCTCGCGGATCTGGCGTGCAACCGCTTCGAGCTCAGCGAGGCTCAGGCCGTGCAGCTGATTCGGATGAGTCAGCTCGCTGAGATGCATGCCCGGCCCCGAGATTGGGGTTCAGCCTACGCGCATCAACTCTCCAGCTGGGGTGGGTCAGCACGCGAACGGCGCCTCTGTCAGGGCCTTGCCACACTGGAACAACCCTTCCCCAGCCCAGAATGGCTGCCGGGGTTTTCCCTTCGAGGCACACCAGGTTGATGGAACCGGCGTCTGTGGAGACCAGAGACAGCACCACAGACATGCTGCAGAGGATCCTGCGGGCCAGGGTTTACGACGTGGCGATCGAATCACCCCTGGATCCAGCGCCGAACCTCTCGCGGCGACTAGAGAACAACGTGCTGCTCAAGCGGGAAGACCTGC
Source organism: Cyanobacteria bacterium M_surface_10_m1_298 (assembly GCA_016882485.1). Taxonomy (GTDB): domain Bacteria; phylum Cyanobacteriota; class Cyanobacteriia; order PCC-6307; family Cyanobiaceae; genus Vulcanococcus. Next base: position 4,024 of record VGPT01000081.1, read on the forward strand.
AGCCTGTGTTCAGCTTCAAGCTGCGAGGTGCCTACAACAAGATGGCTGGTCTCAGCCCTGCAGAGCTCGAGCGTGGCGTGATTGCAGCCAGCGCCGGGAACCACGCCCAGGGCGTGGCCCTCAGCGCCCAACGCCTCGGTTGCAGGGCTGTGATTGTGATGCCGGTCACCACGCCGGAGATGAAAGTGAGAGCCGTGGCGGCACGCGGCGCCGAGGTGGTCCTTCACGGGGACACCTATGACGCGGCCTGTAGCGAGGCCTATCGCCTTGCGGAGGAGCGCGGCCTGAGCTTCATCCATCCCTTCGATGACCCGGAGGTCATCGCAGGCCAAGGCACGATTGCCATGGAGATCCTCCGGCAATGCCATGAGCCTCCCGATGCGATCTACGTCGCTGTGGGCGGTGGCGGCCTGATCGCTGGCATCGGCGCCTATGTCAAAAGCCTCTGGCCCCAGGTGGAGGTCATCGGTGTGGAACCGGTCGATGCCGATGCGATGACCCGCTCCCTGGCCCTCGGGGAACGGGTGCAGCTGGAGCAGGTGGGGCTGTTTGCCGATGGTGTCGCCGTGCGCGAGGTCGGTGTGCGCACCTTCGCCATTGCCCGCAACGTGGTGGACGCAATGGTCACAGTCGACAACGACGCCATCTGTGCGGCGATCAAAGATGTCTTTGAAGACACCCGCTCCATCCTTGAACCCGCCGGAGCCCTCGCTGTGGCCGGCCTGAAGGCCGATGTAGCCCGTCGTGGTCTCCAAGGGCGCCATTTGGTGGCGGTGGCCTGTGGGGCGAACATGAATTTCGATCGCCTGCGCTTCGTGGCAGAGCGCACCGAAATCGGTGAAGACCGCGAGGCGATGCTGGCGGTGGAGATCCCCGAAGAAGCTGGGAGTCTGCGCCGGTTCTGCACGCTGCTGGGCCAGCGCAGCCTGACCGAATTCAGTTACCGCCTGGCCGATCCCAGCAGGGCCCACATCTTTGTGGGGGTGCAGACCAGTGGCAGCAACGACGAACAGCAGCTGATCCACGATGTCCAGGCAGCCGGGTTCCCCTGCCTGGATCTCTCCAACGACGAGCTCTCCAAGCTGCATCTGCGTCACATGGTGGGAGGACGCATGCCCGCGGGAGGGGGTGACGCCCGTGAGCTGCTCTACCGCTTTGAGTTCCCAGAGCGGCCAGGCGCGCTGATGCGGTTCCTGACCAGCCTCCATCCGAACTGGAACATCAGCATCTTTCACTACCGGAACCACGGAGCCGATGTAGGGCGGATCGTGGTGGGGGTGCAAGTGCCGCCCGCCGAACTCAGTGACTGGCAAACCTTTCTCGATGGCCTTGGCTACCACTACGTGAACGAAACGGATAACCCCGCCTATCAGCTGTTTCTCGGCGAAGTGGCCGGCACCCTGAGCGTGGGATAACTTGCCGCAAGAGCTGGGTGGGTAGCCATGGCGAGCGAGTCCCAGAACGAGCCCACCCAGGAAGTCCTGCCCTCCTCCCTGTCGCTTCCAGCCCGCATTGAGGCGATCCTCTACCTCAAGGGGAGGGCGCTGAGCCTTGGGGAACTGGCGGAGATTTCAGGCGTGAGCCGTGATCAGGTGGAAGTGGGCCTGATCACCCTGATGGCGGATTACGCCCATCGCGACACCGCTCTGGAAATACGCCAGGAGGGTCAGCGCTACAGCCTTCAGCTTCGCGAGGGGCTTGGGGATCTGGTCCAGAACCTGTTGCCCGTGGATCTCTCCACCGCGGCCCTGCGCACCCTGGCAACCATCGCCATCAAGAAACGGATCCTGCAATCGGATCTGGTGGATCTGCGCGGATCCGGGGCCTATGACCACATCAAGGAGCTGCTGGCCCAAAATTTCATTGAGCGCAAGCGTCAAAGCGAAGGGCGCTCCTACTGGCTCAGCCTGAGCGAAAAATTCCACCGCAC
>VGPT01000082.1 GCA_016882485.1 Cyanobacteria bacterium M_surface_10_m1_298
CAAACTGTTCGGCACGAAAGACGCAGAATCTCTTCGGTTTTGTTGCTCACTCAAACCGTGATCAGCTTCGCCAACAGAAACTGTCGCGCCGATGGAAATCAGCTTCGTTTCCGCGGTGCTGCAGTGCCCAATAGCTCAATCCGTGATCTCCAGCATCGAGAACGGCTGTGAGGGAGCCTTCCAGCTGTTGCCCGCTCTCGAGGATCCCATCGAGCTTGAGTTGCGCTGAGAGCTCGAGTTGTAGCTGACCTGCGCTGCAGTCACGTTGTTGTTGGATCGTGATCGTTTCAACCCGCTCCTCTTGCTTCAGGCCTGTTCGATAGTCGTCCAACTCATACACATTCCAATCCTCAGTGCTGGCCAGATTGATTTCCCAGTAGTGGGGAGATCCAGCCACTGCGATGAAGGCTTCAAAGCAGGTGGTTTGCCACAGCTCATGGCGCCGTTTCGGCTGGCTGACGGGCCCGGGAAGCTGCACGAGGTCCACAGGGGCCTGGAGCTGGTAGCGAAGGCGAAGTTCTCCGTCTTCCCAATGCAGATCAGCATGCAGCTGAAGGTCTGCAAAAGCTGGGATCGCCTGGAATGGAACCAGCTTCAGCATGGGCGGGCTGCGGTCGCCCCTGAGAGTTCCTGCACCAGCGCCTGGAGTGCATCGAACTGGTGTTCGATCGATTCCGTGAGGCGAAATTGCACCAGGGCTCGCTGCAGGTTGTGCGAGGGATGGCTCGCTTTGAAGTAGACGTTGCCGTTGAGATGGTCGGTGAAAAAGCGCAACCCGAGCTCAAAACTGATTAAGCGTGCGGCGGCCGGAATGTAGTGCAGATCCCACTGTGAGAGAACACTCCCCGCCTCGCGCAGGTATCCCTCGAGCATCGCTCGAGCCAGATCGATGGAGAAGACCACCTGATCGAGGTCATCACATTCCTCCCCGGCACGGTTGCAGCAGGAGCGCAGGCCATCGCCGATGTCGTAGTGGATCAATCCGGGTTTGACAGTGTCGAGATCGATCAGGGCGATCGCCTCACCGGAACTTTCATCCAGCATCACGTTGTTGCACTTGGGATCCCCATGAATGGGCCTGATCGAGAGCTCTCCGCGCTGACGGGCCTGCTCGAGAACCCCACAGAAGGCCTCCCGTTCCCGAATAAAGGCGATGCAAGCTTCGGTTTGTTGGCAGGGTTTGGCTGAGCTGCGCACCAGAGCCTGGTGATACAGGTCGAGATACCGCGGAGTGACATGAAATCCCTCCAGGGTGTCGTGGAGCTCCTCGCAGGGAATGTCGTGGATCAGGCGGTGAAAGCGTCCAAGGCCAGCTCCCACCTGCAGGGCCTGCTGCGCATGCTCAATCCGATCGATGCTGCAGGCGTTGGCGACGAAGCTGGTGCAGCGCCAGAAACCACCTTCAGGGCAGCAGTGCCACAGCACAGCACCGGATTGGGGAGGGATCACCCGAGGGAGCTCCCATCGGCTGAAATCAGCCACTTCTGAGGACTGCTCCAGCTTCGGCTGCACATGCTCCCCGAGCACCTGCAGGTTCCCCATCACCTGCTCCGGGTTGGCGAACACGCTGGTGTTCAGCCGTTGCAGCACGAAGGAGTCCGTGCTGGTCTGCACCAGATAGGTGTCATTGACGTTCCCGTTGCCCAAAGCACGAATCTGCCGGATGGCACCGGGCCCGTGGAACGCTTCGGCAATCGTGCGGAGCTTTGGATCTTCGGAGGCGCCTGGATCGGCTTCAGAGGGTGCTGTCATCGTCCAGACCCATCCGCAACCCGTTCACGTTCCCACATTTCACCGCGGTGAGATCCCACTGAGGTCAGCGCCGCGAGAGGCACTAGCGCGCTTGTGGGGGCGTGTTGGTGCTCCCTTCAGCTGGCGCTGATTTCCCGCTGGATTTCCCGTTGCAGCTGGTAGCGAATCTGATCGGGCGACTTGTATTGCCGGGGCAGGCAGTTGTGGAGGGTTTCCAAGCGGCTCCAGCAGAGGGTCTTCTCGATGCCGGCCGTCGAGCGCCCTTCCAGGAGCAACTGCTTGAGAGCTTTGCGGTAGAGGAAATATTTCGACTCAAGCTCGCCAATGGTGAGGCCTTGGCTGTCAGACATGGGCGGGCTCTGTGCTGAGGATCTCGCCCTGTCCAGCAGCACAGGTGGTGCGAGGAGGGCTCCGTCGTTCAACCTACGCGAGTGGGGCCCGTGGGAGTGGGCTCCTGGCTACTGGAGTCCGCAGTTCAGACGCAAATCGGCACAGATTTGGGCGATTTCTGGCCAAGTCGGGCCCGATCGGCTCTCATACACCAACTTTCAGGGAGAGCAGGGATGGTTGTGGCTCTTGCCAATGCAGCTCTAGTGCTGCTTTATCTCAGCATCGCGTTCTTCGCTGTGCGGGCGCTTCGTATCCATCGCCGCCGCCTGCAACGTCGGGCCAGGCGCGCCTTGGCCGTTCTCGCGGAACAGCCGTTGCTGGCCGCCCAGACTCCCTCACGCCACCCCGCTCAGTGGGAGCGCTACGACGAAGACCTGGCTGCTTGATCCTTTTTGCTGATCACAGCAAAGAAGGGATCTCCACTCTGTCCCAGCATCCCCATCAGCCCGGCTGCCCGCGTCGTTTCACGGATCAGCTCAGGTTCTCCCCAGCCCTGAGCCTGAAGCACTGCGGCTACATAACTGAGATGGTCCTCATCGCTGCCGTCAGTCCAGATCAGGGGGGCTTTCGTGAAGAACATCCGATTGCTGAAGGCCACGATCACCTGGCCACCAGGTTTCGTCAGCCGTAGCAGCTCTGCGGCGATGGCTTCCGGGTATTGCAGGTATTGCCAGCCAGCCACGATCAGCGTGGCATCCACCATCGCGTCGGGTAGTGGAAGCACTTGATTGCTGTTCAGGTTCTGGAGCCAATAGCTATCCAGCCGCGGATTGGCCGCCAGTTCCTTCTCGTTCAGCCCATGGCCAATCACCCGCTCGTAGACCCCTGGTTCCGGAAGGTGAGACACCCAGCTGGACATCAGGTCCAACACCACGGCGCCCTGGGGAATCCGCTCTGCATAGAGCTGCGTCAGGCGCTGGCGAAAGCTCTCATCGAGGTGATGAACGAAGCGTGGTTCCGCGTAAAACAGCAGATCATCGGCACTGTCCCATTTGCGGCGTTGTGACTCCTCGAGAACCAGAACGGCCATTGCCATGGTGCAGCTGGCTGCAGTCTGGGGATCTCGAGCACCTAGTCGCGTGGTGAAACGTTCAGCCGGTTTCCTTCTCGCCCTCTCGCTGCTTGGGGCAGGCATGGCTACCTCCGCGGCCTGTTCCCCCCTCCAGCGGCAGACTTTGCTCTCCGCAGTGCCCACCAGTGCGCAACGGCGCTATCCGACGGTTCCGAGGGATCCTCGGCGTACGGCGCTTCTGTTGGCTGAGCTGGAGGGGGCCCTTCGTGAACCCAGCACCTCTGCCGCTGCGCTCCCCGAGTTGGCCCACCGGCAGCAGGTGATCTATCGGGTGCTCTCTTCAGATTCCCAGCGCAGTGCCGCGGTCTTGCGCCACATGCCTGCGCGCTGGCGATCGGTGGCTGAACGACACCTGGCAGCGCGCAGGGCTTTTCTGTCCATGAGTAAGACCAAGCCGACCCAGGTGCCGGCCTGGCGCATCATCCAGCCTCAGCCGCTGGACTCCCTGCTGGCCCACTACCGCAAGGCGGAAGCAGCCACGGGCATTGCCTGGGAGGTGTTGGCGGCTGTGAACCTGGTGGAAACAGGCATGGGGCGCATCGATGGGGTCTCGGTGGCGAATGCCCAAGGCCCCATGCAATTCCTTCCCACCACCTGGGCGGAGCGCGGCATTGGTCGCGGCGACATTCGCAATCCTCACGACGCCATTCAGGCGGCCGCTCGCTACCTCGTACGCCGCGGAGGACTGAAGAACATTCGCCGAGGTCTCTGGGGCTACAACAACAGCGATCATTACGGCGACGCCGTGTTGCTGTATGCCTCCTTGATACGGGAGGACCCTCGTGCGGTGGTAGGTCTTTACCACTGGGAGATCCATTACAACGCGCAGCAAGGAGATCTCTGGTTGCCGGTTGGCTACAGGCAGCTCAAGCCGCTCTCTGTTGATCGCTACCTCCAGCTCCATCCCGACAGTGCCCCTCCCCGGACGCCAGGATGAATCGTCTTGAGCCTCGCGCTGTGACTGCCTCCAACTCTGGATTTCAGCTGCCCCTCACGGAGCAGTCCCTGCGAGAGCTCTTCACCAAGCCCTATGGCACCCGGGCCCCCAGCCATGAGCAGTGGAAGGCCGTGTACGCAACGGATGTTCATTTCGAGGATCCGACCCAATCGCGGGATGGCCTTCAGGCCTACCTCGAGGCCCAAGACGGGCTCGTGAAGCGATGTGATGACGTCTATCTCGCCCCCCATGCCGTGGTCATCAACGGCCAAACGGCCTTCGTTGAATGGACGATGGGGCTCAAGATCAAGGGCATTGAGTTCATCTATCCCGGTGTCACCCGTCTGCTCCTGAACGGCGAGGGACGGATCGTCGATCACCGCGATTACTTCGACTTTGTTGGGCCCACCTTTGCTCCAGTTCCGCTGGTGGGGGCATTTGTGCGCTGGCTTTACAAGCGCTTCGTTGACTAGTGCTCAGGCCCCGAGCTGGTCTTCGGCCAACTCCGCCACCATGACCGCGGCACAGGTTTCTTCGATGCGTTCCAGGTAGCAGGGCTCATCGGGCCGTAGTGCAGCGGCGACTTTCCAGCATTGGATCACCCCCGCTCGAACCGCCCGGCGTTTGATCAGCCGGCGTTCGTCTGTTGGCACAGGAGACATTGAGAGCCAGTCGTCAATGCAGCTGTGCATGGCGGCGAAGACATCCACCATTCCCTGTTGTTGAGTCTTGGACTCGACGAGGTCATGGGCGATCAATCGGCCGGCATGCCTTCCGAGGCGATCACTCGGAGCGCTGTCTGCGTTGGTCTCTGGTCCGAAACGGGCATCGAGCCAGAGCGCTAGCTGAGCGCAGGTCTCCAGCCTGACGGCTGATCGGGAAGGAGGGGGCAGAGCGTGAGGCATCTGTGTAGGGACTACCCGCGTTGTGTGCGCAGCCAGATGGCGAAGTCCATCGCGAACTTCTCCCGCAGAAACTGACCAAAGTCGCCATTCGACGGGGCCTCCACGAGGCCCTCTAAACCCTCGCTCTCGCGGGAGAGTGAACGTCGTTGAATCGACTCCTCAACAAGGATGGCAATGGCTTTCGAGATCGAATGCCGCTGCTCTATCGAGAAGTCGCGCACCCAGCCCGCCGCGCTTTCGCTGAGGATGACCTGATGGCGTTCGCTGGCCAATCTGCTCCTGGGACCTTCACGAGATCCTACTCATACTGTGTAGGGTGTGCAAGGTCTGGGGCGTTTAGCTACTCGCAGATGTGTAGTGCCGCAGGGCAAAGCGCCAAAACCAGCGACTCGCCAGCAGGCTCCCCGCCGCCATCAGCACCGAGCCGATCGCCCACTGCCAAGTCCCCTGCCCCAGCAGGGCCTGGGATGGAACGGTGGTCATGAATGCCACCGGGAGCACAAACACAAACACCAGGCGTAGGGCGGGTGGGTAGGCACTCACCGGATAGCGACCAGCTACAAGGGTGTAGCGGAGTACCTCCGTTGCATTCCAGACCTTCACGAACCAAATCGAGAGCGCCGCCAGCGAAAACCAGAGGCTGTAGAGAATCGCGGCTCCGCTGAGGAGCAGGGCTGCCCCCAGCACAATCGACTCTGCTTGGATCACCGTTGCACTGCGCTGCAGCCCAAGAACCACCAGCACGCAACCGGCCACCAGTGCTGGGCAGCCCCAGGGGGACAAACAGCGCAAGGAGAGCCAAAGCTGGGTGTCTACCGGTTTGAGCAGGATGAAATCGAGGGTTCCCTGCTGAACGTGGTT
>VGPT01000083.1 GCA_016882485.1 Cyanobacteria bacterium M_surface_10_m1_298
AGGGCTGGCTGCAGCACCCTTCGCTTGTGGTGTTTTTTCTTGAACCAGGGATCGGGAAACTGGATGGAGACCAGGTCCAACTGACCGGGGGGCAAGCAGCCCAGCCAGGCTTCCAGGCTGATGTTGGCGTTGCAGAAGAGGTAGTGGAGGTTGCCGAGACCCAGGGCTTGGCGATCGGCTTCAGCGGCTTTGACCAGGGGGCGGCGGATCTCGACCCCCAGGTAATTCACATCGGTGTGCTGCTGGGCCAGGGCGAGCAGAAAACGTCCACGGGCACAGCCGATATCGAGATGAATCGGCAATGCGGCGTTGGAGAACAGCTCCGTTGGCTCAGGCAGTGCCAACGGCAGTTGGAAAAAGCGACTGAGGGGGTTGACGTGCTGGCGAACCATGGCGACTCAGGGGTTGTTCGGCACCAGGAAGCCCCAGCTGGCGGTGTAGCCGTGCAGATGGGTGGCTCCGGCGACAGGGCCGATCTCGCCGTTGCAGAAGGCACCGCCGATCGGCACCTGCGCAAAGATCTCGCGGCAGCCGGTGACATCGCCATGGGCGGCTCCGTAGAGGCCTTCGCCCCGGCCGAGGCAGGCGAACAGGAGGGCCGCCAGCGGTTCGCTCTGACGGCGGCTCTGGCGACGCAACAGTTGGCGCTGTTCCTGCCGCGAGGCCTCCGCATCCCGGAGCTGGAACTGCACCTGCTGGCCCACTCGCAGTCGTTCGGCGACTGCTACGGAGCCGTTGCGTGGATCGACTCCGATCAGGTTGCGCACCAGGAAGGCAGGTTCGCTGGCATCCCCACTGGAGGGCAGCTGAAAGCTGCGTTTCGCCACGCCGAGGAACAGCGAATGCCGCACCAGTTCCCGCTCGGCGGGGGTGAGGGTTTCCAGAACGCTCTGCAGGCAGGCGACCGGGGTGCCTTGCTGCTCGGCGCTGCTCAGGCGCTGCACCACGTTGCGCTCGGCCTGCTCGATGGCAAAAACCGGCCCAATCGGCTTGCAGCCCTGGGCCACCACCGGATCGATGCGCCAGGCTCCTTTGATCAGGCAACCGATCGCCCCATCGACAACTGATTCACCGGTGACCAATTCACCGCTGGAGTCATCGAACAGCAGAGAGCCGTGGTTGGCGCTGTGTTGTCCGGCGATGCCGCCGATCTTGTGGGCGTTGGGGTAGGCGTAGTCGAGTCCGCTGATCAGATCGTTGATGGAGCTGCAGGTGGGATCGATGAACAGCAGCATCGAATGCCCACCGTCAGGATCGACACCGGCCCAATCCGCCCACTGTTGGCTTGAGCCATCGAGATCGGGCAGTTGATCGCTCTGGAGCCGGAAGAGCTCGAGTTCTGTGTCTGGGAGTTGCAGCAGGGTGAGGCTGATGGCGGGCTGGTGTTCCAGCTCGAGGGCCTGACCCTGAGGGTCAGTGCCCACTACTCCGCCACCGCAGCAGCCGATCCAGTGCTTGCTCGCAATCGCGTCCCGCAGCAGCGGCAGCACCCGTTGCAGGTCACTGGCGTAGGCGCTGGAGCAGAACACCAGGCCCAGGTCTGCACGTCGCTTCTGCCCGGCTTGTTTGAGCTGCAGGGCGAGCTCTGCCACGGCCTTCTCCAAGGAGGGCTGTTGGCTGAGGGCGCTGAAGCAGCGGGCCTGCTGTGGGGCCCGCCGTGACGGCAACAGGGACAGGAGGCGGGAGTGCCAGGCCATCGGCGGACCTTACAGCCGCTCCTTTTCCGCCGAGGGCTGCAGATAATGGCCTCTGGTGAGTTCCTGCCGCGTGCCAGATCTGCTGCTCTATCGCACCCTTGTCTGGCTGGACTACCGCTTGGCCGCTGTGTTCTCCGTTGGCCTGCCGTTGGTGCTGCTGCTCTGGGCGGCCTGGAAGCAGGAGGGAGCGCTCTCTCGCTTGTTGGGCATCTATTGGAAGGTGGCCAGCCTGCTGTTCATCACGGTGCTTCTGCTGACGGACAACCGTCCCCTCGGCTACCTGCTGGGGCTGCTCGCCCAGCTGCTGATGGTGGGTTGTGTCTGGTTCTGGGTCGATCTCAATGAAGAGCTGGCTGATCTGCCGCCCTGGCGTCCGCTGCCCTTTGTCGTACGCGCCTGGCGCTGGGGTCTGACTGTGTTCGGAGTGCTCGGTGCGGCCCTGAGCGCCATCGCCCTGGATTGTGTGCGTGGGGGCGTCACCCGAGGGATCTGCCGGGTTTGGTTGGAGGCTCCTGATGACCTCCATGGCGGTGTGGCGCGGGTGTTTGATTTCCTCTTCGGCGGCAGCTGGACAGCGGCCATCGCCGCCTTTGTGGGCTACGTGGCCTTGGTGGCCTATGGGGTGGGCCTTCTGCAGTGGCTGCTGGTGCGTCTGCCGAAGCAGGGGCGGGTTGCGGGTGGTTTCTGAGCTTCTGCTGCAACTGGAGGAGCTCAGCCGCAGCCGGCCCGACCGGGTGCTGCGCCTCACCGGTGATCTGCCAGGGGAGGGGGGCTTTGAACCGTTTGAGCTGCTGATCTTCCGCGGCTTCTCCAGCAGCGTGAGTCATCCCACCGCCTTCGATCCCGATCAGCCCGCCTTGCCCGAGTCGGCCCGCCTCTGCAGCGCCGAAGTGCTGCTGGGGCCGCTCAATCCGGCAGCCGAGCAGCGTCTGGCTGGGCCGATGGCGCCCGAGTTGCTGTTGGATCCCGAGCGCTGGGGCTGACGGTGATCCTTAGCGCTGCGGGCAGAACCGCCTCCAGTCGCCGCAGAGCTCGCTCAGAGCGTCAGCATGCGCAGTGAGCTGATCGGGGGCTGCCAGTTCGAAATCGGCGAAATCAAATCCCGGCGCCACGGTGCAGCTCACCAGGCTCCACGAACAATCTGCAGCCGGCTCGGCGGCAAACCAATCGCCAGCAGGCACCACATGCTGTGGACGCTCGCCGGCCGTGATCGCCATGCCCAATCGGGTGGTTTGAACCGCGCCGCTCGGACTGAGCTGATGGATCAGCAGGCCCCCGCCACTGTGAAAGTGCCAGGCCTCATCGGAGCGTATCCGGTGCCAGCAGGAGTGCTCCCCAGCTGCGAGCAGAAACAGGATGGCGGTGCTGGCGGCCCGCGGGCCCCGCGCTGTGTTCACCTGCTCGCTGGCGCGGTAGGTCTCGCGGTAGTGCCCCCCTTCCGGGTGCGGGCTCAGCCCCAGCTGGCTGATCAGCTCAGCACTGCCACACATCGGCCGCAGAGGGTGGGGTGGCTGAGGTGGGTGCCGATATCGGTTTCGTAGTGCCAGCAGCGCTCGCACTTCTCGCCGTCCGCCTTGGCGATGCGCACTGTGATGCCGGCTTCGCTGGCTTCCGCCAGCACCTCGGCCGGTGCGCTGTCGCCCTGCTGGAGTGTTGATACCAGCAGCCAGTCGGCCAGGTTGTCGACGCCTGGGTGCGCCGAACTCTCCAGCCAGTCGAGGGCCGCGGCGGTGGCCTCCGATCCTTCGCTCAGCTCCAGTTGCACTTGCGCTTCCAAAGAGGCGCCGAGCTGGCCGCCAGAGCGGCAGCTCTCGAGTTGACGGTTCACCAGGGACCGCAGCTCCAGGATGCGATCCATCGGCTGTTCCAGTGCTGGCTGGCGCCATTCGTTGGGTGCGGTGGGCCAACCCCGCTCAAACACCGAGCGTTCGGCCACCGCGTAGGGGAGGTTCTGCCAGATGTCTTCCGCCATGTGGCAAAGCACCGGCGCGATCAGCCCAGCCAGACGCTCCACCACCAGGGCCAGCACCGTTTGGCAGCTGCGGCGGCGGAACTCCTCGGCGCCGCTCACGTAGAGGCGGTCCTTGGCGATATCGAGGTAGACGTTGGAGAGGTCCACCACGCAGAAGTTCTGCAGCGCCTGGAAGAAGCGGTAGAACTCGAAGCGCTCGAAGTCTGCGCTCACGCTGTCGATTAGGGCAGCGGTGCGCTGCAGCATCCATTGATCGAGCAGCGGCAGTTCGGCGTAGGGCACGGCATCGGTGGCTGGATTGAAATCGTGCAGGTTGCCCAGCAGGTAGCGGGCGGTGTTGCGCACCTTGCGGTAGACGTCCGCCAGCTGCTTCACGATCCCCGGGCCCAAGGGAACATCGGCGGAGTAATCCACCGAGCTCACCCACAGCCGCAGCACATCGGCGCCGTAGGCGGGTTCCTGTTTTTCGTTCTTACCGCCCTCCACAAGCACCGCGGGATCCACCACGTTGCCGAGGGATTTGCTCATCTTGCGGCCCTTCTCATCGAGGGTGAAGCCGTGGGTGAGCACCCGCTTGTAGGGGGCGTGGCCATTCACGGCGACCGAGGTGAGCAGGCTGCTCTGGAACCAGCCCCGGTGCTGATCGCTGCCCTCGAGATAGAGATCGGCGGGGTAGTGGAGTTCGGGTGCACGGCTCTCTCCGCCCGAGATGCCGCCCAGCACGCCGGCCCAGGAGGAGCCGGAATCGAACCACACGTCCATCGTGTCGGTGCCTTTGCGCCATTGATTGGCTTCGGCGGCGTAGGCCTCAGGCAGCAGGCCCGCTTCATCGCGCTCCCACCACACATCAGCGCCGTGCTCGGCGATCAGGCCCTGGATGTGATCGAGCGTGGCCTGGTTGAGCAGCACCTCACCGGTTTCGCGGTGATAAAAAACAGGGATCGGCACACCCCAGGTGCGCTGGCGGCTGATGCACCAGTCGCCCCGCTCGCTCACCATCGCTTCGATCCGGTTGCGGCCGCTGGCCGGAAGCCACTCCACCTGAGCGATGGCCTCCAGGGCCGCGGCGCGGAAGCCTTCCACGGAGGCGAACCACTGTTCGGTGGCCCTGAAGATCGTGGGTTTCTTGGTGCGCCAGTCGTAGGGATAGCGGTGTTCGTAGCGCTCCTGCTTGAGCAGCAGGCCTGTGGCTTCCAGGGCTTCGAGGATGGTTGGGTTGGCATCCTTCAGCACGTTGGTGCCGGCGAAGGGGCCAGCTTCGGCGGTGAGATTGCCCGCTTCATCCACCGGGCAGAGCACCGGCAGGCCGTATTTCTTGCCGGTGTTGAAGTCGTCGACGCCGTGGCCGGGGGCGGTGTGCACCAGGCCCGTGCCGGCTTCGGTGGTGATGTAGTCGCCGCCGATCACCACCTTGCTGGTGCGCTCCAGCAGCGGATGGCGGTAGACGATCCCTTCGAGATCGGCGCCTTTCACGCTGAGCAGGGGCGTGAGCGCAAGCCCCAGGCTGGTTTCGAGGCTTTCGCGCAGCTCTGCAGCCACCACCAGATGGCTCACGGCCGGGGTGGTGGCGTCGCTGCGGGCGGCGACGGAGCAGATGGCGTAGTCGAGGCGTTCGTTCACCGATACCGCCAGGTTGGCGGGCAGGGTCCAAGGGGTCGTCGTCCAGATCGCCACGGCTAGGCCGCCTTCGGCGATCGCGGCCTCAGGCTTGAGGCCTGCGGCGCTCAGCTGGCCCGCGAGGGCCTCGGGCAGTTGCACCGCCGGGAACGCCGCATACACGCTCGGGGAGGTGTGGCCATCGGGGTATTCGAGTTCGGCTTCCGCCAGGGCGGTGCGGGAGCTGGGGCTCCAATGCACCGGCTTGAGGCCCCGGTAGATGTGCCCGGCCAGCACCATCGCCCCGAACACGCCGATCTGAGCGGCCTCGTAGCTCTTCTGCAGGGTGAGGTAAGGCTGATCCCAGTCGGCCCAGATGCCCCAGCGGCGGAAGCCAGCCTTCTGGCCCTCCACCTGCTCGAGCGCGTAGGCATGGGCCTTCTGACGCAGGCTCACCGGGGTGAGCTCGGCGCGCTCACTGCTCTT
>VGPT01000084.1 GCA_016882485.1 Cyanobacteria bacterium M_surface_10_m1_298
TGGGGCAGCAGCTCATCGAGCAGCTTGCGTTCCCGCTCCAGGGTGGCCTCCAGGCTCAGGCGCCGGCCCTGGCACTCCTCCTGCAGGTTGGAGAGCTTTTCCTTGAACTCCGCCGTGAGCCCCCGCAACTGCTCATCGGAGAGGGGCGCCACCTCCTCCTCCAGCAGGCTGATGTCCGAGACGATCGGCTGATACCGCTTCAGCTTGCGGGCATTGGGATCACCCAGCAGCAGCTTGAGCATGGAACGGGCCGATGTGCGCTGGCGGCAGCCTACTGAGGCAGACCCTGGCGCCCACCGGACCAGCCGGAGCGCTGCCGCACCTGCTGGCACCAATCCAGATGCTCGAGGTACCAAGCCACGGTGTGCTCCAGGGCCTGCTCAAAACTGTGGCGCGGGGCCCAGCCCAGCTCGCTCTGGATGCGGGCCGGATCGATGGCGTAGCGGCGGTCGTGGCCGGGCCGGTCGGTCACCGGGGTGATCAACCGGGCGTGGGGAGCCCCCTGGGGCCGGTGCTGGTCCAGCAGGGCACAGATGGCCTCCACCACCTGTTTGTTGGTGCGCTCGCCGTGGCCCCCCACGCAGTAGCTGCTGCCCAGCTCCCCCCGGGTGGCCGCCAACAGCAGCGCATCCACGTGATCCTCCACGAACAGCCAGTCGCGCACGTTGGCCCCATCGCCGTAGAGGGGGATCGGCTCGCCGGCCACCGCCTGCAGGATCACCACCGGAATCAACTTCTCCGGAAACTGCCAGGGCCCGAAATTGTTGGAGCAGTTGGTAAGCACCACCGGCAGGCCATAGGTGTGGTGCCAGGCGCTCACCAGGTGGTCACTGGCGGCCTTGCTGGCGGAATAGGGGGAGCGGGGGTCGTAGGGGGTGGTTTCCGAGAAGCGACCGCTGAGCCCCAGGGAACCAAACACCTCATCGGTGCTGATGTGGTGGAAGCGAAAGGCGCCCTGACGCTCCGCCGGCAGCTGCTGCCAGTGGCTGCGCACCGCCTGCAGCAGGTTGAAGCTGCCCACCACATTGCTCTCGAGGAAGGCCGCCGGCCCCTCAATCGAGCGGTCCACATGGCTCTCTGCCGCCAGGTGCAACACGAGATCCGGATCCGCCTGGCGAACCGCCGCGGCCGTGGCCACGGCATCCGCCAGATCCACCCGCAGCAACTGGTGGCGCGGGTGGTTGCCGATGCTGGTGAGGTCGCTGGCGTAGCCGCACTTATCCAGGTTGAACACCTGGGCGGAGCTGCCCGTGAGCAGGCGACGCACCACCGCCCCGCCGATGAAGCCGGCCCCGCCGGTCACCAGCACGTTCTGGATGCATTCAGGAATCGGTAGCTGGGCTCCCATGGGTACGAACCGCTGGCTTCAGCGTATGGCTGAGACTGACGCAACAGGGGCAAAACAGAGGCGCAACAGCGTGCTGAGGGGCCACTGGGGTGGGGGTTCAACAGGGCGCTTCAGCCAGTCGCGATTGATCAAGAGGTTGGCCACCTGCTGCTCCAGTTGATCCAGGTCATCGACCCAGAAAACATCTGAACGACGGGCCCAGCGCTGCTGGTCGCCCAAGAGCCTGGGGGACGCAAACACCACCTGTGCTGAGCCTGCAGCCATGACCTCAAAAAAACGATGATTGAGGTCGAAATTCAGCGGCACGTTCAGCACCAAGGCGCTGGAGGCATAGACATCGGCAGCCTCTTCAGCTGTTGCGGTTGTGCAGTGCTCAAACGGAATGCGCCCGCGACTCAGCAGCGCTTCAACGATCTGACGGCGGCGCGGATGGTGGGCTCCCAGACTGCCGACGTGCACGAGGCGCAGCTGTGGGTCCGCGATGCGTTGCCGACGGGGATAACGGAAGAAACCAGGCGGATAACAATGGACAGGAATCGTCAGTGCGGCTTCCACCTGCTTGAGCAAGTAGGGGTTGAACGCCAGCAGAACGGCATGGTGTGGCTGACGCTGCAGATAGCGAACAAGTGTGGGGATGGGTTCCGGTCCGTGATGAAGATCCCCACAAATCAGCAGGCGCGGCGCACACCAATGCTCCAGGCCCTCCAGTGGAGCAGCACGCATCAGAAAGGGGTCGGTGTAATGCAGCAAGACCGCCCGGGGATCATGTTGACGCTGACGAAGGGCTTGCTGAATACAACGCACATCCGGCTCTGACACCGTGAAGCCATCGGCTTGATCCGGCACACGGGGGCCACACTGCACCAACCCCGGCTGCCGCCATAGGGGTTGATAAGGGCCGTAGTGGAACAGAACAGCGGGAGACGTCACATCCGCGCGGCAGCCTGAACCTGCTGGAGGACCGTATCGAGGGCCTTACGCCAATGACACGGGTACAGATCCAAGCAGCGCCTTGTCTCCGTGCAGTCCAGTAAGGAGTACGACGGACGCTGGGCGGGCGTGGGGTAGAGGGACGTCGGAATCGGCAGCACGGCAGGAATTTGCTCCAGAAGACCCAGCTCAAGCGAGCGTTCGGCGATCGCTACGGCGAAGTCGTACCAACTGGCGGCACCAGCATCGCTCCAATGAAGAATCGCTGGGAGGTGCTGCTGCTCCCGGAGCTCAAGGATGCGCCAACAGGCCCCTGCCAAGCCTGAAGCCGATGTGGGAGAACCCACCTGATCAGCCACCACGTTCAAGGTCTGACCAGTTGCAGCGCGCTGTTTCAAGAGCCTGAGCATGGTGAGGCAGAAGTTGCGGCCCCAGGGTGCATAGACCCAACTGGTGCGCAGCACATGGACACGCTGTTGGGAACCCAATAGCGCCAGCACTGCAGCCTCACCCTCAGCCTTCGTGGCCCCGTAGACCCCCAAGGGGCGGGCTGATTGCTCTGGGCCATAGGGAGTGCCCTGTGCTCCGTCAAACACAAAATCGGTACTGATCTGGAGCAGGCGTCCGGCGGGCTGATCCATGGCGGCCAGAACCTCCGCCATGGCGCGTGGAGCCTGCGCATTGACGAGGAAGGCCTGCTCGGGCTCCTGCTCAGCCTGATCTACGGCCGTGTAAGCGGCGGCATTAATCACCCAGTGGGGTCGGAAATCACGAAGGGTTCGACGTAGCTGGGGGAGATCGGTCAAATCCAGCTCGCGGCGGTCCGGGGCGTACAAGTCCGTGGAGGTGGCGTCGCCAAGATCGGGCACCGCAGCGACGAGCGCGCGTCCCAGCTGCCCACGGGCCCCGGTCAACAGCACCCGGCGGATCGCCGTCATCCAAACAACGCGCTGGGGGGTACAGCAGACATCAATGGGGCCTCAGCATCCTTTTGGGAAAGGCGAGGTGTTGCCGGCTCGGCGGAGCCCTGAAGGGGCCAGGTGATCGCCAATGCGGGATCATCCCAGCGAATCGAACGCTCGCAGCGACGGCTCCAAAGATCCGTTGTTTTGTACAACACTTCTGCTTCCACCGAGAGGGTTAAAAATCCATGGGCAAAACCCTGAGGAATCCAAAGCTGCTTGGCATTGGCAGCACTCAGGTGAGCACCAACCCAAAGGCCAAATGAGGGCGAAGAGACCCGAAGATCGACTGCCACATCAAAGATCTCGCCCACCACACACCGCACTAGCTTGCCCTGGGGATGGGGGGGCAACTGATAGTGCAAACCCCGTATAACACCAGCGTGGGATCGGGAGTGGTTGTCTTGAACAAAGGTATCCGCCTCAGGCTGGCCGTCCGATTCCAAAAGCTCACGGAAAACCTGCCAATTCCAGCTCTCATAGAAGAATCCACGATCGTCAGCGAAAATCTGCGGATACAGGAGCAGCGGGCCAGACAGCTCCTGACCACAAGAGGCGGTGAGTCGTTCAGCCTGCAATGGAACCCTCCAGGAGCTGCATTAAATAATCGCCATAGCCGCTCTTTCGCAATGGCGCCGCCAACTCTTGCAATTGGCTGGCATCAATCCAACCCATGCGCCAAGCCACCTCTTCAGGGCAACCAACCTTGAGGCTTTGCCGGTGCTCGAGGGTCCGGATGTAACTGGAGGCCTCGTGCAACGAATCACAAGTCCCTGTATCGAGCCAGGCCATCCCTCGACCCATCAGCTGAACATGCAACAAACCTTGCTGCAAGTATTGACGATTCAGATCGGTGATCTCAAGCTCTCCGCGCGCTGAGGGCTGCACCATTCGCGCCCGTTCCACCACGGAATTGTCGTAGAGATACAAACCGGTTACGGCATAGCGGGACTTGGGAACATCAGGCTTTTCCTCAAGACTCAGAACCCTACCATCCTCGGCAAATTCAACCACGCCATAACGTTCAGGATCTCGAACGGGATAGGCAAATATCGTGGCACCTGGATCCAGATGCCTGTATTGCTTGAGTTGCGAGAAGGGGTCATAACCATGGAACAAATTATCTCCCAGAACCAAGGCTGCAGGAGCATCCCCAAGAAAATCCGCGCCAATCAAAAAAGCTTGCGCCAGCCCTTCGGGGGAAGGCTGAACCGCATAATCAAGACGCATTCCCCAAGCTGATCCATCACCCAACAACCACTGAAATGCTTCCCGATCCCGAGGTGTGGTAATGATCAGAATCTCGCGAATACCCGCCAGCATCAACGTACATAGCGGGTAATAAATCATCGGCTTGTCATAAACAGGCAGCAGTTGTTTGCTCACCGCCTGGGTGATCGGGTGCAACCGCGTTCCGCTACCGCCGGCGAGAATGATGCCGCGTCGCTGCTGCATCAGTGGATCCGGCGCACTGAGAAGATGTTGCCATGGATCCGATCCGACTTGTTCGGCATGCCCCTGGAGCGCCGGGACTGCGGTGGTTGGGCATGGGCCCGGGCATGCGTCCAACGCGGGGGCTCTTCAAATTGCAGCGCCTGCTGGATCAGCACGCCTTTTGGGCCCAGGGGCGCAGCGTGCGGGACCTCCGCCGCATGCTGGCGGGCAGTGCAGCGGTGGTGAGCCTCTGGAGGGGCCGGCGGCTGGTGGGCTTCGCCCGAGCCAGCAGCGACGGCGTGTTCCGCGCCGTGCTCTGGGATGTGGTGATCCCGGAAGACCTGCAGGGCCAGGGGCTGGGGCGCCAGCTGGTGGAGGCCCTGCTCAACACACCGCAGCTGCGGGGGGTGGAGCGGGTGTACCTGATGACCACCAACAGCGCAGGCTTTTACCGCCAACTGGGGTTTGAGCAGGCCCCCGGCCAGGATCTGCTGCGGCTAAAGCGCTCCTAGGTGCTCAGCGTGGCAGCGCCGCCATCAAACTGCCCATCTCGATCGCCTGCAGGCCGTAGCTCCAGCCCAGGTTGCTCTTGATGCCGGCCCGCTCCAGGGCCTGCTGCATGGTGTCGGTGGTGAGCACGCCAAAGATCACCGGCACGCCGGTATCGCGGCTGACGGCGGCCACCCCTTTGCTCACTTCGGCCACCACCACATCGAAATGGGGGGTGTCACCGCGGATCACCGCCCCCAGGGTGATCACCGCCTGGTAACGGCCACTGGCGGCAAGACGCTGGGCCACCAGGGGGATCTCAAAGCTGCCGGGCACCCAGGCCACATCCAGTTGAGCGCTGTCGGCGCCGGTGTCGATGCCGTGGCGCGACAGGCAATCCAAGCAGCCGCTCAGCAGCTTGCTGGTGACCAGATCGTTGAACCGGGCCACCACCACGCCAATGCGCAACGCCTGCGCACCGGTGAATTGGCCTTCAAAAACGCTCACAACAACGGATCTCTGATCCGAT
>VGPT01000085.1 GCA_016882485.1 Cyanobacteria bacterium M_surface_10_m1_298
AGGGGCGTGGGGCCGAGCGGCCAGCCGGGAATCACCCCGTAGCTCCACTGGCTCGCACGGCGATCCGGATCGCCGTCATCAATCAGGGTGACGGGCTGATCAAGATCCCGTAGGGCCAGCGCCAGCAGGCTGCCTGCAAGCCCTCCGCCGACGATCAGCACCTCGTTCACAGCACCAGCGATCAGATGCGCAGGGTGAAGGAGGTGATCACCTGGTGGAACAGGCTGTTCACCTTCGGCCAGCGGGCTTCGTTGGTGCTGGCGGCAAAGGTGTAGAGACGACCGCGATCCACCACCACCGTGGCCAGTTCATGGCGATCGCGGTCGGGCAGATGCACGGCGTATTCCAGGTCGTAGAAGGTGCGACCACCGTCTTCCCGCTCGCTGGCCTCCACCAGATCTGCCTCACGGCCGCTGCCCTCAGGGGCAATCACAACGCGGCGCAGCTTTTCACCCACGGCCACGGCACTGCCAAGGTTCTCCAGGTTGTTGGTCTCATTCACATCGGAGACCACCAGGCTGAGGGTCTCATCGGCGTTGATCAGGTCGTGGAACACCACCTGGGGGCCGTCTGTCACCTGCACGCGCGTCCACCCAGTTGGGTAGAGGAAGGCGTAGCGCCCATCAGGGCTTTGAAAGGAGTTGAGACCGGCCGCCGCCGCACTGCAACTCACCAGAGCCAAAGCCAACCCCACCGCCAAGACAGAACGCAGGCCACGGGAGATCCAGCGGGTGAGCATGGCCATCGGGGAGCGAATCGGCCCAGCCATTCTCCCGTGCAACAGTCCGCTCTGCGCCGGAGTGGGGAGTCCACCTAGATTCCCGCCAGTTGCCAGGACGGTTCTGAGCGGTTTCACCCGGCCCCTGGCACGGCTGATCGATCAGTTCGAACGGCTCCCGGGCATTGGCCCACGCACAGCCCAGAGGCTGGCCTTGCATCTGCTGAACCAACCGAGTGAGCAGATCCAGGCCTTCGCTGACGCCTTGCTGGCGGCCAAGAGCCAGGTGGGTCAATGCCAGCGCTGCTTCCACCTCTCGGCCGACCCCCTCTGTGAGATCTGCCGCAACGAGGAGCGCAACAGCGGGGTGCTCTGCGTGGTGGCCGATTCACGCGACCTGCTGGCGCTGGAGCGCACCCGCGAATACAAGGGCAGCTACCACGTGCTGGGTGGTCTGATCTCGCCGATGGATGGGGTCGGACCGGAGCTTCTGAAGATCCAGCCCCTGGTGGAGCGGGTGGATCGCGAGGGCATCAGTGAAGTGATCCTGGCGCTCACCCCCTCAGTGGAAGGCGACACCACCAGCCTCTACCTAGCGCGCTTACTCAAACCCTTCACCCAAGTCAGCCGCATCGCCTACGGGCTGCCGGTGGGCAGCGAACTGGAATACGCCGATGAGGTGACCCTGGCGCGGGCGCTGGAAGGGCGCCGCCGGATGGAGTGATCCCATGAGTCGCTACAGCTCCACCCCACCCAAAGAACGCCTTCCGGAGTGGATCCGCTCGCCGATCGGCAACGCCAGCGCCCTGGAATCGGTGCAGGCGGTGGTGAAGCAGCAGAGGCTCCACACCATCTGCGAAGAGGGCCGTTGCCCCAACCGCGGCGAGTGCTATGCCTCCGGCACCGCCACCTTCCTGCTGGGGGGGCCGATCTGCACCCGCAGTTGCGCCTTCTGCCAGGTGGACAAGGGGTTGGCCCCGCTGCCCCTCGACCCCTCTGAGGCCGAGCGGGTGGCGGATGCTGTCGAAGCCCTCGGACTGCGTTACGTGGTGCTCACCGCCGTAGCCCGAGACGACCAGAGCGACCACGGCGCCTCCCTCTTCACGTCCGCCATGGCGGCGATCAGAGCCCGCAACCCCCTGGTGGCGATTGAGGTGCTCACCCCCGATTTCTGGGGCGGCTATCGCAACGAAGCGGAGGCGATGGCGGCCCAACGGCAACGCCTGCAGCTGGTGCTCTCAGCCGAGCCGGTCTGCTTCAACCACAACCTCGAAACCGTGGAGCGCCTGCAGGGAGAGGTGCGCCGGGGTGCCACCTACCGGCGCTCCCTGGGCCTGCTGGCCGCATCGCGGGAGCTGGCTCCGCAGATCCCCACCAAGAGCGGCTTGATGCTGGGGCTCGGAGAACGCTTCGAGGAGGTAGTGGAGGCGATGCACGATCTGCGTTCAGTCGACTGCCAGCGGCTCACCATTGGTCAATACCTGCGGCCATCGCTGGAGCACATCCCCGTGGATCGCTACTGGACACCCGACGAGTTCGAGCAACTGGGAGCCATCGCTCGGGAGCTGGGCTTCGCCGATGTGCGCTCAGGGCCGCTGGTGCGCAGCAGTTATCACGCCGAAGCCGCTGGAAGCACCAGCAAGCCGCCCTCGGACTCTCCATAGATCTGCAGCGTGCATGGCTCGGACAGCAGCTGGGCGGCCAAGGCACAGACCGCCGCATCAATCCAATCGATGCTGCTCAAGCCACTCAGCGAAACGCCAAAGCGCTCCAGTAGGGCTGAGCGCTGCTCCAGCTTCAAGGCGGCGCGCACCTCGATCTGAGGAGAGAGGGCGATGGTGATCCCGTGGGGGAAGCTCTCAAAACAGCAGCGCCCTTGAAGTGCATGGGCATCCCGGGCAATCGCAAGCCCCTGCTGCTGCAACGCCTGATAGAGGGATTCGCCCTGAAGCATCCAGCCATAGAAGTTGCTCGTGCTCGCCAGAGCCACCTCCCGGGTCGGAGTCGCGAAGCAGTGAATGCCAGCAGCCAAGAGTTGGCGTTCACACAGGCGAGAGCGCTCCCCCGGCAAAGCCCAACCGCAGGGGGCATCGATCGCAATCCGCTCGGCCCGGAGACACCAGCTCGCCAACGTCTCCGCATCGGAGGTATTGAGCTGATCCACCACGCTTCGGCCCTCGAGCAAGACGGCATGGAAGCCCTTGCGGGCGCCCCCCACATCGACTCCTGCGGCAATCACAGCCGGCGGCTGACCCGCTCGAGCCCTGCCCTGATGTCGCCTCGCATCAGCAACCCCGCTCCACCCCAGACCAAACGCAGGGGCAGATCCATCGGCGCTGCCCCCACCTCCCGGATAGGCTCAAAGCCCAGCTGACGGAAGTAACGCACCAGGCGGCGGTGCTGCTGATCGTTGTCGCGGATCGCCAGCAAGCGGGCACTGCGGCAGGGGGTGGCCTCCAGGGCCCAGGCAAAGGTGGCAGCCCAGATCAAGGCACCCACCCCTTGGGTGTCCTTGCCCTGAACGCGCATCGTGTCGAGCTGCAGGCCAGCCGGCAGAGGCAGGGCCCAGCCCTTGAGTTCCCCCAGCAACAGGGGAGGCTGACCCTCCCGAGGCCGCGCCACCACCACCCGCAAGGTGGTGACCGACAAGGCCTGCTTCACCTGCAGCCGCAGCAGCAGTTCCCGCGCGGCGGCCCGCTGCTCCAGTTCTGCGAGCCCGGGAACACTCATGACGCACGACCCCACCACCCCAACCTAGATTGATGTACAGAAGAACGTACAAAGCCATGCAGGTGGTCAGCTTTTCCGAAGCTCGGCAAAGCTTCAAAGCGGTCCTCGATCGCGTCGAGTCCGATGCCGACGTCACCTTGATCACCCGGCGAGATGCCAGCAGCGCCGTTCTGATGTCGCTGGATACCTACAACAGCCTGATGGAGACCATGCATCTGCTGCGCAGTCCCGCAAATGCCGCCCACCTGCAGCACTCCCTCGAGCAAGCCGATCGAGGGGAGCTGATTGATCACGCGCTGATCGATGCCGACCGTTGAACGCCTGACCTGGACGCCTGCGGCCTGGAGTGACTACCTCTACTGGCAAGGACAAGACCGCAAAACCCTCAGGCGCATCAACCAACTGATCCAGGCCTGTCTGAGGAACCCCTTTATGGGCATTGGCAAACCCGAGGCCCTGAGGGAATCCCTATCCGGCTGCTGGTCCAGGCGCATCGATGCCGAGCACCGGCTCGTTTACCGCGTCGACGCGGAGGTCCTGGTCACCTTGGCCTGCCGCCACCACTACCGCGAGTAACACTCCACCAGACACACCGCATCCAACGGCAAGGGGCCAAAGAGATGGGGGAAGAGCTCTCCACTGCAGGGAGCGGACTCGGCACGCACTGCAACGCCGTGGGCCGCCAATCGGTCTGGATCGATCACCAGCAAACGCAGGTCACTGACATCGGCGTAAAAGCGCTGGTGCGTCGCCTCCAGTTGATGGGCATAGCTGGCATGGATGAAGCCCACCTGCTCCAAGCTCTGGCCACGGGTGGAGATCCGGTAGTCCCCCAGCTGGCGGGCCTGCTGCCAATCGGAGGGCAGCGCCAGGTGATACAGCCAGCGGGGCGACCTCCAGCAACGGCGCTCCGCCCAGGGTGACTCCATCACCTGCTGCAACAGCTCGGAGTGCTCAAAACCAGCCAGCCAGGCCCGCAACGCATCCAGAGCCGGCTCGGCTGCAAAGCCATCCGGATCCGCCAGGCAGAACTGACGCACAAACGGCAGCAGGGCCCAGTCCGCCAGCGAGGCATGCGCCCCCAGCAACCAGTCACCGCCAGCGAGCCGCTGATTCCAGCGCTGAAGAATGGCGAGGGCAGCGCGGCGATGGGGAGCCGATGTCTCCCCGGGGTAGCGATCTGGATATTTGAAGCGATCGAGATGGTGCTTGAAAGGGCCGTCGTTCTCAGCGATCAAGGCCTCGGTTTCAGCGGGTTCTGCCTGCAACCAACCCTGCGGATCCGCTTGCTCCAGAGCCCAGCGCATGATCGCCAGGCTCTCCTCCATCACCGTGCCATCGGGCAGCACCAACACCGGAACGGTCCCCTTGGCGGAAGCCTCCAGCAGCTCCGGCGGCTTGGCCCGCAGCGACACCTCCCGCAGCTCGACGGCCTGGCCTGCCACTGCCAGAGCCAGCCGAGCCCGCATCGCATAGGGGCAGCGCCTGAAGCTGTAGAGAACCGGCGGCATCGGAGCTAGCCGAGATGCTGCTCGCCCCGGCGGCGAGCCAACTGCATCTGCTTCTGGCGCTCAGCAAAGCGCTCCCGATCCGCATCGGAGAAGCGATCGATGCAATGGGGGCAGCTCACCCCCTCGCGGTAACTGGGTTGCTCACAGTCAGAGGGTGAGACGGGCAGACCGCAGGCATGGCAAAGCCGATAGCTGCCGGGTTGAAGCTGGTGATTCACACTCACCCGCTGGTCGAACACGTAGCACTCACCCTGCCAACTGCTCTCCTGCTCGGGCATCTCCTCGAGGTAGCGCAGGATCCCCCCCTGCAGGTGATGCACGTTCTCAAAGCCCTGTTGCAGGAGATAGGCCGTGCTCTTCTCGCAGCGGATGCCTCCGGTGCAGAACATGGCAATCGCCTTGGGCCGGCGTTGCTCCACCAGGGGGCGCAGCTCACGCTCCACCCAGGCCGGAAATTCGCGAAAGCTCTCGGTGCCGGGGTCGATCGCCCCCTCAAAGCTGCCCACCGCCACCTCATAGGCGTTGCGGGTATCCACCACCAGGGTGCTTGGATCGCGGATCAGGGCATCCCACTGCTGGGGCGGCACATAAGTGCCCACCTGTTCGGCGGGCTTCACCGTGGGGCAGCCCATGGTGACGATCTCCCGTTTGATCCGCACCTTCAGGCGATGGAAGGTCTGCTGCTCCGATCGGCTGAACTTGGCCT
>VGPT01000086.1 GCA_016882485.1 Cyanobacteria bacterium M_surface_10_m1_298
CGGAGTGATCCGTCCGGGCGTCGCCAGAGCCGTGTGGTGAGGGAATAGTCCGGCCCGAGGCGGTCGAGGGCCAGGGCAGTGCTGACCAGCTTCTGGTTCGAAGCCGGGATGCGCGGCACCAGGCCGTTGACATCCGCCAGCAGGCGCCCCTGGGCATCAGCAACGCTGACACTCCACACGGCTGATTCGCCTGCCAACGCCGATCGCAGCCGCGCTTGCAAAGCAGGACAGCTGACCTGACTCTGCAGTGTGGGCAGCCCCAAGGGCGGCGGAGCCTGGGGGAGAGCAATCGCCGTAACGGCATCCACTTGGGCACCGGCGGGTCCAGCAAGGCTGGAAACGGTCAGCAGAACCGCTCCAAGGCGCAAGGAACGATGGGGGAGCATCTCAGCCCTTGCCGATGGCCAGTCCGGTCACCGATCCTGTGAGGCGGAAATCGCGGCCCTCCAGCTCAATCGGTGCACCGATCTTGAGGGTCTGGTTGCCAAAGACGACACCACCAGCACCCTTACGGCCCTCACCCTTCAGCACAAAGCGAGCATCGAGGCTGGCGAACTGCTCCTGATTGGGGTCCGGTGCAGTGACCACCTTCCCATCGGCAAACACGGCCGAGATTTTGCGCTGCAGTGGAATCACGTTCTGCACCGACACGGAGCCATGGGGCTGGTTGCGAATCACGATCGCGACCTTGCCGCTCTCACGGGCACCGGCAATCAACGCCGCGGAGTTGGCTACAGGAACGCCGCGCACATCCACCAGCACGGTGACGGGCTCCAAGCCCCCCGTGGCACGGGCGACGGCGCCGCTGAGCTTCGGACTCCAAATCACGCCGGCGGCGGCTAGCAACACCGCCACAGCAGCTCCCGCATCCACCAGCGACCAACGACGCGAGGCTGATTCCATGGCTGATCAACAGAGTTCGAACTGTAAGGAGCTCAGCCAGCGGGCACAAGCGTTAATTCCTCAGACCCTCAAGCAAGCGATCCACGGCCTGCAGGCCACGCTGCACCCCAGAGCCCGCACTGTCGAGGGCCTCTGCAATCTGCTCTGCATCAGGCTTCTGCTCGAACTCCTTGACGGCGCGGTAGCCGTCGGGGTCACGGCGATACAGCTCCCATCCGGAGGGATGGACATGCCGCAGCGCTCCCTCCGCAGTGGGAAGCAGGGCATAGGCCGAGCGCCAACTCGAAAGGAAGCCCTTGCGGCGCTCGCGGGCGACGGTACCGATGCCCACGGCGGCGTCTTCGAGCTTGCCGTTGATCAGCACCACGCGACCACGGTGTTGGGCGCAGACGGATTCCACCTCGTCGTAATCCGCCGGGGTCGGGGAGACCATCAGCAGCAGGCCATCACTGCCCCCATCCGCCTGCTGCAGGCGCATCACATCGCCGAGGGCACTGATCTGCGCCGCCTGATCGGCCGCATCGCGGCGTGCGAGAGCGGCGGCTCCAGCATCTGAGAACACGAGTTTGGCGTCGGAATGCCGGGGCGTCAGCGCTGCGAGAAGCCGAAGGGCCACCGGCATGATCCGCAGGCCTTCGAAGCGGAACTCCACGGTCCACAGCCCCTTCTCGCCTTCGGCAAGCGCCGTCTGGATCGCCCCCAGAGCCTCAGCTTCGGCAGAACGCAGATCAGCGGGAAGCATCGTTGCACCACAGGTCGGCTGACCCTAGGCGCTCAGTTCGGCCCGGGCCGCCAGCAAAGCCTCCGGAAGGCCGATCAGGTCGGCCGGCAGGTGCCAGTCGCCAAGGCTGATGCGGATGCCACTGGCCGCCATGGCCGCGTCGTATCCCATCGCCGAGAGCACCGCACTGCGCCCATCGCCGAGGGAACGGCAAGCCGAACCGCTGCTGATAGCGAGTCCCTGCTTCCAGAGTTGCTGGACCATCGCACGACCGTGCAAAGGCTCACCGGAAGCAGAGCTCACCAGCAGGCTGATGTGATGGGGAAGCCTGGCCGTCGGGTCACTGAGCGGATCGGGCCCGGAGAGCCTGAAGCCAGGGCAGTCGAGCAGCTGCTCCAGCAAACGGTTGCGCAGCTGTTGCATCGCCTGGGGGGCCGCCGTCAGGAGGCGGTGGCGGCGTTCCAGCGCCGCAGCAAAGCCGGCGATCAAAGCCACGGACTCCGTGCCGGATCGCCAGCCACCCTCCTGCCCGCCTCCACCGAACAGTGGCTGCAGCGTCAGGCCGGGTCTCGCCAGCAGCAGGCCAACGCCCCGCGGCCCTCGCAACTTGTGGGCGGCGAGGCTCATCAGATCCACCCCAAGGGCATCGAAATCGATCCTCTGCTGGCCCGCCACCTGCACGGCATCCACATGCAGCAGCACCCCGGCTTGCCGGCAGCGTTCGGCGACTCTGGCGAGGGGCATCAGCGCACCCACCTCGCTCTGGCCCCAGATCAGGGACACCATTCGGGTCGGCGCGGCCAACAACCGATCGAGCTGATCCAGATCGAGTAACCCCTGGCGGTCGACCGGGACCCGATCCAGCTGCCACCCCTGCTCCTGCAGGCGCTGCGCAGCTGCAGTGGTGGCTGGATGCTCCACCGCGGAGATCAGCAGCCTTGGTGCCGCACCACTGCCCTGCCAAAGCTGCGCCGCAGCACCGAACAGCGCCAGGTGGATCGACTCCGTGCCCCCTGAGCTGAAACACAGCCGACCACTGCACCCAAGGGCTGTGGCCAACCGTTGCCGCGATCGCTCGAGCATCTCGGCAGCCGCCAGGCCGTAGCCGTGGAGGCTGGAGGGATTCGCCCAAGCGGCGGCCTGAACGCGAGAGATCTCGGTCTCCACCTCCGCCGCCAGTGGAGTCGTGGCGGAGGCATCGAAATAGCTCTGGAGCGAAGAGGCCATCACCTCAGCCTGGCCAGCTCAGGGCACGTCGCGTTCGAAGCGGGCGCGCGTGCGTGATTCCAAGGAGTTGGTGGCCAGCGTCACCAGATCGTCGAGCGACGTGCTGTTCAGCAGCGCTTCCACCCGGGCACGGGCCGCAGCACTGGGGCAGTCATCCGGGCGGATGCAGCCCTGGGCACACACGGTGGCGCAGTCAATGCTTGATGCAGCGTCCTGGGGTGGGGCAGTACTGATCGCAGGGGCCGTCTCCAGAGCCGCCTGGCTGCGGGCAGCAGCCACCGCTTCCGGATCGGGAATGACGCCGTCAAAGACGTGCTCGGCTGGGCCATCCATGAACACCTTGCCACTGGCTTCATCCCAGTGGATCTGCAGCGGACCGCCCGGCAGATCCAGCCTGGCCTGACGCGCGCTGAGACCAAGGCTGTGGCAGGCCACCAGCGTGGCGCAGGCTCCCGTGCCGCAGGCCAGGGTGGGGCCCGCACCCCGCTCCCAAACGCGCATCACCAGGTGATCGGGTTGCAACACCTGCACGAAATGCACGTTGGTTTTGGCCGGGAAGGCGGGATGCACTTCGAATTGACTGCCAAAACGCTCGAGGTCGAGTTCCTCTACCTCGTCCACAGGAATCACCACATGGGGGTTCCCCATCCCGGCAGCAGCCACGGCGAATCGCTCTCCATCCACCTCCAATTCACCCATCGGCAGCCCAGCAGGGCCCAGGTCGAGCGTGGTGGGAATCTGCTCGGGCTGCAGGAAGGGGGCACCCATATCCACGCGAATGGTGCCGTCAGCGAGCAGTTCAGGAACAATCCGACCGGCGAGGGTGTCGACCTGCCAGCGTCGTCCGGGCCCATCGCCGTCCACGTCGGCCAGGAACCTTGCTAGACAACGGATGCCGTTGCCGCACATCTCCGGTTCCGTGCCATCGGCATTGAAGATCCGCATGCGCAGCTCGCCGCCTTGATCAGCCGGCAGGGCGAGGATCACACCGTCGGCGCCGACACCGAAACGTCGATCACACAGCTGGACGATCAGCTCAGGGTTCAGGCCGAACACAAACTCTGGATCGGTGCTCTGCCGACCGTCGAGCATCAAAAAGTCGTTACCGAGGCCTTGATACTTGCTGAACTGGAACACGCGCGACAGCCTGGCGGTAGAGCCTCTACTGATCTGATCGATCCTATGGGCACCCTGACGGATCAGCGGGCTGGAGACCTCGACACCTCACGACCGGGTGTGCGCCAGATCCAGGTCTGGATTCGAGACCGGATTCCTCTCTCTGTATTGCTTCTCGAAGGGAGTTCCCTCTCGGGTGTTCCAGCCTGGCTGGATGGTGACTACCTCGCCCTGCAGAGCGGCGCGGCCACAGCTGCACGCGCTGATCTGGTGTTGATCAACCATCGCGCCATCGCCGTGCTCAGACCCCTCACCTAGGGGCTGTGGGAGCATCGCCCCATCGCACCCCAGCCCGTCCGTGAGCGAGAGCAGCCGCTACCAACCCCAGGCGATCGAGACCGGCTGGCAACGGGCCTGGCACGACAACGGCCTGCACGACACGCCGGAGCTCAAGGCTGGCGACGACGCCTTTTACGCCCTGTCGATGTTCCCCTATCCCTCGGGGAACCTGCACATGGGGCATGTGCGTAACTACGTGATCACCGATGTGGTGGCGCGGGTGCAGCGGCTGCGTGGCAAAAAGGTGTTGCATCCGATGGGCTGGGATGCCTTCGGCCTGCCGGCGGAGAACGCAGCGATTGAGCGCGGTGTCGACCCTGGCGCTTGGACCGACCAGAACATCGCCTCGATGCGCGAGCAGCTCAACCAGCTGGGGCTCTCGATCGATTGGCAGCGCGAAGTCGCCACCTGCCACGCCGACTACTACCGCTGGACCCAGTGGCTGTTCCTGCAGTTCCTCGATTCGGGGCTGGCCTATCAGAAAGACGCCACGGTCAACTGGGATCCCATCGATCAGACCGTGCTTGCCAACGAGCAGGTGGATAGCGAAGGCCGCTCCTGGCGCTCCGGTGCCCTGGTGGAGAAGCGCAAGCTGCGCCAGTGGTTCCTCAAGATCACCGACTACGCCCAGCAGCTGCTCGACGACCTGAGCAAGCTCGAGGGGTGGCCGGAGCGCGTGCGCACGATGCAGGCCAACTGGATCGGCCGCAGCACCGGCGCCGAGCTTCAGTTCAGCGTGGTGGACGCGGCCGGCAACGACACGGCCGAGCGCATCACCGTGTTCACCACCCGGCCGGACACGATCTTCGGGGCCTCCTATGTAGTGCTGGCACCGGAGCACCCGCTGGTGGCACAGCTCACCACGGCTGACCAGGAAATCGCAGTGGAGGCGTTCTGCGATCTGGTGTCGCGCCAGAGCGAACAGGAACGCACCGCGGAAGACAAGCCAAAGCGCGGCGTTCCCATTGGCGCCCAGGTGCGCAACCCCGCCAACGGCGAGCTGATTCCGCTCTGGATCGCCGACTACGTGCTCGCCGACTACGGCACCGGCGCCGTGATGGGTGTGCCGGCCCACGACCAGCGCGATTTTCTGTTCGCCCGCCAGTACGAACTGCCGGTGCAGCAGGTGATCATTCCCGAAGGTTGTGATGAGCACGCTTTTGAAGGCGGCGCCTGGACCGAAGCCGGTGTGCTGATCCACTCCGGCCGTTTCGATGGCCTCCCCAGCGGCAAGGCGAAGCAGGCGATCACCGCCGCGGCTGAAGCTGAGGGTTGGGGCCAAGAGAAAGTTCAGTTCCGTCTGCGCG
>VGPT01000087.1 GCA_016882485.1 Cyanobacteria bacterium M_surface_10_m1_298
CAGCGAGGAGTACCTCCGCAGCTTCGGACGGAACACCGTTCCCCATCTCAAGGGCATGTCCACTAGCGATGGACAACCCCTAATCAACGTGAACCGCACCGCCTCCCTCTACGGCGGCAATGCCGCCATGAACCCTGTCGGGAACTGATCTTCGAAGGGTCCAATCCGGCCCTCAACTGCCGATCCCTCACTCCCCATCCAACCCCAGCCCCACAGGGCCGGGGTTTTTTATTGGGCCGATTTCTTGTTAAGAAAAGAAAGAATTAAGCAACATGTCAGACAATCAAGCGAGCACACGGGGCCGCTTGATTGTCAACAACTGCGTCAGATCAAGCTTATTCTTCACAGGAGCTAAAGCCAGTTCAGGCAAGGCTTCTTGGCGATCCAGATCGCCGTAAAGAACTGTTACCGGCCGCCAGGGAGCTGCACGGTGCTGGCACAGAATGACTCGGCGCACAGCCTTGCTGTTGCCACCTTCAGAACGCCACCGCGCAGGTCACTGCGCTTCGGCACCCTGGAAACCTTCCCTTACCCACCGGATATCGGTCTCCGTTCAGGCGACCGCTTGTTTCGAGGCAGAACTGCATGAGCATCGTCTCCAACTCGATCATCAACGCGGACGCCGAAGCCCGCTATCTCAGCCCTGGCGAACTCGACCAGATCAAGGCATTCGTGAGTGGCGGCCAGCGCCGTCTCCGCGTTGCCCAGGTCCTGAGCGAAAGCCGTGAGCGCATCGTCAAGACGGCTGGCAGCGCCCTGTTCCAGAAGCGTCCAGACGTGATCTCCCCTGGCGGCAACGCCTACGGCGAGGAGATGACCGCCTCCTGCCTGCGCGACATGGACTACTACCTGCGCCTGGTGACCTACGGGATCATCGCCGGCGATGTGACCCCGATCGAAGAGATCGGCATCATCGGCGCCAAGGAGATGTACCGCTCCCTAGGCACTCCCCTGGAAGCCATGGCAGAAGCAGTTCGCGAAATGAAGAACGCTGCCATGAGCCTGCTCACCGGTGCTGATGCCGAAGAGGCTGGCTTCTACTTCGACTACGTCGTTGGCGCCCTCTCCTGAGGTTGCTTTCCCTCTGATCACCGCCTCTCCGAACAGGTTTCATGCAAGACGCAATCACCAACGTCATCAATCAGGCCGACGTTCAGGGCCTGTATCTGGACAGCTCCTCCATGGGCCGTCTGGAGCAGTACTTCGCCTCCGGTGAGCTGCGCGTTCGCGCCGCCGCCACCATTAGCGCCAACGCCTCGGCCATCATCAAAGAAGCCGTCGCCAAGGCCCTGCTCTACTCGGACATCACCCGTCCGGGCGGCAACATGTACACCACCCGTCGCTATGCAGCCTGCATCCGCGACCTGGACTACTACCTGCGCTACGCCACCTACGCCATGCTGGCGGGCGACACCTCGATCCTCGACGAGCGTGTGCTGAACGGCCTCAAGGAGACCTACAACTCCCTGGGTGTGCCCATCGGTGCCACCGTGCAGTCGATCCAGGCCATGAAGGAAGTGACCGCCTCCCTGGTGGGTCCTGACGCCGGCCGTGAAATGGGCGTGTACTTCGACTACATCAGCTCCGGCCTGGGTAACTGATCCCTGCCTTCGGCACACCTCGCGGATCTACCCATGCGCCTCTTCAAAGTCACAGCTTGCATCCCCTGCCCGGAGAAGGCCCGTTCCCAGCGCGAGCTGCAGAACACCTTCTTCACCAAGTGGGTGCCCTATGAGAGCTGGTTCGCTGAACAGCAGCGGATCATGAAGCAGGGCGGAAAAATCCTGAAGGTTGAACTCGTCACCGGTCGCCGTCAGGTGAACGTCGGCAACTGATCCTTCAGCGCTGACACAACTCCAGCAAAGCCCGGCCATTCCGGGCTTTTTTGTTGGCACGAACCCCAGAAATAGGGGATAGTCGGAACCTCTTCAGGACCCCTCCTTGCGCCCCAACGGCCGACAAGACTCCAATCAAGATTCCAGCTCGGCCAGCCCGGCGCGTCAGCATGCCTGGCTTCCGGTTCCGTTTGAGCTCTGGCCTGCGGAAGCCAGGTTGCTGCTGGGGATGATTGCCCTTTGGTCGTTGCTAGGCCTGGCGATCCTGGGCTCCGCCAGCTGGTGGGTCGCAGCCCGCGAGATGGGCGATGCGACCTATTACCTCAAGCGGCAGGCCCTCTGGATGCTGGCCAGCTGGGGATTGCTCTACGCAGGTGTGAGCATCAACCTGCGGCGTTGGCTGCGCCTCGCTGGCCCTGCCCTGCTCATCGGCGCGCTACTGGTTGGCTTGACCCTGGTGATCGGCAGCACGGTGAATGGGGCCAGTCGCTGGCTCGTGATCGGGCCGATTCAGATCCAGCCCACCGAGCTGATCAAACCCTTCCTGGTGCTGCAGGGGGCCGCCCTGTTTTCCCACTGGGGTCGCATCTCCAATGATCAAAAGGTGATCTGGCTGGGGGTGTTCGCCGTGACCCTCGGACTGATCCTCAAACAGCCCAACCTCAGCACCGCCTCCCTCTGCGGCATGCTCCTGTGGTTGATGGCCCTGGCCTCAGGCTTGCCGATGTGGTCGATGCTCGGCACGGCAGCAGGCGGGTTAGCAGTCGCCATCGGCAGCATCTCGATTAACGAATACCAGCGGATCCGGGTCACCTCCTTCCTCAACCCCTGGAAAGACCCCCAAGGCGATGGTTATCAGCTGGTGCAAAGCCTTTTGGCCGTGGGCTCAGGAGGCCTCTGGGGCGAGGGTTTCGGGCTCTCGACCCAAAAGCTCCAATACCTACCCATCCAGAGCACCGATTTCATCTTCGCGGTGTTCGCCGAGGAGTT
Source organism: Cyanobacteria bacterium M_surface_10_m1_298 (assembly GCA_016882485.1). Classification (GTDB taxonomy): domain Bacteria; phylum Cyanobacteriota; class Cyanobacteriia; order PCC-6307; family Cyanobiaceae; genus Vulcanococcus. Next base: position 2,826 of record VGPT01000087.1, read on the forward strand.
CGGCTATGTGGGATCCCTGGTGTTACTGGTGTTCCTGCTGCTGTTCGGCTTTGTGGGCCTGCGGATCGCCCTGAGTTGCCGCAGCAACCAACATCGGCTCGTGGCCATCGGCTGCACCACCTTGCTGGTGCTCCAGTCGATCCTCAACATCGCAGTGGCCAGCGGGGCCATGCCCACCACCGGTCTGCCACTGCCGATGATCAGCTACGGAGGCAATTCCCTTCTCTCCAGCCTGCTCACCGCCGGCCTGCTGCTGCGCTGCTCCCTCGAGGGGGCGGGACTGGAGACCGGGAAGATTCGCCGCAACCGCCGCCTGCAGGCCAGGCGGGAGAGCGTGCCGATAGGCTGAACGCCCTGCGCTGCTGATGCCCCCATGCTGGCTCCGGCCCTGGCGGATTGGGCCCGTAGCGGCGAGCAGCTGCTGAGCAGTTCCCTGGCCCATCCAGGGCCCCTCACCGTGGGCTTGGTGTTTGCCGGAGGGTTGCTCACCAGCCTTGGCCCCTGCTCCCTCTCCCTGTTGCCGGTGACCCTGGCCTACCTGGCCGGTTTCGATCGCTCCGGTCAGGCCCCCTGGGTGCGCAGCCTCAGCTTCTGCGCAGGCATCGTCAGCTCCCTGGTGCTGCTGGGCCTGGCCAGTGGTGCCCTCGGACGCATCTACGGGCAGGTGCCGGGCTTCATTCCCACCCTGGTGGCCCTGCTGGCCGTGGTCATGGGCCTCAACCTGCTGGGGCTGCTGCCGCTCCAACTGCCGGCAGGACCAGATCCAGAGCAGTGGCGTCAGCGGGTGCCTCCGGCCCTGGCGCCCCTCGCGGCTGGGCTGGCCTTTGGCCTGGCCGCTTCACCCTGCACCACCCCTGTGCTGGCGGTGTTGCTGGCCTGGATCGCCCAGGCGGGTAACCCCTTCGCTGGAGTTGTTCTGCTGAGCGCCTTTGCCGGGGGGCAGGTGATGCCTCTGCTATTGGCGGGCACTGCGGCCGCCTGGGCGCCACGGCTGCTCGCGCTTCGCTCCCTGGGCCAATGGGTTCCTCCCGTGAGCGGCGCGGTGCTGCTGCTCACAGGCTGCCTCACCCTGCTGGCCCGCTGGACCTGACGCCAAGACTTTGACTCTCCTGATGAAGCGCCTGATCGCCTGGATCTCCGACCTGCGGGTGGCCATCGGGCTGTTGATTGTGATCGCCGCGGCCAGTGGTCTCGGCACCCTGATCCCTCAAAAAGAATCCGCGGAGCTCTACCACCGGGTCTACGACGCCGAACCCTGGCTGGGGCTGCTCAACGGGGACCGCGTGCTGGGGCTCCAGCTCGACCATGTGTATTCCAGTAGCTGGTTTCTGGCGCTGCTGGCCTGGCTGGGACTGGCCTTGATTCTCTGCAGCTGGAGGCGGCAGTGGCCCGCGCTCCAGGCGGCGCTGCGCTGGATTGATTACCAAACGCCTCGGCAGCTGAGCAAACTCACCCTGGCCGAAACCCTGGTCTGCGACGACCCAAAGGCCCGTTTGCAGCGCCTGGAGGATCTGCTCCAAGCCAAGGGATGGCAACTGCAACGCCATGACAATCGCCTCTCCGCCCGCCGCGGGGTGAGCGGCCGGGTCGGGCCCCTCCTGGTGCACGCCGGCTTGGTGGTCCTGATGGTGGGGGCAGCCTGGGGATCCCTCGGAGGCCAGCGCCTCGAGCGCTTCCTCGCCCCCGGGAACGAACTGGAACTGCTCAACAGCCGCGGCGAAACCCAGGTCACCGTGACCCTCGATCGCTTTGGAGTGGAACGCGACCCCGCCGGACGCCCCGAGCAATTTCGCTCGCTTCTGACCCTGAAGCCAGGCAGCGGTGGGGCCAGTGAAACCGAGGAGATCAGCGTGAACCACCCCCTGCGCTACCGCGGCATGACCCTCTATCAGGCGGATTGGTCCCTGGCGGCGGTTCAGGTGCAACTGGGCAAGAGCCCGATCCTGGAACTCCCGCTGCAGAGCTTTCCGCAATTGGGGGATCAGGTCTGGGGGATCGTGCTGCCCACCCGACCCGATGGCAGCAATCCCGTTCTGCTCTCCCTCTCCAGCGAGCAGGGACCGATCACGGTCTATTCCGCCGACGCTGAGATTCTGGGCAGCCTGATTCCAGGAGCGGAGCCCACAGAGATCGAGGGAATCCCCCTGAAGGTGGCGGGGGTGGTGCCCGCCAGCGGCATCCTGTTGAAACGTGACCCGGGGGTGCCCCTGGTGTACGGGGGCTTCGGCATCGCCCTGCTCGGCGGGGCCTTAAGCCTGATCGCGACACGGCAGCTCTGGGCGATTGCCGAACCCAGCAGTCAGAAGTTGCATGTGGGCGGGCTCTGCAACCGCAACCTCACCGCCCTGGCCACGGAGCTCCCAGCGCTGCTGGCCGAGGTCCGGCAGAACTGATCAGCAGAGCTGACGCGTGCCGTGGGTGGCTCGGATCACCGTGTGCACATTGCCGCGGGGATTGAAGTCGGCCTCGAGCTGCATCCACACCGGCTCGCACGCCGCAACGAAGTCATCAAGGATCCGGTTGGTGACCTCCTCATGGGAGATCGAGCGGTCGCGGTAGCTGTTCACGTAGAGCTTGATCGCCTTGAGCTCCATCACCCGAGGACCGGGCTGGTAGGTCAAGCGGAGGGTGGCGAAGTCGGGATAGCCGGAGAAGGGACACTTGCAGGTGAATTCCGGAAGCGTGATCGACACCTCATAGGCCCGGCCGGGGCGGGGATTGTCGAAACAGATCAGCTCCGCCTCCGCAATGGCCCGCTCTCC
>VGPT01000088.1 GCA_016882485.1 Cyanobacteria bacterium M_surface_10_m1_298
ATCGGCAATGGCTATGACATCCACCGCCTAGTGCCGGGCCGGCCGCTGATCCTGGGGGGCCAGCAGCTGGAGCATCCCGCCGGGCTGGGGCTCGATGGGCACAGCGATGCCGACGTGCTGGTGCACGCGATCATGGATGCCCTGCTCGGGGCCCTCTCCCTGGGGGATATCGGCAAGTATTTCCCCCCTGATGATCCCCAGTGGAAAGGGGCCGACAGCCTGGTGCTGCTCGAGCAGGTGGTGGCCCTGGTGGCCGAGCGGGGCTGGAGCGTGATCAATGTGGATTCGGTGGTGATCGCCGAGCGCCCCAAGCTCAAGCCGCACATCACCTCGATGCGAGCGTCCATCGCGGGCCGCATGGGTCTGGAGCCCGATCAGGTGGGGGTGAAGGCCACCACCAATGAAAAGCTCGGAGCCGAGGGGCGCGAGGAAGGCATCTCCTGCCACGCTGTGGTCCTGCTCCAGAAGCCATGAGCTGGCGCCCACTGGCTAGGGTTCTTGCCCACGTGCTTTGCCTGCTGATGCTGCTGGCCGGCCATCCCGATGTGGCAATCGCCGAGCAGCAGCAGCCCGGCGGGACCTTCGAAGTCGCCGTGGTGGAGCACCTGCGCGTCAAAGTGCCCGCCGAAGCGAGATCCGCCTGGCTGGAGGCCGAGCAGGGCAGCTGGGAACCGTGGCTGGAGCAGCAAGCCGGTTACCTGGGTCGCGATCTGCTCTGGGACCCCGAACGCGAAGAGGGGACCCTGCTGATCCGCTGGGCCAGCCGTGAGCAGTGGAAGGCCATCCCCATTGAAGAGGTGGAGGGGGTGCAGGAACGCTTCGAGGAATTGGCCCGCCAGGCCACCGGCACACGCCAGGGCAATCCCTTCCCCCTGGTGTTTGAAGGCGAGCTGCAACCGGCGGCGTGAACCCGGACATTGCCCGCCTCGATCTGCAACGCCGCCAGCGCCTGGGCATGGTGGAGGCGATCTGGGGTGAACACAAAAGTGCTGATCAGATCGCAGCGATCCTGCTCTCTCTGCAGCAGCAAGGCGAGCTAGCCCTAGCCACCCGCGTTGATCCCGGCAAAGCCGAGGCCGTTGCCCAGCGTCTACCCCAGGAAGCAGCGAGCCTCAACTATCACCCCGACGCCCGATGTCTCACCCTCGGAGCTCCCGCGGCCCTCAACCCCGAACAGGGGGAGGTGTTGGTGCTCAGCGGAGGCACCAGTGATCTGCCGGTGGCCAGTGAAGCCCAGCTGGCCCTGCACTGGCATGGCATCCGCTGCGATCGCCTGCTGGATGTGGGGGTGGCCGGTCTGCACCGCCTGCTCGATCAGCAGGATCGATTGCGGCAGGCGCGGGTTCTAATCGTCTGCGCCGGCATGGAGGGAGCTCTCCCCACCGTGGTGGCAGGCCTGGTTCCTCAACCGGTGATCGCCGTTCCCGTGAGCGTGGGCTATGGGGTCAGCGCCGGTGGGATGGCGGCGCTGCACGGCATGCTCGCCAGCTGCGCCCCGGGGCTGAGCGTGGTGAATATCGACAATGGCTACGGCGCGGCCATGGCCGCCCTTCGCATCCTGCTCAGCAGTGGGGCCGCAGAGGGCCCCTGAGGGGGCGCTCCAACTCGAGGACCGCCTCCACCCACAGACGCATCGATCGGGGCAAACGACCCTGCTCGTAACGATCCAACGCTTCCATCAGAACGGGAGTGTTCACCCACTGAAGCGAGCGTGGAGCCATGCGATCGGCGCAGGTGATCCGCAGTGTGGGGAACTCCCCGGGGGGCGGCAACCTCCAGCAGACGAATCTGCGTGTGACCTTCAGGATTAGGCGCTTTGCTGCTCGTCGTGGCGACCGAGCCACTCCAGCTCCCGTGCGCGCTCTGCACTCTCCACCTGGTTAAGGCGGCTCAGAAGAGCCTGCAGATCACCACCCGCCAGCTCACCATTGGCCTGCCACTTCATCGCGGCGGTGGCGGGCTTGTGACGCGGGGCAGACACGACTGAAAAAAGTAGGACGCTAACCCTACAAATCCAACCAACCGAATCACAACCGCTTCAGCCGATCAGGAGCAGAAGAGTTTCTTTAATTCCATAAATCTTGAGGAAATCGAAAGAGATCGAACTCGCGGAATTGCCGGATCAGAGGTGCTTGAGCTGGGGGTAGGCCGTGAGCAACTCGTCGGCGCTCAGCACGTCACCCGCGCCTTCGGGCTGCCAGATCACCTCCAGAGCCAAGAGCTGATCAGACGGGACTGAGCCGATGATCCGCAGGGCTTCTCGCAGATCCTCGGAGCCATTGACAGGGTTGAGGGGAATGCGACCACGGCTCGCCACCAGCACGGTCACGGCGATGTAATCGCTCACCGCATCGGCGTCTCCAGCGGCGGATCCTGCATCGCGGGAGATGCTCCCGGAGACATTGCTGGTGACCTCACTGCGCAGCTTGCTGCGCTCCGTCATCGAGAGGCGATTGAAGGTGGATTCCGCCGAGGGGAAGGGCACCTGACCGACCTCAGCGTTGGCGTAGACCCAGAGATCGGGATGGCGCAGCAGGGCCAGGGTGCTGTCTTGGAGAACCCTCTGGAGACCAGCACTGCTGCTGGTGTCAGAGCTGCCCGCCAGCTGCCGCAGATCCCTCTGCAGCTCCCGCGCCGAGGCCAGCAGACCCACCTGCAGCTGGGCAATCGCCACCGGACCCTCGGGCTGGTAGCGATCGAGATTGCCTCCATTGCCTCCTGCCGGAAGCGCCTGACCGCCGCCTCGCAGAGCATTCACCAGCAGACCGACCACGGCCATCAGGATCAGGAAGCCAAACAGGCCGCCTCCCCCAAAGAAAAAGGGAACGATGAAGGGGAAGCCGAAGCCACCGCCGTAGCCACCCCGGTTTCCCCCGCCTCCGTAGCCGCGCTGGTAGCCGCCCCCGTAACCGCGGGGCATCGATGGAGCAGAGCGGAAGCTGCCTCCCCCGATGCGGCCGCCACTGGCGGCGAGGCTGGGCTGGGGCAACACCAGCAGCACCGAGAGCAGCGCCGGCAGCATCAGGCCACTCAGCAAACGGCGCAGGAGGATGGAGTGACGCTGATCGGCCAAGTCGGCTCCTTTGCTGGCTTGGAATCTAGGAACCACCGCCAACGATGGTGACCACCTCGATCCCATCGGCTTCCCGTACCGCTTGATCCGCCCAGCGGGCCCGGGGAAGGATCTCTCCGTTGAACTCCACCACCACCAGCTGCGGCTTGTAGCCCAGGTGCTCCAGCAGCTGCAACAGGTTCAACCCTGGCGGGCACTGGGCGGGCTCACCATTCACGCGCACGGAGATCATGCGAGGGCCTCCAGCAGCTGCCGGGCCGCTGCGGCCGGATCGCCGGCCTCGGTGATGGCCCGCACCACCGCAACCCGGCGACCGCCTGCCTCCTGCACCGCTGACAGATTGCCGAGTTCGATCCCCCCGATGGCAAAGAAGGGGATCGGGCTTTCTGCCGCGGCCTGCCTCACGTAGTCGAGTCCCACAGGGTCGCGGCCTGGCTTGGTGGGGGTGGCATTGACCGGACCCACCCCGACGTAATCACAGCCATCGGACACCGCCAGGCGCAGCTGACTGATGGCGTGGGTGCTGCGGCCGATCAGCTTCTCGGGCCCAAGCAAACGGCGGGCCAGGGCCGGCGGCAGATCCCCCTGCCCCAGATGCACCCCATCGGCATCCACCGCCAGGGCGATGTCGATGCGGTCGTTGACCAGAAACAGGGCTCCATAGCGGCTGCAGAGCTGCCGCAGGGCCCTCGCCTGCTCCAGACGATGGGCATCGGTGATCGGCTCGCCGCCTGGAGCCAAGCTTCCTTCCTTGGCCCGGTATTGCACCAGTCGCACCCCGCCGTCGAGGGCCGCCTCCACCACCCTCTCCAGCTGATCGGACGGACTAGTCACCAGGTAGAGACGGCAGGTCTGCAGCAGGGCACGGCGGTGATCGCCCCCGGAGCTGGCCCTCAGCAACTCCACCTCCAGGTCATAGAGCGCATAGCGAGCCGACGCCGCCTCAGCCGCCAGAGCGGGATCCTCGGCGCGGCCGAACTCCTCGAGCACCCGCAGGGCCTCCTGCACCCGGCCGCAATTGGCAGACACCACCGCCTGGGGATTCGTGCGCTCGGCCTGGGCAAGGTGGGCCATGCCGGCCGCCACATCGGATGCGGTGTGCCGGGCCTGCTTGTAGCGCTCAGCATGGAGCAGGCCGAGCCGCTGGCGGAGATCCTTGAGGCGCGCCACCAGATCGGCGCGATCCAGGGCGAAACGGCACCAGTCCTCCACCACCCGAAGCCCCTCTCGGGAGCGATCGAGATTGGCGTCCAGCAAACGCCACACCGCCGCTTGTTGTTCTGGACTCGTCATGGCAGGGGGCAAAGGCGGGGGACTCTGCTTAGGTTTGGGCAGCAACAACGGCGAACGGCTATGGCCCAGGGCGGATCCGACAGCCCGATGGTGGTGCTGATCTCAGGGATTCTGCTGCTGGGGGCCATCGCCGCCTTCATCAGCTGGGGCCTGACCAACGCCTACCCCAGCAGCTGAGGCCAGCAGGCGTTCAGCCTCTTGGGCGTCGCGCCCGATCTGATCGACAAGGGCCTCAACGTTCTCGAAACGCTGCTGCCGCCGGAGCAACGCCACCGGCTCCACCAGGAGTTCAGCGCCCACCAAATCCAGCTGACGCCCCAGCAAATGCACCTCCACCGCCGAGGGGGCCGTGGGATCCACCGTGGGCTGGGGGCCCAGGTTCATCACCGCGGGCAGGCGTTGGTGATCGAGCCAAGCCCAGGCGGCATAGACCCCTTCCAGGGGCAGGAACTTGCGGCCATCAACCTGCAGGTTGGCGGTGGGCCAGCCCAGTTGGCGACCGAGGCCGCGTCCATGGCCCACCAGCCCGCCAAAGCGGTAAGGGCGACCGAGCAGCTCCGCCGCCTGTCCCAGCTCACCCGCCGCCAAAGCACGGCGGATGCGACTGCTGCTCAGGCGCTCCTGCTGATCAGACAGCAGGGGCTGCACCAACACCTCAATGCCGTGATCGCCCCCCAGCTGCTGGAGGGTGTGGATGTCCCCGCTGCGGCCGGCTCCAAAGCGAAAGTTTTCGCCCACCGCTACCACCTGAGCCTGCAGCTGCTGCACCAGCACCTTCTGCACGAAATCCTCAGGGCTGAACTGCGCCAGCGCCCGGGTGAAGGGAACGAGCACCAGCTGCTGGATGCCCAGGGGCTGCAGCAGGGACAACTTTTCCGAAGGCAAATCGAGCCGCAGCCGGGCCTCTCCGAACAGCACCTCACGGGGGTGGGGCCAGAAGCTGACCACCGTGGGCACCAGGCTCCGTTCCGCAGCGCGGCGGGTGACGCTGGCAATCACACGGCGATGGCCCTCGTGCAGGCCGTCAAAGCTGCCCAAGGCGATGGCGGTTGGTCCTCGCGCCGCCTCTGGGCTGAGCAAGGGAATCACGGCTTGATCACAACCAATGGATCACAACCAA
>VGPT01000089.1 GCA_016882485.1 Cyanobacteria bacterium M_surface_10_m1_298
CCGGCCTGAGGGTGCTGGAGAGCTTGAACTGGACGTTCGCTGGCGGGATCTGTACTCCCACGGGCGCATCACACCGCCGCTCACGCCCCAGACCCCCAGCCCCTTGAGGCGCGCTTCGGTTTCCAGGTGCCCGTAGGTCTGTCGGTCGCAGCGCGCGATGTATTGCCAATACACAAACGCCGCGCCGGAGGCCACTAAAGCCTGGTTGAAATTGCGGCCGCCTCGGCTGAGTTCGGCCACGGAGCGGCCGTAGCGATCGTTGGTCTTGACGCGCAGTTCAACGGTTGAGCCCACCGGGGCGAGGGCCTGCAGCTGGGACCGGGCACTGGCGCCATGGGGCGCCTGGCTGGTTTCCGGCGCATCGATGCAAGCCAGGCGCACGTTGAGGGTTCGGTTGCCCTCGCGCACACGCAGGGTGTCGCCATCGCCAACCGAGAGCACGGTGGCGCTCTGCACTTGGGCGAGGGCTGGCATAGCCCATGCAGAAGCAAGAAGGCCCAGAGCAAGGAGCTGACGCATCGGGCCACCAAGCGGCAGGAATCAGCCTATGGGGCCAAAATTTCGATCAAAGACTCCTGAGCGATGTGCCTGAGTGAGGAAGGCCACGAGGACTACACGCGCCTCGCTAGGGGGATGGATGACGAACGGCTACAGCAACTGGATCGCTCGCTATTACCGAGATGAGCTTGGCCTGGCAGCCGATACCGCTGAGATGGAGCTGCACAGCATCGTGATCCGCGAGCTGGAGATCAGGCGTCAAGAACGCATTCGCCGTTTCAAACGCTCGCTCTGGCTCTCCAGCCGCCGTGGCCGCGTTGTAGAGGCGATCAAACGATGGCTGGTGCAGCGGGGCCTTTGGAGCTCCGCGCGCGAGCGTGTGATTGGTTCCGACACCAAAGCACTGCGCCTTTCATGAAAGCCCTCCTCCCAGTTCTGATTGCGCTGGCTTCTGCCTCATCCGCGCTGGCCCAGCAACCGGTCAGACCCCTCCCAAAAGTGGGAGGGTGCCCGATCGGCTACTACAGCTCCGGCAACTACTGCGTGCCCTCGAAGGGCGGCAACGCCCGCGGCGCCTTGGAGAAAACAGGCAACAGTTGCCCGATCGGTTTCTACAGCTCCGGCAACTACTGCCTCAGCAGCCCCAGCAACAACCGTGAAGCGATTCACAAGCAAGGCAGCACCTGCCCTGTGGGCTGGTTCAGCTCAGGCCGCTATTGCGTGAAGAACCGCTGAGCACCGGTTGCAAGGTCCACTGCTGACCTGTCGCGCTCGACTGTGCCTGGGGGCTGTCGTCCCTCATTCACTTGACTGACGATGACGAAGTCTTCAACAAAGAACTCTGCACCGCTGCTGTTCAGCTCAGAGCTTGGGTCACACCCGCCACGGCTACTCCGAGGCCGGCTGCTGCGCCAATCACCTGGAGCACACTCCAGCGCAGTTTGAGTTGTGCGATCAGCGCCGCGATCACCACCACAGCGGCCCAGGGCTGGAACATTCCCTTGCTAAACAGCACGGGGCCAGCAAAAAACAGAGCCAGGCTGGCGATCATCCCCACCACCACGGCAGTGATCGCACTAAGGGGGGCACCAAAGCGCAGATCACCGCGTGAGGCCTCCACCAATGGTGCACCCGCCAGGATGAAACCAAAGGAGGGCAGGAAGGTGAACCACACGGTGACGAGCACCGCTGCCAACGCTGGCAACCAGGGGCTGGAACCAGCGGCCAGGGCCTGATTCCAGCCGCCCATGAAGCCCACGAACGCCACCACCATGATCAGTGGACCTGGCGTGGTTTCCCCCAGGGCCAAGCCATCGAGCATCTGACTCGACGACAGCCAACTGAACTGCTCCACCGCTCCCTGGGCCACGTAGGGCAATACGGCGTAGGCCCCCCCGAAGCTGAGCAGCGCCACCCGCGTGAAGAAGCGGGCCATCAAGGCCAGGCTTCCGTTCCAGCCTCCGGAGATCACGAGAACGGCTAAGGGCAGCACCAGAGCAAGGGCCCAGATCAACAGCGTGAGGGCAAGGCGCCGTCGCGATAAGCGGGCGTGCTCCGGGCTTTCAGTGTGGTCGTCATGCAGGGCATTGCCGTGATCATCCGCGTCTGTGGCGGCGGCGGATCTATGGGGTCGAGCGGCCAGCAGGAGAGAGGGCCGCCAACGCGCAGCGAGCAGACCGATCAGCCCCGCTGCGATCACAACGATCGGGTAGGGCAGGTTGAACACGGCCAGGGCCAGAAAGCCTGCGATCGCCAGAGCCACCAGCAACGGAGTCCGCAGGGTGCGGCGTCCAATCCGCCAGGCCGCCATCAGCACAATCGCCAACACGGCCGGCTTGAGCACGGCAAACACCGAGGCCAACAGCGGCAGTTGCCCCCAGAGCGCATAGATGCTCGCGAGGGCTGTGAGCACGAACACCGAGGGGATCACAAACAATCCCCCTGCGATTAGGCCCCCGGGCACCCCATGCATCAGCCAGCCCAGATAGGTGGCCAGTTGCATGGCCTCCGGGCCGGGCAACAACATGCAGTAGTTGAGGGCGTGCAGATAGCGACGCTCCGAGAGCCAACGGCGCCGCTCCACCAATTCGCGCTGCAGCAGGGCGATCTGCCCGGCCGGTCCACCGAAGCTCACCCAGCCGAGCTTGAACCAGAAGCGCGAGGCCTCCGCCAGGGTCACCGGCTGCATCGTGGTGGTCATGGCTTGTGGTGCAGGTGTAGGCACTCGCCGTTCATCCAGAGCATCGAGGAGCCGGAGTCCACCGCGCTCCAGGCTTCATCGGTGGTGAGCGGCTCGGTGCTCAGGATCGTCACCACATCGGAGCTGGAGGTGAGCGGCGCGAAGTCGATCTGCAGGGGCGGATCGGCGAGGGTGGCGGTGGTGAACGGTGCCCGTCGCGTCAGCCAGTGCAGGCGTGTTGTGGCGGTGGCGAACAGCCACTGGCCGTTGGAGATCAGGGCGTTGAAGGTGCCCATCCGGGCTAGCTCCGTGGCGTAGATGTGCAGCCGGGTTGAGATCAGCTGTGGGTTCTCGGGATCCACCCCCTCCTGTTCAAGTTGCTCGAGGATCCAGCAGAAGGCGGCCTCGCTGTCGGTGGAACCAAACGGGCGGTAGATCTCCCTGCTGGGTATCGCTCCATCGAGGTTGCCGTTGTGGGCAAACACCCAGGTCTGCCCCTTCCAACTGCGGGCAAAGGGATGGCAGTTCTCAAGCGCCACCAGCCCTTGGGTCGCCTTGCGGATGTGAGCGATCGACACCAACGCTTTGGGCGAGCGCTCCGCCATCTGATCGGCCAGCTGGGAAAAGGCAGCCGGTGCGTCTTCTCGGATCAGATCAAGACCGGATCCATCCGGCGTGAAACTGGCGAGACCCCAGCCATCGGCGTGTTCACCAACGGCCCCGCCGCGGCGGCTGAGGCCGCGGAAGGAGAACGCCATGTCGGTTGGAGTGTTGGCGTTGAGGGCAAGCAGTTCACACACAGGCGTCAGCGCGATTGGGCGAACAGGCGATCCAAGAGACCGCTGTTATCAAAAAAGGTTTTTTCACGGCATTCCAGTCACCAAAGCCCTTCATGGATTTCCACGCCGGTTGGTTCGTGCTGGCGCGCCGTCCCGTGATGGGGAACGAGAGGATGCTGCACTTCAGGCTTTGAGGGTCCTGGGCAATCGCCTCGAGCGGGCTGGCTCAGTCATTCTCGTCGAAACGACCATGGAGCAACTGGTTCAGAGGCGCGACCAGTTGAAGCAGGCTGCGGCGGTGTTCCACATCTGATGGTCGCTGAAACCTGCGAAAGGCGCCCCGTAAGGAGCGCCTTGGCACCGGTTGCAAATCAGCAGCGATCTGGTCGGGTGTCTCTGGTGTTCACGTTTCACCTGTCTGGGGCCTGGCAGGCAAGGAAAGCGATCACGTCTCTGCCGAGAGATGCTCAGGGCTTGACCTAAGCAGTGGTGATCGCGGCCCGGGTTATGCAGCCCAGGGGATCAAACGGCAGGAATTCGATGTGGCGTATGGCTCTTGCGACTACGGGGTGATGGTCGCGCTCCATCATCGAGTTCACTGTTGGGTTGGCTCCCATCCCTTCCCTCAATTTCAAGTTAGGCCGAATCGCTGTGTCCGGAGGGTGCGTAGAGGTTCCTCTTCCCGTACCGCAAGTGCGTGGCTAGGCAGACGCCGGTTTGGCAGTCGATACCTCAGCGCTGTTGAGCAAGCTGGAGGCCAGCAGCAGTTCCATCGCGGTCTTAAGGATCAACAGCGCCGCGAGGGTGGAAAGAACACGAAGCATCGGTTGGATCACTACAGGTGAGATGTTTTCGTTCGCTGCAGCGATCAGCTCTGGAGCTGATCTTGGATCGCCTGATTGGTGATCGCCCTTTCGCTGAACCAGGCTTTCAGGAGCTCTTTGGCCAGGTCGCGCAGTGCAGCTGGATCACTCTGGGCATCAATGTCGCGCTTGAGGCGCTCCACCTCAAACGACTGATTCAGGCTCAATTCAATGGAAGCCATCGTTGGATTGCGATGGAACAACGCCAACTTATGGAGCCTTGTCGGCATTGGCGTAGCGATCACGACACAATCCATCGGGCGTCAGCAACTGCAGACGGTGACTGTTTGTAAAACAAGTCGCTCACTAACTCGCTGCGTCTCCAGGTCCGCTAGGACAGATGCAGATCTGCCATGATCCATGCGCCTGAGTTGGAGTCAGCATCTGGCAGCGGCCCGATCCGTGGAACTCACGAGCCGTGATCAAACCGGAACTGCGCTCGCTCTGATGGGCGTGGCCTTGTTGATCCTGCTGCAGGATCTTCAGCCCTCTTCGCTTCTGGATGCATCGGATACAGATTCTGAGATCGCAGCCTCTGAGCGGTAATGCAAGGCACAGTTTCGAGAAATCTTCCACTACAAACCTGAGCGTTTGCGGCGCACAGCAGGTCAGCTTTCCCTAGCCTCAGGACAACCTCAGGTGCGGCTTTTACCGAGATGAAGCGCTCGATTCAACCCGCCAGCCTGAAGTGGCAAGAGGATGGAGAGCTCTCGGCTCAAGACATTTTCAACCTGGTGTGCCGCTTGCGTGATGTAGAGCCCGGGGAGACCAGTAACGAGCTCTGGCGGCTGGGCCAGAAATACCCCCGCTCCAGCCGCTCCGATACCAAAAACTGATCGCTGTCATCAGCACAGCCGATACGATAACTCTTCGCTGCTGTTGATTCGCACACATCCAGTGTTAGTGTAGTTTTTGTTACAAAGCCTGCGGTTTGCAGCGGTACTTTTGGCCTGCATTCTTCGTCGCAGGTCATGTCGTCCACCGCTGAGTTATCTGTTGGTCAGCAATTTGAAGTGGAACGCTTCTGCCGGGCCATCGACGCCACGACCGATACCGAGCAATTGAAAGCCC
>VGPT01000090.1 GCA_016882485.1 Cyanobacteria bacterium M_surface_10_m1_298
GTCTCCAACGCAGCGGTGACATCGGCCTGACGCATCAGAGATTCGCCGACTAGCACCGCATCAGCACCGGCGCTTTGAACGCGATCCAGGTCATCGCGGGTGAACAGGCCTGATTCGCTCACCAGCAGGCAGCCCTTGGCGCGGATCTGCTCGCCGTAGCGCTCCATCAGCTGCTCGGTGGTGGCCAGATCGGTGTGGAAGGTGGCCAGATCACGGTTGTTGATGCCGATCAGCTGCACCCCATCGAGAGCCAGCACCCGCTCGAGCTCCTGGGCGTCGTGCACCTCCACCAACACGGTCAGCCCCAGGGCCTTCGCCACCTTCAGCAGATAAGCCATATCGGCATCGCTGAGGATCGCGGCGATCAGCAGCGCCGCATCGGCGCCGGCGGCGCGGGCCTGATACAGCTGATAGGGGGTGAGGATGAAGTCCTTGCAGAGCAGGGGCAACTCCACCGCCTGGCGCACCTGCACCAGCACCTCAAAGCCACCCTGGAAGAACTGCTTATCGGTCAACACCGACAGGCAGCTGGCACCACCGGCGGCATAGCCCTTGGCGATGGCCTCGGGGTCGAAATCCTCTCGGATCACGCCCTTGCTAGGGCTGGCTTTTTTCACCTCGGCGATCACCGCCGGTTTACGGCAAGCAGCTTTCAACGCCGCCAGAAAATCGCGGGTGGCCGGCAGCTCAGAGACCTGTTTTTTGAGCTGCTCGAGGCTGACCCGCTCGCGGGCCACCGTGACTTCGCGATCCTTCTCCCAAACAATCTTCTCGAGGATGTTGCGGGGTTCGCTCTCCTCGTGGGGGATGGCGTACTCCAGGTGAGCCACCTTCACCTTCGGGTTGGGGGGCCGGCGACGAATCTCCATGCCCATCAGCCCGCCACCGCCATGGCGGCCTGTTTGTAGGCCACTTCCACCACTTCACTCAAGGTGGGGTGGGTGTGCACCTCATTGGCCAGCTGCTTCACGCTCTGGCGTCGGGCCACGGCGTTGGCGATCTCCTGGATCAGATCGGCCGCATGCAATCCATAGATGTGAGCCCCGAGCACCTCCCCGGTGCTCTTGTTGAACAGCAGCTTCATCAGGCCGTCGCTCTCGAGCTCCGCCAGAGCTTTGGAGTTGGCCTTGAAGTAACTGCGCACACTGCCGAGCTCAAAGCCCTGCTGAGCGGCCAACTCCTTGGCGTCGGCCTCACTGAGACCCACGGAGCTGATTTCCGGGTGGGTGAAGGTAGCCGCCGGAATGGAGCGGTAGTCGATGGCGCGGGGGTGCCCGAGGATGTTGTCCACAGCCACGGTGCCCTGGGCAGCGGCGGTGTGGGCCAGCATCATTTTTCCGGTCACATCGCCCACGGCCCAGAGGTGGGGCACGGGAGCACCGTTCACCAGCACCCGCAGCTGGTCATCCACCGGGATGAAGCCGCGGTTGGTCTCCACCCCGCAAGCCTCCAGGTTCAGGCCCTTGCTGCTGGGCACCCGGCCGGTTGCCACCAGTACCGCATCCACCTCGAGGGTTTCAACGGGCTCTTTGGTGGCCATGTCCACCAGCTCGATCTGCACCGGAGCACCGGGCTTGATCGATTTCGCCAACACCCCGGAGCGGGCATCGATGTCGCGCCCCTCGATCAGATTGCGGGCGGCAATCTTGGCGATATCGGGATCGAAGGTGGGCATCACCCGATCGAGGGCTTCGATCATCGTGACCTCGCAGCCCAGGGCGGTGTACACGTCGGCGAACTCCAGGCCGATGTAGCCGCTGCCGATGATCGCCATCCAGCGGGGCAACCACTCGAGGCTCACCGCTTCATCGCTGGTGAACACGGTGCGGCCATCGGTTTCGATGCCCGGGGGCACGAAGGGATCGGATCCCGTGGCAATGATCACGTCGCGGCCGCTGAGCACGCGATCCACCCCATTGATCTCCCGCACTCCCACCTTCTGGGGCCCTTCGAGGCGCCCGGTGCCTCGGATGATCGTGACCCCGGCGCGCTCGAGGGTTTTGGTGAGGTTGCCGCGGATGGTGGCCACCAGCTGGTTGGCGTGATCGGCAATCTTCTGGCGCTCGAAGCGCACAGGGGCGGCGTGGATTCCGAAGCCCTTGAGATGCTCCGCATCGGCCAGCTCCCGCACCCGGCCGCTGGCCGCCAGCAGAGCTTTCGAGGGCACACAACCGCGGTTCACGCAGGTGCCGCCCATATCGCGGCTCTCGATGATCGCCGTGCGCAGGCCGTGGTCAGCCGCGTGCTTGGCCGCATCGAAGCCGCCATAGCCCGCCCCGATCACGATCACGTCGAAGTCGAAACTGCCGTCGCTCACCTGAGGCCTGCCCAATTGGGGGGCATTCTCTCCTGTCAGGCTCCCTGAGCGCTCCTCTGTTGCTGTCTCCAGCGCTCCAGGAGCAACGGAGCCGCCGCCACCGCCACGTTCAACGACTCCACAGCGGCGCTGTGGGGGATGGTGACGCAATGGGTCGCCAGGGCCGCCAGCTCCGGATGCAGCCCGGCGCCCTCATTCCCGAGCAGTAGCACGGTGGGGAGGGTCCAGTCGAGATCCCAATAGGGAATCGAGCGGGACCCATCCACTAACGAGGCCACCACCTGATGCCCCGCCTGCCGGGCGCGCTCGATCTGAAGCTGCAGCCCTGCGCGATCAGGGTCGCGGCGGGTCGGCAGCGCCAGGGCGGCCCCGGCGGAAGCCCGCAGCACCTTGGGTTGCCAGGGATCGGCACCACCCCCCAGCCAGAGCTCCTCCACCCCCGCCGCCAGAGCCGTGCGCAGCAGGGTGCCCAGGTTGCCGGGATCCTGAAGTTGATCGAGGGCCAACACCCAGGAGCCCTGGCCCGCCGCCCCTGGAAGCGCCGAAATGGGCAGCGTCAGCACCACCCCATCCGGGGTATCGGTGGTGGCCACCGCCGCCAACACCTCGTCGCCCACGGGCTGCAGCGGGGCAGGGCAGGAGGCGGCCAGCGCGGGATGCCGTTCGATCCAGGCGGATGTCACCAACAGCCGATCCGGCTTCAGGCCGAGACGCACCACCTCCTGCAGCAGGTGGGTGCCTTCGAGCAACAGAAGCCCTTGCTCGCGGCGTCCTTTGGCCTGATGCAAGGCACGCAGGCGAGCCACCAGGGGATTGCGCCGGCTGGTGATCAGCTCCATCAGAAGGTTTCGTGGCGTCTCACATGCAGACCGTCGCCCACCACCAGACTCTTGTCATCGAGGTCGAGGCCCCGCACCGCCGCCACCTCACCTTTCAATCCCTCCGCTTGGAGGTTTTTGATCAGCTCCTTGATCAGCACGTCTTCGATTGTTTTTTGATCAAAGGCATCGGGAGTCAGCGCTTCGAGGAAGCGACCCAACTTGGAGGCGACCACCTCACGGGCATTGGTGATCTTGAGAACAAGCATCGGCGGATCAACGAACAAGCTCCAGCTCCAAGCTGGCAAGAGCTGCGCCGATCAGCAATCGGGTGCGCAGCAACAAAAAAGCTCCCCTCAGAAGAAGGGAGCTTTTCAGTGCGGATGGGGAGACTTGAACTCCCACGACATTGCTGCCACTAGTACCTGAAACTAGCGCGTCTACCAATTCCGCCACATCCGCAGGGTGTGGGCGACGTCGCTCAAGGCGACCAGCGAAATGTACCCCATCAGGGCGCCGATCCCGTCAGCGAGCTCAAGGGCGAACAAACCAGGCCAGTAGAGCGCTCAAGCCAGTTCTGCCGCCGGCCGTCTTGCCGGTCTCACACACGGTTGTCAGGATAGGGACCCTTAGGCGGGTCCTCCGTAGACATGACTGCCACGCTGGCCCCGTCTCAACAGATTCTCACCCCGCAACTGGAAATCGCCGGCGGTCGCCCCCTCTCGGGTGAGCTGCGGGTCAGCGGTGCCAAGAACTCCGCACTGGTGCTGATGGCCGCCAGTCTGCTCACCGAAGATCAGCTGCGCCTGCGCAACGTGCCTCCCCTCACCGACATCGAGGGGATGGCCGAAATCCTGATCTCCCTGGGGGTGTCCGCCAAGCGCGATGGCGAAGCCCTGGAGATGAACGGCTCGGGGCTGAGCCAATCGGCACCCCCCTATGAGCTGGTGAACAGCCTGCGGGCCAGCTTCTTCTGCATTGGCCCCCTGCTCGCTCGCCTGGGCATCGCCCGGGTTCCCCTTCCCGGTGGCTGTCAGATCGGCACGCGTCCAGTGGTGGAGCACGTCAAGGGACTGAAAGCCCTCGGTGCACAGGTGACGATCGAGCACGGCGTGGTTTCCGCCGTAGTGCCCGGCCGCGGACATCGCCTCAAGGGCGGACGCATCCATCTCGATTGCCCCAGCGTGGGCGCCACCGAGACCCTGATGATGGCGGCCGCCCTGGCGGAGGGCGAAACGGTGATCGAGAACGCCGCCCTTGAGCCCGAGGTCATCGACCTCGCCGGCCTGCTGCTGGCTATGGGCGCCAAGGTGCGCGGCGCAGGCACCCCCACCATCACCATCGTCGGCGTCGATCGCCTCCACGGCGCCGATTACGCCGTGATCCCTGATCGGATCGAAGCCGGAACCTTCCTGCTGGCGGCCGCCATCACCCGCTCCTGCCTCACGGTGGCTCCGGTGATCACCGATCACCTCGGTGCGGTGCTCACCAAACTCGAAGAAGTGGGCTGCCACCTGGACATTCAGGGCACCAACGTGACCATCAGCGCCCAGGAGATCCAGGCGGTTGATCTGCGCACCCAGCCATTCCCCGGCTTCCCCACCGACCTGCAGGCCCCGTTCATGAGCCTGCTCGCCACGGCGCAGGGCACCAGCGTGATCACCGAGAACATCTTTGAAAACCGCCTGCAGCACGTCGGTGAACTGCAACGCATGGGTGCCGCCATCCGCACCCAGGGCAACACCGCCTTCATTGAAGGGGTTTCGCGCCTGAGCGGGGCTCCCGTGCAGGGCAGTGATCTGAGGGCCTCAGCGGCGATGGTGCTGGCGGGCCTCGCCGCTGAAGGCATCACCACCGTGCAGGGGCTCGAATACCTGGATCGCGGCTACGCCGATTTCGAAGGCAAGCTGAATGCTGTTGGCGCCTCGATTCGTCGTCTCAGCTGATCCCTGCTGACCCTTACAGTCGCAGGCGCGGGAGCGTGCCGGAATTGGTAGACGGACTCGACTCAAAATCGAGCGCCTTCGGGCATGTGGGTTCAAGTCCCACCGCTCCTATCTCCCCGCCGCCCAAAACCCCTCCGGGGGACTCGGCGGTGATGAACACCTACGGGCGTTTTCCGCTCGAGCTGGTGCGCGGTCGAGGGGTCTGGGTTTGGGATTCCAACGGGCGTCGCTACCTCGATGG
>VGPT01000091.1 GCA_016882485.1 Cyanobacteria bacterium M_surface_10_m1_298
CAGGTCGACCGAGCAGCCCGATCTGGCCAGTTGCAGAGCCAGGCTCAGGCCCGCTGGCCCGGCTCCGGCAACGATGAAGCGACTCACCCGTTGATTCAGTCGGCGCTCAGCAGGCGGACGCCACTGAAGAACAAGGAAATGCCGAACAGGGTGCCCACGGCCCAGAGGCTGTCAGTGGGCCACTCGGCCACCAGCAGACCCCCCAGAAGTGCGGTCACCAGACCATCGGCCAGCACGAGGCCCCGGGCCTCAGCCTGGCTGGCGGCCGCTGCGGCCAGCTCCATCACCCCTTCAAAGATCAGCAGCAGACCAACAAACAGGGTCAGGCTGATTTCGCTCTCCACTGGGTAGGCCACGACCCAGAGGCCCGCCACCAGATAGAAGATGCCTGAGAGGGCGCGGAAAATCTTGCCCTTACCGCCTTCGGCCTGGCCGATGCGCAGCAATTGGGTCACACCGGCCACCGCCGCAATCACCCCGATGCTCAAGGTGAGCGCCGTGGCTGAGATGAAGGGCAGAGCGATCGAGGCGGTACCCGCCAGAAAGAGCAACACGGCCGTGATCCGGCGCATGGTCTTGGGATCCACAGCCCAACAACAAAAAGCCTCCCAACCTTAGGAAGCTTTTGCCCAATCGCCTGAGCAGTTCTTAGGGTGCGACCAGTTCCATGCGATCAGCCTCCGCCCCATGGCCGCGATCTTCAGTGACAACAGCCTCACGATCGG
This sequence comes from Cyanobacteria bacterium M_surface_10_m1_298, assembly GCA_016882485.1. Classification (GTDB taxonomy): domain Bacteria; phylum Cyanobacteriota; class Cyanobacteriia; order PCC-6307; family Cyanobiaceae; genus Vulcanococcus. The sequence goes on from VGPT01000091.1 coordinate 726, forward strand.
TCGCACGCCCCTGGTTCAGCTCAACCGCATCAGTGACGGCTGCGGGGCGCGGGTGCTGGCCAAGATTGAAGGACGCAATCCCGCCTACTCGGTGAAATGCCGCATCGGGGCGGCGATGGTGGCGGCTGCGGAGCGTGATGGTCTGCTGGGCCCCGGCAAGGAACTGATCGAACCCACCAGCGGTAATACCGGCATTGCCCTGGCTTTTGTGGCGGCCAGCAAGGGGATCAAGCTCACCCTGACGATGCCGGAGACGATGAGCCTGGAGCGGCGCAAGCTGCTCACCGCGTTTGGGGCCCATCTCGAACTCACGGAAGGTCGCCTCGGCATGACCGGTGCGGTGAACCGGGCTAAAGAGATCGCCGCCAGCGATCCCGAGCGTTACGTGCTGCTGCAGCAGTTCGTGAATCCCGCCAATCCCCAGATCCACCACGACACCACCGGCCCTGAGATCTGGAACGACACCGATGGTCAGGTGGATGTGTTCGTGTCCGGCGTCGGCACTGGGGGAACCCTCACCGGGGTCAGCCGCTACATCAAGAACACCCTGGGCAAGCCTCTGCACACCGTGGCCGTTGAGCCGATCAACAGCCCAGTGATCAGCCAGACCCGAGCTGGTCAGGCCCTGCAGCCCGGCCCCCACAAGATTCAGGGAATCGGAGCCGGCTTCGTTCCCGGCAACCTCGATCTGGCGATGGTGGATGCCGTGGAGCAGGTGAGCGACGAGGAAGCTGTGGAGATGGCCCGTCGACTGGCCAAGGAAGAAGGCATCCTTGCCGGCATCAGCTGTGGTGCGGCGGCGGCGGCGGCTGTGCGTCTTGCGAAAGACCCCGCCCATGCGGGCAAGACGATTGTGGTGGTCTTGCCCGATTCCGGGGAGCGTTACCTCAGCTCGGTTCTGTTTGAAGGGATCTTCAACGAACGCGGTCTGCCGGTCTGATCCGACTGGTCCTCAATCGGCCATGGGGGTGACGCCCTGCAGCCGCTCGTTGAGCTGCATCGCCATCGATTGACGACCCACCGCCAACACCTTGAGGGTGTCTTCGTGCATCCGCAGTTGGGCGTCGGCCACCTGCATGCCGCGCACCAGTTCCTTCACCTCATCGGGCAGGGCGTTGAGGTCGTAGCGCTTGCCCTCGAAGGTGAGCACGGGAGGCTGTTGGGCGTCGGACTCGGTCATGGAGCGCTTAGGAGACCCGCTCAGATTACGGACCCTTCGGAGCTTCGTTCTGTGGGGAGTCCTGCGCCGGAGCGATCTGTTTCGGCAGCTCCCGCAGGGGCCGCTTGAAGAAGAACATCAGCAGTTGGCCCACCTGGGCGGTGGTGGTCATCTCCCAGCCTTCTTTCCCCAGCAGGTTGAGGAAATGCTGCAACTGCTCGGCGGGGTGTTTGGGGGCGGCCTTGGCCTTGGCCTGCTGCTCGGGTCCGTATTGCTGAGGGAATTCCCGGCTGATGAATTCCGGGCTGAGGGTGCCGCCCAGCTTTTCGCTGGCCACCTTGGGGTCCGGCGGTGAGGGTGGGTTGCTGCTGTCCACATTGATGTGGATCACCCGGTATTCCCACTGGGGCATCACCCGTGGCATCGCGCCCTGCAGGTTGGATCCAGCGGAGGCCTCGCTCATCCCCCCAAATTAGGCACCACGAATCAGTTGCCGCTCGCAGAGGTCGCGATAGCGACCGGGGCGGCTGATCAGCAGGTCGTGGTTGCCTTGATCGACGATCTGCCCGTTCTCGAGCACCAGGATCGAGTCGGCTTCCTGCACCGTGGAAAGGCGGTGGGCGATCACCAGCACCGTGCGCCCCTGCATGGCTTGATCGAGACCTCTCTGCACCGCCTCTTCCGATTCCGCATCCAGGGCACTGGTGGCCTCATCCAGCAGCAGAACAGCGGGGTTGCCGAGCACGGCTCGGGCAATGGCCAGCCGTTGCAGCTGTCCTCCGGAGAAGTTGCTGCCCCGCTCCTCCACCCGGGCGTCATAGCCACCGGGGAGGGCCTCGATGAAGCCATCGGCATTGGCCAGGCGTGCCGCCGCCTGGATCTGCTCGCGGCTGGCGGGACGCCCAAAGGCAATCGCCTCGGCCACCGTGCCGGAGAACACCGCGCTCTGTTGGGGCACCAGGGCGACCGCTTTGCGCAGTTCCGCTGCTTTGAGATCCGCGAGGTTGCGACCATCGAGCAGCACCTTGCCCCCCTGGGCGGTGTTGAAGCGCAGCAGCAGGGAAAACAGGGTGCTCTTGCCGGCTCCCGATGGACCTACCAGGGCCACCACCTGCCCAGGTTTCACCTGCAGAGAGAGGTTGCGTAGCACCGGCTGCTTGGGGTCATAGCCGAAGCTCACCTGCTCCAGGAGCAGTTCACCCGCCACGGCCCCCAGGGGTTGGGCGTCAGGGTGGTCGGGCTGCTCGACGGCTTCTCTTTCGATTTCACGAAGCCGCTTGAGCGAGGCCTGGCCCTGCTGGAACTCGTTGAAGTTGGTGGTGAGGTGGCTGATCGGATCGATCAGCATCAGCAGGGCGGCCACATAACTACTGAAGCCCTGCCCGTTGAGATCGCCGCTCTGGATGCGGGCGGCACCCATCAGCAGCACAGCCAGGATCCCCGCCGCCTCCAGAAAGCCCACCACCGGATATTGGAGGGCCAGCAGCTTCTGGGTGCGGTAGCGGGCTCTTCGGTGCAGGTCGATCTCCACCTCAAAGCGTTCCTGCAGCCAGGGTTCAGCGGCGAAGGCCCGCACCAGGGGCAGCCCCGCAATGGCTTCTCCGAGCAGGGAGGCCAGCTCGCTCACCTGCTTCTGGCTCTTCTCAGCGGCCCCCATCACCTTGGCCCCGAACACGCTCACCAGCACGGCCACCAGGGGTGCCAGCAGGAGGGTGCCGATCGACAGCTTCCAGTCGAGCCAGACCATGTAGCCGAACACCACCACCAGTTGGAGCAGCGACGGGGTGGTGTCTTGGATGGTTTTGTAGATCACCTCACCGACCCGGTCGGCGTCTTCGGTGAGGCGGTAGGTGAGGTCTCCGGCGGAGAGCTTCTCGAGCACACCGAAATCCAGGCGCTGCAGGCGGGCAAACAGGCGGCGTCGCAATTCCTGGCTCACCTGCAGGGCGGGCCCCGCCAGCAGGGTGTCCTGGCCGAACTGGGCCAGTTTCTGGAGCATGAACACCGAGAGGGCCAGGCCGATCACCCGCAGCACCTGGCTGAAGTCACCCGCTCCGATCGCCGGGATCAGCTGACCTGCCAGCCAGGCCAGCAGCGGCCAGCAGACCACAAACACGAGCATGCAGACACCACCGGCCACCAGAGCGGACCTGTGGGGCTTCAGCAGCGGCAGCAGACGCCGGAAGCCGGCCGATGAGGGTGCGAGCATCCGGGCAAGCTATCAGCGCTTTTTGGCGACACTCCCCTGCATGCTGCGCAGGCGTGTGCGAGACCTGTGTCCCACTGCACAATGCGATTGGTGTGTTGTCGAACGGTGTGACTGGTTCCTCCAGCAAGCCCGATCCGATCCGCCTGGATCAATTCCTGAAATGGCAAGGCTTGGTTTTTACCGGCGGAGAGGCCAAGCAGCGCATCCAGGGGGGTGAGGTGCGGGTGAATGGCTTTCAGGAGACCCAGCGCGGCCGCAAGCTCAAACCAGGTGATCGCGTTGAGCTGGCAGGGCAGACCCACCGGGTGCCTGAGCGCCTGGAAGAAGCCTGATCCCACAAGCCTTTAGGGTGGTTGGCTAGTCAACAGAAGAACGCAGTGGGCAAGGCTGTCATCGCGGGTAACTGGAAGATGCACATGACCTGTGCAGAAGCTCAGGCCTTTGCGGAAGCCTTTAAGCCTCTGGTGGCGGGTCTGCCCTCCGACCGCGAGGTGGTGTTGGCCCCTCCGTTCACGGCGATCGCCACCTTGGCCAGTGCCCTGGTCGGCAGCGGCATCCATCTGGCTGCCCAGAACATTCACTGGCAGGAGAAGGGTGCCTTCACCGGCATGGTGTCGGCCGGCATGCTTCTGGAGCATGGCGTGACCCACGCCATCGTTGGCCACAGCGAGCCGCGCAAGTACTACAGCGAGACCGACGAGCAGATCAACCTGCGGGCCCGCAGTGCCCAGAAGCACGGGATCATTCCGATCCTCTGTGTGGGCGAGAGCGATTCCCAGCGGGAAGCCGGTGAGGCGGAGAAGGTGATCCGCCGTCAGGTGCAACAGGGCGTGGATGGTCTGGATCCCGCCCGCTTGATCGTGGCCTATGAACCGATCTGGGCGATCGGCACCGGCAAAACCTGCGAAGCCGCAGAAGCCAATCGCATTTGCGCTCTGGTGCGCGAATGGGTGGGTTACCCCGAGGTGGTGATCCAATACGGCGGTTCCGTGAACCCCGGCAACATCGATCAATTGATGGCGCAAAGCGACATCGACGGCGTTCTGGTGGGTGGTGCTTCCCTCGACCCCGAAGGTTTCGCCCGCATCGCGAACTATCAGAGCGTCAGCGCCTGATGAGCCAGCGCTTGGGTCCTCGCACCCAGGTGATGGGGGTGATCAACATCACCCCCGATTCCTTCAGCGATGGAGGCCGCTTTGA
>VGPT01000092.1 GCA_016882485.1 Cyanobacteria bacterium M_surface_10_m1_298
CGGCGCTGCGGCCATGGGCTCCAGCCCGTTGTTTCAAGGCCTGCACGATGGCGTCGTCGACGCCGCGCACCAGCAGATTGGCCATGGCATCACGCTTGGCTGATAGCAATGCTATCAGCCTGTTCCCCTGAGCGCTCCGGCCGATCCCTCACTCAATCCTTCGGCCCTGGCGGTCGCCGCCGCTGGGCGGGCCGTTGCGGTCGCTGCCGGGTGCCCAGTGGCGCAGGCGCAGGGGGGTGGCGGGGTCGAGGCTGAGGCTGGATCGCCAGCCGCTGATCCAGTCGATCACCACGGTGGAGCCCTTGAGCTTCCACACGCCACCGGAGCGGTTGTCGATGTCGTTGAAGGCCTGGCCGTTGGAGAGCAGCACGGCGGTGTAGGGCTTGAGCTCGGTCTGGGCCGGCGCCAAGCTGTAGACCCCCACCACATCAGCCTCGATGCCGCTGAGCTTTACGGCGGGGCCGAAGTTGAAGGGCACGCTGCCGCGGTTCTGGCCCGGCTGCCAGGCGGCATGGCTGAAGCCCTCGGGGCCCACGTAGATCCAGTCGGTCCAGCTGTTGCCGTAGTCGACGCGCACGCCATTGCCCCAGGGCTGCCAGCGCCCCAGCTCGCGGATCTGCGTGGCGCCCAGCCGGGAGGCGCCCGCCGATGGCACGCCCTCGGTGCCCACGGTGCTCACGGCCCTGCCGCCGGGCAACAGGCGCACGTTGAAGAGGTTGTTGCGGTTGTCGGTGAGGGCCCAGGTGCCCACGTAGCTGCGGCTGTCGGGCTCGGTGGCCTTGCCGGCCGGCTGACGCTGCACCTGGACCTGCGCCTGCAGAGGCCCCGCTGCAGGCCATGCCGCCAGCAGCAGTGCTCCGCCCGCGGAGAGCAGCAGGGCCAGGGAACGCCGAGGGGCCATGGCTTCAGGGCTGGTGGTTTGAATTCTGGGGGCGCGTGCTGTGGGTGGCAGCTTGAGACGCCATTCAGTGGCCAAGACCCTCACACTCAACCATCAGGCAGACGGGATCTTCAGGCGCGTTAGTAAGCGCGTGTGTAGCCATGGGCAGCTGAAGCCTTCTGGCTTAGCGAAGGGACGCCGCCAGAACACCCCGCCAGGCCAGGGGGGCCCTCTGCTTCCCTTGACGCGCAGCCTTTTAATTCCTCGCGCGTTGCGGCCGGATGATTGGATCCGCACCAGACGACGTTGAGCGCCATGTCGGTTACCACAAGCACAAGCGGGATCAGCTCAACGCCCAGGTGGACACGATCAGCGCCTGGTATGTGGCAATGAATTCAGACGAGGCTGCCGAGCAAAAGGTCTTTCATTTGTTTTGACCTCCGATTCTTAGGCGGAAGGGTGATTTCGAGGAGCCGAGGGACAAAGGCCTGCTGGGTGTTTGCATGCGACCCTGAGCTGAACGCCTGGCTCAAGCAGGTCTCAGGAGCGACTTTTGATCCCTGATGCATAAGCAGATGTTGCCACCTGGTCTTTATGACCACCCGCTCAACGTTGCGATTGATCAGGCTCTCGCTGAGCAGTCGAACTCACTGCACCAGCTCCAACCTCTCGATCCTGCTGAAGCTCCTCAGCGCTTAGCTCGCTATCTCCGCCAGCTGAGCGAGTCTGCCCTGGCTTCGTTGCCGGAAGCACAGCGACAGCAACAGCAGCTGGCCTTGGTCAACCAGATCGTGACCCTGCTACAGCAGCAGGCTCCTAATGCCATCAGCGCTGGCGACCTCCTCCACCCCAGCGCTCACCTTCTCCAGGAGCTGCGGACCGCGGCCCTCCTACCCAATGAGGCCCCGCTACCTCGGCCGCTGATCCCCCTGGCGGATGGCACCCTTCTGATCAATGCGCCAAGTGAACCCAGCATCGGATTGGCCCTGCAGGCGGAGTGCCCATCAGCAGATCGCATCGATTTGCTTTGTGCCTTCATCAAGTGGAGCGGGCTGCGATTACTCCAAGAGTCACTAGCTGCGCACCTTGCAGCTGGCCGGCCTTTGCGGGTGCTCACAACCGTTTATATGGGTGCCACCGACCGCAAGGCACTCGACTGGTTGGTGGAGCGTGGTGCGGAGCTCCGTATCAGCACCGACACTCGTCGTACCCGTCTGCACGCGAAAGCCTGGTTGTTTCATCGTGCGAGTGGTACTAGCACCGCCTACATCGGCTCGTCGAACCTCTCCTCCGCCGCCCTGCTCGACGGTTTGGAGTGGAATGTGCGCTTGGCGGCTCTGGAAACGCCAGCGATGCTGGCCAAATTCCAATCCACCTTTGAGTCCTACTGGGAGGAGGGCGAGTTCGAGCCCTATGCCTCGACACCAGAAGAACAGTCCCGCATCGACCACCACCTCGCCCGTGCCCGAGGCGATGAAAGTGTCAGTAGCAGCACTGCGCTCGCTTGGTTCAACCTGCGGCCGTATGCCTACCAGCGAGAGATGCTCGATGCATTGGCGGCCGAGCGATTACTTCACCACCGCTGGCAAAACCTAGTGGTGGCCGCCACCGGTACTGGAAAAACCGTGCTTGCGGCCTTCGACGTGGCCCGCCTGCATGACGACTTCCCTGAGCATTTCCCCTCGCCCGAGCCGCCGCCGCTTCTGCTGATTGCACATCGCAAGGAGATCTTGCAGCAGGCCCTGGCCACCTTCCGCCAGGTGCTGCGCGATCCTTCCTTCGGGGAGCTCTATGTGGATGGCGAACTGCCCTGTCAGTGGCGGCATGTGTTCGCCTCCGTGCAGTCGCTCGCCCAGCGCGATCTCAACGATATCCCTGCCGATCGCTTCGCAGTAGTGATCGTTGATGAGTTTCATCACGCTGCCGCTTCTAGCTACCGCCGCTGGCTCGATCACCTTCGCCCCCATCTGTTGCTTGGCTTGACCGCCACGCCCGAGCGTGCAGACGGGCTCGAGATTCTCCACTGGTTCGGCGGTCGCATCGCCGCTGAGCTGCGCCTCTGGAGCGCTTTAGATCAGGGCCTGCTGGCCCCCTTCCACTATTTCGCCGTGGCGGATGCCACAGATCTCTCCGCCTTGGAGTGGCGTCGCGGTGGTTATGTGCCTGGTCAGCTCGACAAGCTCTACACCGGCGATCAACGCCGCGTGGAGCTGATCCTCCAGCAGCTGCATGACAAGCTCGCTGAACCGACCCGCATGCGCGCCCTGGGTTTCTGCGTAAGCGTGGAGCACGCCCGCTTCATGGCAGAGCGCTTCCGCGCTGTCGGTTTCGCCGCAGAAGCCCTCGATGCCGGCACCCCTGCCGCCGATCGCCAGGCCGCCCTCAAGCGCCTCCAGGTCGGTGATCTCCAGATTCTCTTCGTCGTCGATCTGTTCAACGAAGGGCTCGATATCCCCTCGATCGACACCGTGCTGCTGCTGCGCCCCACCGAGAGTGCAGTGGTCTTCCTGCAGCAGCTGGGACGTGGTCTGCGCTTGTCGCCTGAAACCGGTAAGAGCTGCCTCACGGTCCTCGATTTCATCGGCCAGCAGCATCGCCGCTTCCGCTTTGACCTGCGCTATCGCGCCATGCTCGGCTGCGGTCGTCGTCAGTTGCAGGAGCAGCTCACACAGGGGTTTCCGTTCCTTCCGCAGGGATGCCGGCTGGTGCTCGATCGGGTGGCGAGCGAGCGAGTGCTGGCCAATCTGCGCCAATGCTTGCCCAGCCGTCGATCTCAGTTGCTCGTTGAGTTACGCGCCTTAGCTGCCGAGGGGGTAATCACATCTGCATGTGGCCTGGCCGCCTGGTTGGAGGCGCTAGCCATGGAGCCGGCCGACTTCTACAACATTCGCGGAGCCTCCTTCACCGCCCTTCGCCGCGAGCTGGGCTGGCTGGTGGGGGCCGCCGCAGCAACACATCCCGCAGAGGAGCGCCTCAGTCGCGCACTCGCAGCCGGCCTTCTTCACCTCGACGATCCCGACCGCCTGCGCACCACTGCTGTATCCCTCGCCGCCTCTGTACCCCCTGACCCCGAGAACCTTGGCGAGCGCGATCGAAGAGAGTGGGCGATGCTCTTTGCCCAGCTCATGGGTACGGGCCGCCACTGGTTGCCACTGAACCAGGCCTTGGCGCTGCTCTGGTCTGTGGGCCCCTGGCGCGACGAGTTGCGCCAGCTCCTTCAGCTCATGGCCGATCGTGCCGATCATCGTGTGCATCGTCTGCCCTGGGCTCAGCCGGTGCCCTTGTGCGTGCATGGCTGCTACTCCCGCGCGGAAGTACTCGCAGCTTTCGCTGCTGTCGACGACCGTGGAGCCCCCCGTAGCCACCGCGAGGGGGTGTTCTGGCATCAGCCCACAGCGACCGACTTGTTGTTCATAACCCTGCGCAAAAGTGATGCTCTCTTCTCCCCCACCACCCGCTATCGCGACCTTGCCCTCAGCCCTTCCCTCTTCCACTGGGAGAGTCAGAGCACTACTACTGCCGCCTCTCCAACTGGGCAGCGCTACATCCACCATGTGGCGCGAGGTTCGCGAGTGCTGCTGTTCGTCCGCGAGCAGCGCAAAAAAGACGGTGTCACCGAACCTTTCGTCTGTCTTGGCTTTGCCACCTACGAGAGCCATAAGGGCGAAAGGCCCATGGAGATACGATGGCGGCTGGAGCGAGAGATTCCAGCACCTTTTTTACCCGTGATGGGATTGGCTGTTTGAGGGAGAATTTCCGCTCCTTTTGAATCATCAATGCTGGATTTTCACCGCTTACCATGCTTTCCGATTGATGGGAGTCGGGTAAGCGTCGCTGCAAGCTAAATGAGCAGGATTGAATCGAAGTATTTGAGGTCGGCGGAGAAGTGTTTGTTTGACCCTGCAGGCAATTACTTTGATTTCGTCATAGTGGTTAAGGGGTAGCGGTAGGGCTGCCACAACCACCTTCATTGATCTTAGCGTATGGATTGGAAGCCCGGTTTGGCACGTTCGGTATGTCTGTGGGAAGAAACTATGTTTAACCTGCTTGTTCTGGAATTGCGTTGATACTTTGTGTCGCCAATATTTAGTCTGTCTTGTGTAAAGAGGTGCCTCAAACGCTGTGAAGACGCTTGTGAGGCCCTGAAAACATCTGAAGAAGCTGCCCCCTGGGCTGGTTCAGTTCGGGCAGCTACTGCGTGCAGAGCCGCTGAGGCTCAGCGCTGACGCTCCCCCAGGTTCGAAAACAACCAAGCTCCAAGGCTCAGCACCGCCGCACCGAAGGCGAGGAAGGCGATCAGCAGGTCGGTGCGTTCCATGGTTGCCACTGTGCGCGCTGGGCAGAGGGTGTGTTG
>VGPT01000093.1 GCA_016882485.1 Cyanobacteria bacterium M_surface_10_m1_298
TCAGTCCGTGAGTGCCTGGATACCCGAGGCGATGGCGCTGTAGCTCTGCTGCAGTTGACCATCGCTGATGCAGAGAGGGGGTAGGAGATAAACCACATTCCCGAGGGGGCGGATGTAGACCCCTTGTTGGATGCAGTGCTGCTGCAGCTGTTTGCCAATCGGATTGAGATAACCGGTGCTGCCAGCATCCAGTTCAAAGGCGGCCACCGTGCCACGGCAACGAATCCGTTTCACTGCGTTCAGTTCGGCCAATTCCTCAAGCAGGGGAGTGTGGCGGGATTCGAACTGTTGGTAGCGCTCCGGGTTCTGTTGCAGGAGATCGAGGCTTGCCAGTGCCGCGGCACAGCCGAGGGGGTTGGCGGTGAAGCTGTGCCCATGGAAGAAGGTCTGCTGGGGCTCCTGGCTGATGAAGCCTTGGTAGAGACGCTCACTGGCCATCGTCGCCCCCATGGGCAGGAAGCCCCCGGTGAGCCCCTTGGAGAGGGCCATCAGATCGGGCTGTAAAGCGGAGCGTTGGCTGGCGAAGAGGGAGCCCGTGCGTCCAAATCCAGTCATCACCTCATCGGCGATCAACAGGGCGCCACCGGCCTGCACCCGCTCTTGCACGGCTCGCAGGAAGCTGGGCCGCACCATCAGCATCCCGGAGGCCCCCTGGATCAGGGGCTCCAGGATCACGGCTGCGGTGGGCACCGCCAGGGCCTGCTCCAGCTGCAGCAGTGCCTGGGCCTCTCGCACCTCCACGCTCTGATCGCCCCAGTGGCTGTGGGGCCAGCTGATCCGGGCAACGTCGAACAGAAGGTCGTCGTAGGGGGCGGAGAAGATGGAGCGATCCCCCAGGGCCATCGCCCCGAAGGTGTCGCCGTGATAAGCACCTTCAAAAGCAATCAGACGGTTGCGCTCAATGCCCTGGTTGCGCCACCACTGCCAGGCGATTTTCAGGGCGACTTCCACAGCGGTGGAGCCGTTGTCGGAGAAGAACAGGCGCTCGAGACCGGTCAGGGCGGCCAGCCGTGTGGCGAGCTGTTCCGCCGGGGCATGGCTGAAGTTGGCGAAGATCACCTGCTCCAGCTCCTGCGCTTGCCGGGCGATCGCTGCGGCGATTCCCGGTTCAGCGTGGCCATGAAGCGTGACCCACCAGCTGCTGATCGCATCGATCAGCTCACGGCCATCTTGCAGTTCGAGCAGGCACCCCCGGGCCCGGGCCACCTGCAGAGGAATTGGGCTGGTGGCCACCTGGGTGGTGGGATGCCAGAGGTGGGGGTGCCAGCTCATGGATGACGCGTTAGGCCTCTAGATAGTCGATCACCCGATCCGACAGGTTGCGCATCGCGGCATTGGCCCGTCGCTCGATCCCGCGGGCCTGATCACGGCTGAGCCCCATCTGCCGGGCGGCGGCACTGAGGTTCATGGGTGCGGATTGATTGATGCCGTAGCGAAGCCGCAGCAGCTCGGCCTCCTGCTCCGGCAGCTCTTCCAGCAAGGCCACCAGATCCTTCTGGAGGTGCTGGGCGGTGAGCTGGTCGTTCGGAAGTTCCGCCCCGCAGCGCAGGGTGTCCATCAAGCGCAGGTCGTCTTCGCTGCCATGGCTGCTATCGAGGCTCAGGGGCTCTTGAGCCCGAAACAGAGCCTCGCGGATATCGAGCGGTTTGAGCTCGGTGGCCTCGGCCAGTTCTTCCAAGTTCGGTTCGCGCCCGAGCATCTGCCGCAGCTCCTGCTGGCAGCGGCGCAGTCGCTGCAGGCGATCCTGCATGTGCATCGGTAGGCGGATTGTGCGGCGCTGCTGTTGCACCGCACGGTTCATGGCCTCGCGGATCCACCAGACCGCATAGGTAGAGAACCGGTAGCCGCGGGTGGGGTCAAAGCGCTCCACGGCGCGAATCAAGCCCAAGGTGCCTTCCTGCACGAGATCGTCCAGATCCAGCTGCCGATGACTGATGCGGCGCGCCAGGCTCACCACCAGGCGCAAGTTGGCCGTCACCATCCGTTCGCCAGCGCTCTCGGCGAGCTTCAGCTCCCGTTTCAGCTGCCGGGGGGTGAGTCCGACCTCGAGAGCCCAGGCTTCGATGCTGGGTTTGTGACCGCCGCTTCGGATGGTCATTTCTTCGGCAACGTCCTGAAGACGCTGCCCGTTTTTTACTGCTCTTCCCAGGCTGATTTCTTCGTCGGCCGTCAGTAGAGGAATTCGGCCGATGGCACGCAGGTGCCGGCTGATCGCGTCGCAGTCTCCTTTGCGGAGCTTCTGTGGCGCAGGCATCGAAAGGGATGTCTGTGGTGTGGCGAAACGCTAGAGACTGAAAAGCTCGACTTGGTCTGTTTGGGCCTGAATGCAGAAACTGCAATCGCCTCGATTAGCTGGCCTGATCAGTTGAGTGTTTGTTGCGATCCTGGATGGCCGCATAGGGCCCTCCAGGATCGCTTTGATGGTTCTGATTGTTGGGAACCCATCCCAATTCCGTCAGTTGGAGCCAATGAAATCAACCCAAACTGACGAATCTTTGATCAGTGGGCACTGATTAGTGAGTGTTCTCCTGCGGCCGCCGTGCGAGTCGCACCAGCCATTAAGCAGCGGCGAGGCCAACCACGATCACACCGAATCCGGCCATCAGGGCTGGTTTGTTTTCGGTGCCGGGCGGTAGCACGATCACCTTTCTTGCCACGGCCGTGAGCGCGGTAAGGAGCACCAGTTCGATCTGCACCACCTGGTCGCGCAAATAGGCCGTCACGTTCTGGAGAACTTCCAGTGCAATGAAGATCAGCAGCAGTCGATCCAGCAGCCTGATCAGGCTGCCGTCAAACCAATTGGTTTGGAGATTGATCACGTTGAGGCCGCTGTCGACGACCAGTTCAACGGCCGCAATGCCAATCACCACAGCCAGCAGCAGGGCCAGCAACTTGGCCAGTTGTCGTTCGTAGCTGTGGATGACAGACAGAAACTGCTTGTCGTCGAGCACCTTCATGAGCGGGTGGAATGCGGTTGAGCATGAAAAAAGGCACCCGCTTGGCGGATGCCCAGGGCTGTTGGTCGTGAGGATCAGACCACGGCAGACACGGCGCGCTGCAGGGCCTCGCGGCGGCCGATGCTGGTGCGCTCAGCCGGCAGCTTCTGGAAGAGGCCAAGTTTCTCGAGCCGGCGCTGGGTGGTGCCGCTGGCCCCCACCACAAACACCTCGCGGCCCTTCTCGATCGCTTCCTCCACGGCGTTCTCCACCGCCAGGGCGGCGGTCACGCCCAGGTGCGACACCTCGGTGAGATCGAACACCACGGCTTTGCACTCGCCGATGGCGTTGTGCTCGCGGCCGATCGCCTTGGCCACTCCGAAGATCATGGCGCCGTTGAGTTGGAACAGCAGCACCTGGCCGCGGCCTTGATCGAGCAGGCGGCGTTCCTCATCGCTGATGTCGAGGTCACCATCGCCGGTGCTCACCGACTTCACACTCTTGCTTTGCAGAGCGCTCATCTTGTCGATGGTGAGGATGTTGGCGATGAACACGCCGATGCCCACGGCAGCGATCAGATCCACCAGCACGGTGAGGGCGATCACCAGATACATGATCAGCGCGCCGCTGATCGAGATGCGGTGAGCCCGCTTGATGAAGCCCCAGTCGACGATGTCGACACCCACCTTCAGGGCGATGCCGGCCAGCACGGCCTGAGGAATCTGGGCCGCCACGCCGGTGAGGGCAAGGATCACCACCATCAGGATCACGGCGCGGCTGATGCCCGAGAGGGCGCTGCGGCCGCCGGCCTGGATGTTGACCACGGTGCCCATGGTGGCGCCGGCGCCGGCTAGGCCACCGAATAGACCCGACACCAAATTGCCCAGGCCCTGACCGATCAGTTCTTTGTTTGAGTTGTGCTCCGTGCGGGTGATGCTGTCGGCGATCACGGCGGTGAGCAGGGCGTCGATGCAGCCGAGCATGCCCAGCACCGCTGCATCGATCAGCATGCGGCTGAGGTGCGGTAGATCGAAATAAGGGGTGCGCAGCTGCGGGAAGCCAGAAGCGATTTCGCCGATGCGGCGGATCTCCTCGCCGCCGCCGCTCAGCAGTGTGAGCGACAGGATCGTGCCGATCACCAAGGCGATCAGCTGGGGCGGGGCGATCTTCTTCACCCTGCTGGGGGTGAGCCAGAGGATCGCCAGGGTGACCACAGCCAGCACCACCTCAGACGGCCGGGCGCTGCTGATCAGCTGCGGCAGGGCCTTGAGGGTGCCCATCACCCCGCCTTTAGGGATGGCCTGCCCGAGGAAGGGCCCGAGCTGAAGAATGATCAGGATGAAGCCAATCCCGCTCATGAAGCCCGAGATCACCGTGTAGGGCATCTGGGTGATGTAGCGGCCCAGCTTCAAGAAGCCGAAGGCGATCTGGAACAAGCCAGCCAGCATCACCACGGTGAAGGCCATGGCCAGGCCGTTTTCGGGGTCGCTGGCGGTGAGGCTGGCGATGACGGCCGTCATCACCACCGTCATCGGACCGGTGGGCTCGGAAATCAGCGTGGGGGTGCCGCCGAACAGTGCAGCGAACAGACCCACCAGCACGGCGCCCCAGAGGCCAGCGGCAGCGCCGGCTCCCGAGGCCATACCGAAGGCCAGGGCCATGGGCAGGGCGATCACAGCGGCGGTCACGCCGCCGAACAGATCGCCTTTGATGTTGTTGGTGCTGATGTGATTCAGCAGCCGCAGCGGTGAACGCCCGGGTGGGGCCGAGGCGGAGGTCATCGCAACAGAACAGAGTTGGCGCGGAACCTTAGGGGGTGTGCGCGGAATGTGGGTGGGGTTCTGCTGCCCCGTCCAGCAACGCGGTTTGCTGGCTGAGCCACCCAGAACTCCTTGAAGGGTCTCTATAACCAGCTGCCCGTTTCTGGCCGTTCATGCTTCCCCCTCTGGCGCTGATCGCGGAGATCAGCCCCCATCAGCTGGAAGTGGCGGAGACCCTC
>VGPT01000094.1 GCA_016882485.1 Cyanobacteria bacterium M_surface_10_m1_298
ATTCGGCGGGTCGGACGCTCCGGATTGGCCAGTGCGATCAAAGAGGGCCTGCTCGATGCCACCGGTGATCTGGTGCTGGTGATGGATAGCGATGGGCAGCACGAGCCGGCTTCGGTGCAACGGGCGATTGAGACCCTCGAATCCGGCCGCTGTGATCTTGTGATCGGCAGCCGTTTCCACCTTGAGGCGGAGATCCTTGGCCTCAGTGGACGCCGCGAAACCGGATCCACCTGGGCCAATGCCAGCGCCCGCTTCAGCCTGCCCAAGCGCTACGGCCATCTCAGCGACTACATGAGTGGTTTCTTTGCCCTGCGCCTCGAGCCGCTGCTGCCCCTGATTCGCGCGGTGGATGTCAACGGCTTCAAATTTCTGTATGAGCTGTTGGCTGTGAGCCGTGGTCGCCTGGAGGTGGCGGAGGTGCCTCTGACGTTTCAGCCCCGCACCTACGGCAGCTCCAAGTTGGATCTCGCCATCTTCTGGGATTTCCTGATCTCGATCCTGCACGCCCTCAGCTTCCGTCTGCTGCCGCGCCGGGCCATCAGTTTCGGTCTGGTGGGTGTCAGCGGGGTCGTGGTGCAGTTGCTGGTGACGCAGCTGCTGATGGTGCTGGGCCGGGTTGGATTTGAGCAGGCCCTGCCCGTGGGGGTGATCACCGCTGCCAGTTCGAACTATCTGATCAACAACGCCCTCACCTTCCGTTTCGCCCGGCTCAAAGGGGCACAGCTTCTACGAGGTCTGTTGAAGTTCCTGCTGGTGGCCTCCCTACCGGTGATGGCCAATGTGGGCCTTGCTTCCGCCTACTACAGCCTGGTGGCCCCCAATGCCTTCTGGGCCCAGCTGGCTGGAATCGTGGTGGTGTTTGTCTGGAACTACGCCGCCAGCAGCCGTTTCGTCTGGAACACCCCGAACTGACGCGCCCCATGAACCGTCTGATCCGCTGGCTCGATCAGGACCTGCCACGGGCGGCACTGGCTGCTGCCGCTGCCCTGTTGGCCCTTTGTGGCTTGGCCTTTTTCCTGCAGCTCGGAGGGCTCGGGTTAATGGATAAAACCGAGGGTCTGTTTGTGGAAGTGCCGCGGCAGATGCTGCTCAGCGGCGATTGGGTCACACCCCGCTGGAACGGAGCCACCTTCTTTGATTACCCCGTCTGGGGCTACTGGATGGTGGGTCTCAGTTTTCGCCTGTTCGGCATCACGGAATGGGCCGCTCGCCTGCCTGCTGCACTGGCCGCCAGCGCCACGGTGCTTGGGCTGTTTGCCTTGCTGTTGGCCTTGGGGGCCTCCGGCGAACGGCCGAGTCAGAGGGTTGGCCGGGCCACGCTTGCTGGCCTGATCCTCGCCCTAAGCCCTGGTTGGGTTGGGTGGGGGCGCTCGTCGGTGACCGACATGTTCCTGGCCAGCGCGATCGCCTTGGCCTTGCTTGGTTTCTCCTTGGCCTACTGGCGCCGCGATGTGCTTGCGTTGCGTCGCCTGGGCCATGGTGCCCTGGCCCTGTTCTGCGGCGTCGCGGTGCTCGCCAAAGGGCCGGTGGGCGTGTTGCTCCCAGGCCTGGTAATCATCGTCTTCTTGCTGCTTCGCGGTCAGCTCTGGTCGGAGGTGCGTCAAACCCCTTGGCTGCCTCTGCTGGCTGTGTTCCTTGGGGTGACCCTCCCCTGGTATGGCCTGGCCACCGCTGCCAATGGCTTCACTTTCATCTCTCGCTTCATCGGATTCAGCAATCTCGAGCGCTTCACCTCGGTGATCTATTCCCATCCGGGGCCGCCTTGGTTTTATCTGCCCTGGGTGTTGCTGTTGCTTCTGCCTTGGTCTCTCTATCTGCCGGTGGCGATCACGCGCCTTCGCTTCTGGCGGTTGCGCCAGTGGCGGATGGCATCCGATTCCGAGGCGCTCTCTCTCTTCGCCCTGCTCTGGTTGGTGTTGATCGTCGCCTTTTTCTCTTCGGCAGCGACGAAATTGCCCGGTTACATCCTGCCCGCATTGCCCGGTGCTGCTTTGTTGGTGGGCCTGCTGTTTGCTCCGCTGCCGAGAAGTC
The DNA here is from genome assembly GCA_016882485.1 of Cyanobacteria bacterium M_surface_10_m1_298. Lineage (GTDB taxonomy): Bacteria > Cyanobacteriota > Cyanobacteriia > PCC-6307 > Cyanobiaceae > Vulcanococcus. Next base: position 2,032 of record VGPT01000094.1, read on the forward strand.
AGTCCCAGGGGGATGTTCTTGAGGCGCCCTTCTGGCGTGGCAGCGGTTGGTTCAATGCCCTGCTGCTCGGCTTGATGGCGGTGGCCGCCGTTTTGGCCCCTGGGTGGATCGAGCAGGATCCCTCCTACCCCGGTTTCGCTTCAGCGGTTGGAGCCTCGGGTTTGCCTTGGCTGCTGGCACTTCCCCTGGCTTTCGCGGCGATCGCGCTGGTGCTGCTTCTGCTTCGAGCACCAGCAACGCTGCCCTGGCTCTGGGTCCCGAATGCGCTGGGCTTTGCCGCCGTGCTGGCGCTGGTGGTTCCTGTGCTCGCCCCCTTGATCGACCGCGAGCGGCTGGTGCCCATCCGGGTTCTGGCCAGAGCGGCCTCAGCCTCCGGGCAACCTGGTGAACCGCTGCTGGTTGCCGGCTACAAGCGCTACAGCGTGGTCTTCTACAGCGGACGACCGGTGTTGTTTGTGCATGACTCCCGTGATGCCCAGCAACAGCTTCAGGCCGATCCGTCTGCCACGGTGTTGCTGCTGGGATCCGATGCAGAGCTGTTGGAGTTCGGTGTGAGGCCGGGCGATGCGGCCCTGTTGGCTCGCTCTGGTGCCCATCGCTTGGTCCGACTCCCTCGCACCACCCTTGACCAGTTGGAGGCTCAACCTTGAACACCATGGCTCTGTTGTTCCGCGATTGGTTGAGAGCTCTGGGCTTGCGGCGCGCTGGGATCGCTGTGCTCACGGCTCTGCTGCTGGCCTTCGTTGGCCCCCGCCTGGCCAGCCAGGGGGAAGGCTCCTTTGACAGTGCCCTGTTGGAGAACCTCCATGCCCGCATCCCCGAGCCCCTGGGCCAGATCCTGCTTGGCGTTTATCAGGTCAGCGGCGTGCATGTCACCGCGGTTTTGGTGCTGGCGGTGCTCTGTTTTCTCGCCCTCAAGCGCTTCTGGGCTGAGCTGATCTGTCTGGTGATCGGCACCGGAGGCATCCTGGTGATCGTGGATCGCCTGCTGAAGCCCTGGTTTGATCGGCCGCGCCCCGGGGCAAGCCTGCTGGAGCTCAGTGGGCGCAGTTTTCCCAGCGGGCACGCAGCCGGTTCGGTGGTGTTCTATTTCCTGAGCTGCACGCTGCTGGCGGCCCACTACCCCCAGTTGCGCAAGCCGCTGTTTTTAGTGTCCAGCCTTTGGGTAGGCCTGGTTTGGCTGAGCACGCTTTACTGCCGCGCCCATTGGCCCAGCGACCTCCTCGCTGGAGCCTCCATCGGTTATGTGTGGCTCAGCTTCTGCCTGGCCGGTTTCACCGTCTGGCAGCGGCAGCACCGGTCTTCTTCCCTCTCTTGAGCGTCTTGTTTCATGGCTGATTCCTCCGTGACGCTTGTTTCATTGCGGGGGCTGCGCTCTGCCCCTCAGGTCTCAGCTCCGGATTGCCAACGGCTGCAGCAGGAGCTGCAGACCGCCATTGCCAGCTGCGAGTGGTTCACCGTTGGCGTGATGGCCCCGTCCGCCCAGGACGCCGTGGCGGCGCTTCGCTCCCTGGAGCAGGGACTCGGCTGGGAGGCCCTGGCGCTGGATCCATCGGGGGAGGATCTCGCCAGCATCGATGGCCCCGTGTTCCTCAAGGGCAACCAGAACAACGGTCGTTTTCTTGTGCGACGTGAGAGCGGCTTGGGCGAGGGAATCCTGATCACCGGGCACAACCCCGTGGATCCAACGGTGGAAGACACCTGGGGCCCCCTGCCGCTCCAGCTGTTCAGCTGACACCAGATCAAGACTTTGCAAGCCATGCCCGGGATCGGCACCACCAATCCCTAGGCTTGGCGGCTGTGATTCGGCGGCTTGAGCTGCCTCGATGCTTTCCGATGGCCGGTTCCCAACTGCGCATTGCTTCCCGCCGCAGCCAGCTGGCCATGGTGCAGACCCACTGGGTGCGCGACGAGCTCTCCAAGGCCCACGACGGCCTCGAGATCACCATCGAGGCGATGGCCACCCAGGGGGACAAAATCCTTGATGTGGCCCTGGCCAAGATCGGTGACAAGGGGCTGTTCACCAAGGAGCTGGAAGCTCAGATGCTGGTGGATCGGGCCGATATCGCCGTTCACAGCCTCAAGGATCTGCCCACCAACCTGCCCGAGGGGTTGATGCTCGGCTGCATCACCGAGCGGGAAGATCCCGCCGATGCGCTGGTGGTGCATGAGAAGCACAAAGACAAAACCCTGGCCACCCTTCCTGAAGGAGCCGTGGTGGGCACCAGCTCCCTGCGCCGCTTGGCCCAATTGCGGCATCACTTCCCGCACCTCACATTCAAGGATGTCCGCGGCAATGTGATCACCCGTCTGGAAAAGCTCGATTCCGGCGACTTTGATTGTTTGATCCTCGCGGCTGCCGGCCTCGGGCGGCTTGGACTCGCCGACCGCATCCACGAGCTGATTGATCCTTCAATCTCCCTGCATGCCGTGGGTCAGGGTGCTCTGGGCATTGAGTGCCGTGAAGGCGACACCGCCGTGCTTGAGCAGATCAAGGTGCTGGAGCACCTGCCCACCGCGCGTCGCTGCCTGGCTGAACGCGCCTTCCTTCGCGAACTTGAGGGTGGTTGCCAGGTGCCCATCGGCGTCAACACGCGCTTTGATGGCGACACCCTTGTGCTCACCGGCATGGTGGCCAGCCTCGATGGTCTGCGCCTGATCCGCGATGAGGTGCGTGGCAATCAGACCAACCCCGAGGCCCTTGGGATTGAGCTGGCCCACAAACTCAAGGAGCAGGGAGCAGGAGCAATCCTGGAGGAGATCTTTGCCACCGTTCGGCCCGAGGCCTGATTCAGCTGCTGCGGTGAGCCATGAGCCGGCGGCGGTGGAGCCGCGGGCTCTGCCGTTTCAGTGGAGCTTGCTCGCCTGGGCGGCCCTGGTGGGTGCGCTCACTGGGCTGGC
>VGPT01000095.1 GCA_016882485.1 Cyanobacteria bacterium M_surface_10_m1_298
TCACGGTGCTGGTGGCGGAGAAGCCGCCTGCGGCAACGCGGTTGGGGATGTGGCTCATCGAGAGCATCAGGTCCACCTGACGCCCCTGGGCCAGGTTGATGCAGGCCTGAAAATCTGGTTCGCGCACGTTGCCGAGCAGGTTGGCCCAATCCGCCAGGCTCGGGCCGTCGTCAAAGGCAAAGGGGATCACCTTCTCCAGGGCCGGAAGCAGACTCCAGGCCGCGGCGGCCTTGGGGTCGCAGGCCACCTGCACCTGGGCTTTGAGTGCTTCTGCCACCTTGGCTGCTGCAGGCAGAACCTCCAATTGCGCAGACAGGCCCCCGGGAACCAAAAACAGAACGCGCATGGCTGCCGGTGGCGGTAGGCGGATCGCAGGCTGATTGTATGTAGGTCTGATTACTCAGCTTTTCAGGAGCCGCGGATGCATTTGCTGATTGCCTGCGCCGGCAGCGGTCGCCGCATGGGCGCTGAGCGCAACAAGTTGCTCCTGGAGGTGTGTGGGCGTCCGGTCTTGGCCTGGACCCTCGATGCGGCACTGGCCTCCACCAGCATCCGCTGGATCGGCATCGTCGGGCAGGCGGTAGATCGCGCCGACATCGAGCAGCTGGTGTCTGCCGCCAAAGCCCATCTGCCAGTGGTCTGGATTCAGGGCGGTGACACCCGCCAGGATTCCGTGAGCAATGGTCTGGCGGCTCTTCCGGAGGGGGCGACCTCGGTGTTGATCCATGACGGGGCCCGCTGCCTGGTGGATCCAGAGCTTCTGGATCGCTGCGCAACAGCTGTGGCGGCCGGTGATGCCGTGATCGCGGCGGCACCGGTGACCGACACGATCAAACGGGTGGATGCCGAGGGCGTGATTCAAGACACCCCTGATCGCTCGGTGCTCTGGGGTGCCCAGACGCCCCAGGGCTTTTCGGTGGAGCGCCTGCGGCAGGCCCACGACCAGGCCCGCGCCGAAGGCTGGAGTGTCACCGATGACGCCTCTCTGTTTGAGCGCCTTGGCTGGCCGGTGAAGGTGATGGCGTCATCCCCCTCCAACATCAAGATCACAACCCCCTTTGATCTCACCATCGCCGAGGCGGTGTTGGCGGGCCGCTAGAGCAGTTCCAGCGTTCCGCTGCTCCCATCGAGCCGGGCCCTGCGGCCCATCGGCAGAGCGGCATTGCCGCAGTCATGGCCGAAGGGAAGCTCGCCCACTACGGGGATGCCCAGGTCGGCGGTTCGCTCCCGCAGCACCTGCTCCAGGCTGAAGCGTGAGGCGGCGGCGTCAGCCTCCTGCTCCATCTCTTCTTCTGTCTCGTCGCAATCCTTGAAGCTGCCGAAGCCGATTCCGCCCAACCGTTGCAGGGCTCCGCAGAGGCGCCAGTGGGTGAGCATCCGATCGATCCGGTAGGGAGCTTCGCCCACGTCTTCCAGCAGCAGGATCGCCCCCTCGAGCTCCGGCAGATGGGGGGTGCCCAGCAGATGGGTGGCCACGGTGAGATTGCCCGCCAGCAGGCGTCCCTCTGCCTGGCCGCGGCTCCAGCCCCTGCCCTGAATCGGCGCGAGGGCTGATCCGAACAGCAGGGCCTTCAATCGCTCCTGACTCCAGCTCGGCTCAGCCGCCAGGGTGGTCAGCATCGGTCCGTGGATACCCCCTGGGATCCCGGCGGCCTCCCGGGCCCAGAGCAGAGATGTCACATCTGAGAAGCCCAGAAGCCAGTGGGGGGCCAATGGAGGCGTCAATGTTCTGGGCCGCTCCAGCAAGCGGGCTGATCCCCAGCCGCCCCTCAGGCAGGCCAGCAGGGGCGCCTTCGCTTCAAGGTCGCTTGAGCGCTCGGCATCGGAGCCGGCGTAATACCCCCAGCTGCGCAGCGGTTGGGGGTGCTCGCTCACCTCGAGTCCCCAGCTCTCCACAACGGCGATGCCTTCTGAGAGACGCGTGAGCGCCTCGGCCTGCAGGGCAGAACTGGCCGCCACCAGCTGCACGCGATCTCCGGCTTTCAGCGGGCTGGGCCAGGTCTGGGTGGTCATGGCAGCACGGCCCAGCTGCGTCCAATCACCAGGGCCAGCAAGAGCAGGGAGCCCAGCAGCACCTGATGGCGGAAGTGCAGGCCATAGCTGGATCGAGGCAGGTCGGGGCAGCGCAGCTGCAGGCTTTCACGGATCTCTCCGGTGACCACCAGGGCCCACAGAACCCAGAACACCGGGCTTACCCCCTGAAGGGCGGCGCTCAGGCCCAACAACAGCAAGCTGCCGGCGTAACAGAGGCCGACCGCCAGCGGTGCCTTGGCTCCCAGGCTGAGGGCGCTGCTGTTGACCCCGACGCGTCGATCGTCATCGCGATCGGACATGGCATAAACCGTGTCGAATCCAAAGGTCCACAGCAGGGTGGCCAGCCAGGTGCACAGCAGAGGCCAGCCCCCGCTCAGTGAACCGCTGGCCGCCGCCCAGGGGATCAACACCGCAAAGCCCCAGCAGAGGGCGAGTACGGCTTGGGGGTAAGGGAACCAGCGCTTGGCGGAGGGATAGAGCAGCACCGGAGGTAGCGCCGCGATCGACAGCAATAGAGAGAGGTTGCGGCCAGCGGCCGGGAGACCCCAGATCACAACAGCCAGGGCCAGCAGCAGGCAGAGCAGCAGCAGAACGCCGGCGCCCATCACGCCGATCTGCCCGCTGGCCAGGGGGCGTTGCCTGGTGCGCTCCACCTGGGGATCGATGCGGCGATCCCAGAGGTCATTCGCCACGCAGCCAGCTCCGCTGACAGACAGGCCCCCCAGCACGATGGATCCCACCAGTGCGGCGGAGGGTGGTCCCTGGGGCAGCAGCCACAGGCTCCAACCGGCGGGGATTAACAGGATCAGTCGGCCGCTTGGTTTGTCCCAACGCAGAAGCCCAACCCAGGCCCGCAGGAACGCCATCAGTTCAGATGCAGCGGCCAAGATGCTGATCACACGGCGGGGGCACCCTAGGTCTGTCGAGCAGGTCTGGAGCAATGCGAAAGTGGCTGCGCGCCTGAAGACCGGCCTGTGAGTGATGCTCCCAGCGGCACGATCCGCCCGGTCGCGGGCATCGATATCGGCACCAATTCGATCCATTTGCTGATCGCGGCGGTCGATCCCGAGCTGCGCAGCTTCTCGGTGCTGCTCACGGAAAAATCCACTACGCGTCTCGGCGATCGCGATCCCCAGAGTGGTGACCTCACGCCCGAGGCGATTGAGCGGGCCTTCACCACCCTCCGCCACTGCTGCGAGTTGGCGGCTAGCCATGGGGTAGCTCTTGGAGATGTGGTGACCGCCGCCACCAGTGCGGTGCGGGAAGCTCCGAACGGCCGAGAGTTTCTCCAATCCATCCAGGAACAGCTGGGGTTGGATGTGGATCTGGTGAGCGGCCCTGAGGAGGCCCGCCTGATCTACCTCGGCGTTCTCTCCGGGATGGCGTTTGGGGATCAGCCCCACGTGATCGTGGATATCGGAGGCGGTTCCACCGAGCTCGTGCTGGCCGATGCCTCCGATGCGCGCGCCCTCACCAGCACCAGGATTGGGGCGGTGCGGCTTCAGCGTGATTTCGTTCGCGAGGAACCCATCCCTGCCAAACGGGTGGCCTTTCTACGGGCCTTTATCCAGGGCTCCCTGGAGCCGGCGGTGCTGAAGGTGCGTCAACGTCTCAACCCCGGCGAAAAGCCTGTGTTGGTGGCCACCAGTGGCACCGCCATGGCGGTGGCGGCGATGGTGGCCCAGGAGGAGCCCAGGCCGCCCCTGCGGATGCAGGGCTATCGGGTGAGCCGCGACAAGTTGGATCAGCTGGTGACCCGTCTCCTGGCGATGACCCCTGAAGAACGGCGCGGGATGCCCGGCCTCAATGAGCGGCGGGCCGAAATCATCGTTCCAGGGGCCCTGATCCTGCAGGCCGCGATGAGCATGCTTGGGGCAGACGAGCTGGTGATCAGCGAACGGGCCCTGCGCGAAGGGCTGATCGTGGATTGGATGCTGCGCAACGATCTGATCGTTGATCGCTTCAACTTTCAGAGCAGCATTCGTCAGCGCACGGTGTTGCATCAGGCCCAGCGCTACGGAGTGGATCTGTCGCGGTCAGAGCGGGTGGCGAGCCTGGCCCTCAGCCTCTATGCCCAGAGCCACGGACTGCTGCATCACGACGATGGTCAGGGGCGCCAGCTGCTCTGGGCAGCCGCGATGTTGCACAGCTGCGGGCAGCACATCAATGTCGGGGCTTATCACAAACACAGCTGGTATCTGATTCGCCACGGCGAGCTGCTCGGCTACTCCGATAGCGAGCACCTGATGGTGGCGGCCATTGCTCGCTACCACCGCCGCTCGCTGCCGAAGAAGCGCCATGAGTCATGGCAGCTCCTCGACGGCCGGGAGCAACGGCGCACCGTGGCGGCCATGGCGTTGTTGTTGCGTCTGGCGGTCGCGGTGGATCGGCGCCCTCAGACCGTGCTGGCGGGCCTCACCTTGCAACGCGAAGGAGACAGTGGCGTGTGCATCACCCTGCAGCCAGCGGCTGCGGGGCTGGACCTCAGCTTGGAGCGCTGGAGTTTGCAGTCCTGCGAAGCCTCTGTCGAGGAAGCGCTGGGTCTACGACTGAAGGTGGCTTGACACAGCCGATCCAAGGTTTCGGTTGTTCTTCCAGGAAGAATTGACTGCCTCGATGACAGCAATGTCTCTTCAATCGATGGGCGATACTGGATTCGAACCAGTGACCCCTTCCGTGTGAAGGAA
>VGPT01000096.1 GCA_016882485.1 Cyanobacteria bacterium M_surface_10_m1_298
TTGGCGTTCACCTTGCACTTGGAGGCGATGCCGATGGCCATCGGCTCCAGGTTGGGGTGATTGATGTTGGCCGGGATGATCATGCGGCCACGGGCCACCTCTTCCATCACCAGGGATTCGGGCAGGTTCTCCCGCTTGGCGACATAGGCCATTTCCTCAGTCACCACACCCTGGCGGGCGTAGTGCATCTGGGACACGTTGGCTTGACCTTTGCGCTGTTCGATCCAGGCGCTACGCATAACCGCTATGGCGTTGGGCGGGGGCGCAACCTGAGCGTCTCTTCTCACTTCCCTGCGCCGGCATGACCCGGATCAGGTTCGGAGGGTGTGATCTCAGCCCCCGCATGGGAGGCACCCCTAGTGACTTGCGAAACCTAGCAAGGCTGAAACGACAAACTCAGCCCTGCAGACCGTTGAGGGCCGCTGCCACCACGCGGTGATCACTGTCCTGCTGCAGCGCCAACAAGGCTGAGCGAGACGCCTGGGCCAGCTCAGAGCCGGGTTGAGCCTCCCTGACCACCCGCGACAGGATCTCTGCTCCGCCGACCCTGACGGTGCCATCGGGATCGGCAATCGCCAACTGGGAGAGCTCCAACAGCTGAGCCCCACTGATCTCAGGGTGCTCCGCCACAGCGGACAGCACGCTGCAGCGCAGCAACCACTCGTGGTCGCTGCGAAAGGCCTCCAGCAGCAGGGGCCAGGCCCGCTCCAGACCGTGGCTCACCAGGGCGTTGGCCGCCTCCGCCCGCACACCCACCTCCTCATCGTGCTGCAGCGCCTGCACCAGGGGCTCCCAACCGGCGGGCGTGGGCTTGTGGCCCAGCCCCGAACAACTGAGCTGACGCATCAGCAGATCGCTCTGCTGCAGACCCAACAGCAACAGTGGTTCAGCCTGATCGGCCGGCACATCCACCAAGCGGGCTAACGCCGGACGGGCCCGGCCTGGATCCCCTGAGGCGATGGCCTCACGCAACTCATCGAGGTTCATCAGGGCACTCTGAAGCAGCGCTGCGCTCACCGGGATCACGCAACGCCCGCAGAATGGCTCGCCGCCGCCGCCGCCAGCTCCAGGTGCTCTGCAGCAAGAGCGCCAAACCAATCAGAAGGGCCGGCAGGGCCTGCATCCGATCGGGGCCCTGACGCAACAGCACCCCCGCCAACCCCAGCAGCATCAGCAACAGGGTGGAGCAGGCCAGCAGATCGCGATGGAAGCGTTTCATCGCCCGTCTTGCCTGGCCAACCACTGCAACAGGCTGGCGCTCAACACCTGAACACCAACGGCCAACGCCCCCTCATCCGCATCAAAGCTGTTGCTGTGCAGCGGCGTGCAGCCCTTGGGGCCGGCCACCCCAAGGCGAAACATCGTCGCCGGGGTGCCCTGCTGCAGTTCGGCAAAGTCCTCCGCACCCAGGGAGGGCTGCTCCAGCCACAGCACCTGATCACGGCCCAGGAGCTCCGTGGCCGCATCCGCCAGCAGCTGGGTGAGGGCGGGGTCGTTGTGCACCGGAGGAGAGATGCAGCGGTAGCGCACCCGGGCTTCTCCGCCGTAGCCCTTGCAGATCGCCTGCACCGTTTCCTCGATCCAAGCGGGGAGCTGGGCGTGGAGCTCCAGATCGAGGCAGCGCACCGTGCCCAGCAGGCGCACGTGGTCGGCGATCACATTGAAGGCCTTGCCCCCTTCGATGCGCCCGAAGCTCACCACCACGGGGTGCAACGCATCGAGACGGCGACTGATCGCCTCCTGCAGGCCACTGACCACCCGCGCGGCAATCCAGATCGCATCGGTGCTCTGGTGGGGGCGCGCCCCGTGGCCCCCTTCCCCCAACACCTCCACCTCCAGCTCCCCCGCCGCGGCGGTGAGGCTGCCGCTGCGCACGCCGATGCTGCCGACCGGCAGGCTCGGGAACACATGCACCCCAAACAAGGCATCAACGCCCTCCATTGCCCCATCGGCCCGCATCCAGGCCGCTCCCTGGGCCGTTTCCTCCGCCGGCTGGAACAGCAAACGCACCGTGCCCGCCAGCTGCTGTGCCAGGGGCGCCAACACCCGTGCAACACCAAGGCCCACAGAGGTGTGGATGTCGTGGCCGCAGGCATGCATCAGGCCTTGATGGACAGAGGCGTAGGGCAATCCGGTGCGCTCCTCCACTGGCAGGGCATCCATGTCGACCCGCAAAGCCACCACCGGCCCTGCCCCAGGGCCCAGCTCCGCCAGCACCCCCGTTCGGCCCACGCCCTCCTGCACCCGCCAGCCGAGCTTGCGAAGCTCCCCAGCCACCAGGGCCGCCGTTTGATGCTCGTTCCCGCTGAGCTCTGGGTGGGCATGGAGATGGCGACGGATGGCCACCAGTTCCTGCAGCTGGGACGCCACCAGCACCTGGATCTGTTCACTGGAGAGCAAGACAGCCATCAACTGCTCAAGGCCAGAAAGTCAGACAGGGCCTGGGTGGGAAGCGGCGGCCAGCGCCGAATCTCCAGCAACCATTCTGTCTGCCGGTAGCGGGGATCCAAGCCCGCAGCTGACGCCCAGTGGCTCTCGGCTTCTCCGGAGGCGCCCCGGCGCCAGAGCAGGGCCGTCAGAGCAGCGCGGGCATCGGCAAACAGGGGATAGCGGCGAATGATGCGCCGCAGCTCGGTTTCCGCCTGATCGAGATCCCCCAGCTGAAAGGCCGCCAAGGCGGCACTGGAGCGGGCCATGGCAAACCCGGGTCGCGCCTCAGACGCCTGTTCAAAACTGGCGCGGGCGGCTGGCCAATCCCCCTTGGAGCCCTGCACATTGCCCAGGTTGTAGAGAGCCGAAGCGTCGGGCGAACGCTCCAGGATCCAGCGGTAGTCCGCCTCTGCCGCATCCCATTGCTTGAGGGCCTCCTCAGCGGTGCCCCGATTGAGATGGGGATCGGCATTGCTGGGATCCAGCTCCATCGCCCGGGTCTGATCGGCGATGGCGGCCTGGGGATCACCCAGGGCCAACTGCACATTGCCCCGATTGCTCCAGGCAGCCGCATCCTCGGGGGCCAGCTCCAGCACCTGGTTCCACAGGGGCAGTGCCGCGGAAAAATCCCCCTCGCGGCTGGCGGAGAGGGCCTGATCAAAGAGCTGCGGCAGGCTCAGTTGAACCGCCAGCAGCAGAGCCAGCAGAGCACTCATGCCGCGTGCTCGCGCAAGTGGGCGACACCGGCCGCGGTAATCACCCGACCCCGGGGCGTGCGCTGCAGCAATCCCTGCTGCAACAGGAACGGCTCCACCACCGACTCCAGGGTCACCGGATCTTCGCCGAGACCCGCCGCCAGGGTGTCGAGGCCCACGGGGCCGCCTCCGTAACCGTTGTGCAACAGCTCGAGCAGGCGGCGATCGCTGGCATCCAGGCCGCGGCCATCCACCCGGTGCAGGCTCAAGGCCTGCTGCACCAGAGCCGCTCCAACCCGGCCGTGGCCGCCAACGGCCGCCACATCACGCACCCGGCGCAACAGGCGATTGGCGATGCGCGGGGTGCCCCGGCAGCGGCGGGCCACCTCCAGGGCAGCCTCGGGCTCCAGCTCCAGAGCCAGCAACCCCGCAGCCCGCTGCACGATCGCCTGGAGATCCTCCAGTCCGTAAAACTCCAGGCGCTGGATCAAACCGAAGCGATCGCGCAGCGGTGAGCTCAGGGAACCCGCCCGGGTGGTGGCCCCCACCAGCGTGAAGGGAGCCAGCGGCAGGGTGCGGGTGCGGGCCGTGGTGCCCTTGCCCACGGTGAGATCCAGGCGGAAGTCTTCCATCGCCGGGTAGAGCAACTCCTCCGCCACCCGGGTGAGGCGATGGATCTCATCGATGAACAGCAGCTCACGGGGCTGCAGATTCACCAGCAGACCGACAATGTCGCGGGGCCGCTCCAGGGCGGGTGCACTGGTGATGCGGCAGCGGACCCCCAGCTCCTCGGCCAACACCAGGGCCATGGTGGTTTTGCCCAGACCCGGAGGGCCGTAGAGCAACACGTGATCGAGGGCCTCCTCACGGGTGCGGGTCGCCTCAATAGCGATCCCCAGCACCTGCTTGAGCTCGCTCTGCCCGATGTAATCCGCCAGCTTGCGGGGCCGCAGCGAATCCTCCCGCTGCAGGGGTCTCTCCTGCTCCTGCTCGTTCTCCTGAACAGCGGCATCCAGCAACCTCGGCGCCGGCGTGGGGCGTGGTCCACGAGGAGCGCTGGAGCCCGAGGAGACGATGGCCATCGCCCGAGGGTATCGGGGTCGCGCTGCCGACGGCCAGCGGATTGATCTCTAGGGTCGGTGGATCGAGTTCACAGGGCCATGGCCAAGGGCGGAGGCAAAAAAAGCGCCAAGGCCCTACGGGATGCCGCCAACAAGCTGTTGGCGGACAACCGCTTCGCGCGCCATCAATACGAAATCCTGGAAACGCTCGAGTGCGGCATCGAGCTGACGGGCACCGAGGTGAAATCGATCCGGGCAGGCCAAGTGAACCTGCGCGATGGCTTCTGCCTGATCCGACAGGGTGAACTGCAGCTCCACAACGTGCACATCTCACCCCACAGCCACGCCGGGGCCTACTTCAACCACGAACCGCTGCGCACCCGCAAACTGCTGGCCCACCGCAGGGAGATCGACAAGCTGCGGATCGCCCTGGATCAAAAGGGCCTGACCCTCGTGCCCTTGAACCTGCACCTGAAGGGGTCGTGGATCAAAGCGACC
>VGPT01000097.1 GCA_016882485.1 Cyanobacteria bacterium M_surface_10_m1_298
CGCCGATGCCAGAAGATCCAGCGTTCCGCCACCATCAGAGCCCCAGCAGCTGCTTGGCCCGGAACCAGGCGGTGATGCTCTTGCCGTCGAGGTATTCATCGCCGCTGGCGATGGCGGCATCGAGCTCAGCGGGCGTCATCAACACCACCTCAAGATCTTCATCGTCGTCGCCGGCAGGGCGCTCGCTGAGCTCCGTGAGCTCGCGCGCCAGGAAGAGGTGAATCACCTCATCCGAATAGCCGGGGCAGGGCAGCATCGCGCCAAGCGCGTCCCAGCGGCTGGCGCTGTAACCCGCTTCCTCCTGCAACTCCCGCTGCATCGTGGAGAGCGGGGTTTCGCCCGATTCCAGGGTGCCGGCCGGGAACTCCAGCAAGCGTGTAGCCACCGCAAAGCGGTACTGGCGCAACACCACCACACGGCCGTCGGCGAGCACCGGCACCGCCAGGGAGGCGCCGGGGTGCTTGATCACGCCGAACGTGCCCTCCACCCCCATCGGCAGCTGCACCCGGTTGATCTCGAAGAGCAGCTTGCGGGCATCGAGGCTGGCGGTGGTCTCCAGATGGCGCGCAGGTTCCGGGGCGGGAAGAGGAGCCATCGACGACAAGAATCGGCAAACCACCGACCTAGAACTGGAAGCAGTGTCGCGCAACCCCTCCCAGCCGAAGAAAGCAAGCTTGGGACTCCAGCCGCATCGAACACCACCTTAATTAATCCCAAAGCAAACGCCAGGACAATAAATAAGAAAATAGAATAACTCAATAAAACCAAGAGCCCATCCATGGGATTAGGACACGGCGAGATCATTCAAGACATCACAGCGGGCATGGCTATGGGCGCTCGCAAGCCCCCGCTGGTCGGCAGCGAAGGGACGTGGTCCGCCAAAATATTCCGCCGCTACCTCAATCAAGCTTCACGCCAAAAGACAGGCGACGTCATTGACTATCAGATCCGCACCAGCACAGATGAGGCCGGTGTTTATGATACCCATGAGATTCATGCAAGCCGCAACGGCCTGATCTACTTCACCCAACAGAAGCACGACCGCGCCGGCTACATCAGACCCGACGGAGCCATCAAACTCTTTGAGATGCCCGAAGGATCTCACCCTCACGGAATTCGCCTCGACCAAGACAGTCGACTCTTCGTCACCCTCGAATACCAGGACAAACTCGCCGAAATCGATCCCATCAACGGCACAATCCTGCGGGAATTTAACATCAGCTTTGATGACCCAAGCAGCGAAGGCGTCGTAGGCCCTCACGGGCTTGCCATCGATACAGAAGGGAAGCTTTGGTATACAGGCAAATCCTCCGATGTCATCGGCTGGGTCAACCCAGACAGCGGAGAGCAAAAGAAGTTTATCCTTCCAACACGCGCCAATTTTGGAGCAAACTTTACCCACGGAATCCTGTCCAACGCCAGCGGCCCGATCCACGTTGAAATTGATCAAAGTGGTAACGCATGGTTCGTCAATCTTTTAACCAGTGAGATTGGCCGCATCAGCGGCGATGGCTCGATCAAGTTTTTCGAGATCTCAGGCCTTGCCTCTGTCGACAACACGCGCCCAATCAACGTAATCCCCGGCCCTGACGGAAAAATCTGGGTTACCGTTGAAGGCAACAATGATGCATCCATTCCCAGCGACAGCCTGGCGAACAAAGGCGGTATCGCACGCTTCGACCCAATCACGGAAACCTTCATCGGCTATCAACAGAGCACATCCAAAGGTGCTGGCGGAGCCGTTGGTGCTACCAAGGATTCAATCTGGTTTCAGTACCAGGAGCAGTCCCTTGAAGAGCTGACCATCGATCAGAACGGCCGGCAATCACAAACAAGCTTCGCCCTACCAGAGATCGGGCAGCGTGTCATGCATCGCATCACACGCGGTCCCGAGGGAAACATGTGGTTTACCAGCCTGATGCAGGACACCGTCAGCGTGCTGACGACAGACAACGTAGGCATACCCGTCTACTCGTTTCGCCAGGAGAAAGGCAAGCGCCAGTATCTGAGCGCTCTACCAGACGAGATCACAGGACTGCAACAAGACAACAGCGGCTACAGCAACCAAGAAGGTCTTTTCCTGAGCGCTCTGAAAGGCCGCCATTCAGTACCAACTCATCGGTACGAAGACACCGTGACAGGCCGACATCTCTGGAAAATCGATCGATTGAACACGGAAACGGGACTCCTCCCCTTCAAAGAGCAGAGCCGCTACAACTATGAAGGCAAAGACTTCCGCGTTTATCCAACCCGTGATTCCGCGGATGGCCTGATCCCGATTTACCAAGCTTTCAACCCGCGCACACACAGCATCGAATGGTCTGACACACGCAAAGACTTCTCCAAAGGGTTTCAAGATGTCCGCATCGCCTGGTACGCAGAACCCTTCCCGATCGATTCCTCACAATTCTGATCGCCAGACCAGCGTTGAGGCGAAGCAAGGCTCAAGGCCATCCGATCGGCGACGGCGTCACCAGCTGTACGGAGGAGTCCAACTCCTGTGCGAGCAGGTTGTCCGCGCCCACACAACGCCTTAATACGGGCAAGGGAGCTCCCCCATCCCGATCGATGGCCAACAGCGGCGCCAGCACAAACGCACGCTGATGCCAACGGGGATGCGGGAGCTCCAAACCGGACTGATCACAACGCAGCTCCCCCCACCAAAGGAGATCCAGATCCAGCGTGCGCGGTCCCCAGTGCTCGAGGCGCTGCCGACCAAAAGCCAGCTCGAGTTGCTGGAGTCTGGCCAAGAGTTGGAGCGCATCAGGAACACGCGGCGGCCTGGCGACTTGGGCTACCAAGACGGCATTCAGGTAATCCGGCTGACCGGGCGGCCCTCCCACGGGCGCGGTGCGGAACAGGGGGGACCAGCGCAGCGGAGAGGTGCGGCCAGCCCAGCAGGACAACACCTGCTCGAGCCGGGGGCGCACCGCAACCAAGGTCTCGAGGGGCCCACCCAAAGCGCTGGCCAAATTGGCCCCCAAGCCAATCGCCAGCGCTTCACCCTCGGGAAGGTGCGTCCTCATCGTGCCGATGCAGGGAGCCAAAGCCACCACCTTGATCCCACCGGAGCGCGCTGCCAGCCGAGGGGACCTGGCCGACCCTCACGGGTCACCACGGCCGCCACGTTGTAACGACGGGCCAGGGTTGCCAGATCCGAGGCGCTGAGGTTGGCGTAGGCGGCCATCAGTCTTCGCTCCGCCGCAGCTCCGCCGGGCCCCTCGGACAAAGCAGCCTCTCCTCCGGCCAGATCGGCCAGCCGCCTCGACCACGCGCCCAACAGCCGCAGCGACCCTGGCACCTGGCGAAACTGCACCACCTGAGCGCGGCTGGTGCGCAGCGCCAGATCAGAAAAACCACCGGGTGGCGTGAGCACACGGCTGCCAGGCGGCGTCGAGGTCATCAAGGCGCGATAGAGGGGGGCTTTCTCTTCAGGGACTGCGAACGCCTGCGAAGGGCAACGCACCGCGCCCCGGCTGGTCAACCACGCTGAGACCAGGACTATCGCCGTTAGGCCAACAAGCGGAAAGCGCGACCAAACCCGAGAGCGGACAGCGCACGATCCAACCAAGGCCTGGAGGGTCCTCGCCCCAAGAAGCACCAGCGTCAGTGGCACCAAGGTGTCGGCCAAGCGGAAGGGATAGAGCTGCAACAGCACGCCATCAGCATCCGCCAGGCTGGCGAGCAAGCCCACACCGAACGGCACCAGTGCCAGGGCAGACCAGAGCCACAGATCACGGCAGGCCTGAGCTTCATGGCAGGGCAGACGCTTGGCTGCCCCGCGGGCCAGCCAGGCCCCCAACACACCCCAACCCGCCAACACCACCATCAGCACCAACCAGCTCTTACCCCAGCTAGAAGGCACCAGGTGATGCGGATGGCGGAACACCACGTAGAGCCAGGCCGGGCTCAGGGCCTGCGGCAAAGCCGGTGCAGGCATCGCCAGCTCAGCCACTCGCCCCAACACGGGCTGATAGAGCGCAAAGGCCCCCACTAGCGCTCCCGCCAGGGCTAGCCAGCCGCGCAGCCGCACCTGAGCGGATCGCCACCAGGCCAGGCCGGCCAGGGTGAGCGCGCCGTAGCCGCCCACCAGCACATGGGCGGAGCAGGCCAGGCCTGCCTGCAACCCCGCCCAAAGCGAGCGCTGCTGCCGCCAGCTCACAAAAGCGAGCAGCAGCAAGCCGTAGGCAAAGGTTTTCGGCTCCGCCGAGCCCAGCATCCACTCACCAGCCACCATCCCCTGCCGGGGGAGCCACAGCGCGAGGGCAGCAAGCAGCCAGGGCATGCCCAGCCCCAACTCCGCAGCCAGCGCCAACACACCCCAGCACCAGAGGGCATAACCAGCCAGACGAATCACCAGGGCGCCCACCACGAACCCCAACTGGCTGATCAGCCGACCGGCCAGCTCCAGAAACAACCATTGATGCGGCTGTGGCTGGTTCAGGTACCAATCCGCCGGCAACCAGGCGGGCCTGATCCGCTGCAGAGCCAGCGGCAGTTTGTCGGCCTCATTGGTGTCGAACCAATCGGCGAAGAGCAGCACCAAGGCCACAACCACCAGCAACAGCAACCACTGGCTGAGCCGGCGCCTCCAGCGCAGCGCATCAACCTGATCAGAGAGACTTGTCGCCACCAATCGGTGCATTGCGCCCGCCCATGCTT
>VGPT01000098.1 GCA_016882485.1 Cyanobacteria bacterium M_surface_10_m1_298
GTGGTGTTCTGGGCAGCCGCGAAAACCAAGGCTCAGGCCCTACCTGATGCAGGATGGCGGAAGCCTAGGCATCCGTTTGGCAGAGCTCCGCATCGCCATCGCCGGAGATCTGCATGGGCAATGGGACAGCGTTGATGAGCAGCTCCTCGAGCAGCTGGCCCCCGATGCCTTGCTGGTGGTGGGAGACCTCAGTGACGGGCAGGCCCGCATTCCCTCGCGTCTGGCCCAACTCACACTGCCGCTGGCCTGCATCCTCGGCAACCATGACACCGGCCGTGATGCCAGTGGCCGCACACTCCAACGGCAGCTCGATGCCCTCGGCCACCGCCATTGCGGTTGGGACCTCCGCGAGCTGCAGCCCCCCGGGATTGCAGTGGTGGGCGCCCGGCCCGCCAGTGCCGGCGGTGGCTTTCACCTCAACAAAGCGGCCCAGGCGGTCTTCGGTCCTGTCACCTTGCAGGAGTCGGCTGCTCGCATCACTGCCGCCGCCCTGCGGGCTGATCCAAGCCTGCCGTTGATCCTCCTGGCCCATTGCGGCCCCAGCGGCCTCGGCAGCGCGGCCGCCGATCCCTGCGGCCGCGATTGGAAAGCCCCCGCCTGCGATTGGGGTGACCAGGATCTGGCCCTGGCGATCGATCAAATCCGGCGCCACAAGCCCTTACCGCTGGTGGTGTTCGGGCACATGCACCACAGGCTCAAGCGCGGCCAGGGGGAACGCCTCAGTTATTGCGTGGATCGGGCCGGAACCGCCTATCTCAATACTGCTTTTGTGCCACGCCATAGCCACGATGAACAGGGCCAGCCGCTGCGGCACTTCAGTTGGGTCGAGCTGCGTGATGGCCAACTGCAGGAGATCAGCCACCGCTGGTATGGCCCTGATGGGGTTCTGCGTTATCGCCAGACCTTGATGCGTGCTGCGGAGCTGCAGCCGTGTTGATTTACGCCTGCATCAGCGGGCATGGCTATGGCCACGGTTCCCGCGTGGCTGCTGTGCTCACGGCCCTGCATCAGCTCCAGCCCGACTGGCGCTTTGTGCTCTCCACACCCCTCTCGGCAGCGTTTCTCCAGTTGGCCTTGGGCCAGGTGCCGTTTGAACACCGCCCCTGTCGCTGGGACGTAGGTGTGATTCAGGCCGATGCGCTTGGCGCTGACCCGCAGGCAACCCTGGAGACCCTTGAGCGGCTGGAACGGCAGCTTCCCGAGCAGTTGGAGAACGAGATCGCCTGGCTTCGTCAGCAGTCGGAACCGGTTCTGATCCTGTCGGACGTTGCACCGTCGGCTTCACGGCTGCGGGAGTGTCTGAAGGCCCCGCTGGTTTGGATGGGCAACTTTGGCTGGGATGCGATTTACAGGCCCATGGGCGGCGCTTTTGAGGCCTGGGCTGATCGTTGCGTTGAGGCCTATTCCAGCGGCACAGCGTTGATCCGCTGCCCCCTGGCTATGGACATGCCATGGGGCCTGCCTGTCTCAACGGTGGGCCTCACGGCGGGCCGGCCGCGCCATCACCCCCAGGAGCTGCGGGAGCGTTTGCAGCTCAAGGCTTCACGGGAAGCCACCGTGCTGATGGGCTTCGGCGGTATGGGTCTGGCCCTTCCTGGGGCGCTGTTTTCCAGCTGGCCCGATGTTCACTTCCTGGTCAGTGATCCGGGTCTCCAATCCGAGGCCAGCAATGTCAGCGCGATTCCCCCTGATCTACGGCCTCTTGAGCTGATGCAACTCTGCTCCCGTGTGATCACAAAGCCGGGTTACAGCACGTTCTGCGAAGCCCTGTCCCAGGGCCTGGGGGTTCATCTCGTGCACCGCGATGGCTTTGCGGAGGCTCCGGTGCTCGAAGCCGCACTCCAGGCCCATGGCCACCATCGCCTGCTGAGCCGTCAGCAGCTGCAGGAGGGTGACTGGCAGTTGGATCGACCACTGCTGCCGCCATCCTCTGACCCGTTGGATCGTGATGGGGACGACCAGGCTGCAGCTGTTCTTGAGCGCCTTGGCCGCGCTCTGCAGGGATTCTGAGTGCGAAACTGACTAAAAGGCCTGCAATAACTAACAAGAATTGGCTATTCAGCAAAAAGTGTTAAATCCGCTGCAGACTTGTTGATAGCGGTGGACGGTTGTGCGGCTGTCACTATTTCATTGCCTTTGGGCTGGTTCTTTAGGCAAACTCTCGGCATCCGGTTGATAAGTCGATCCAGCACTCTTTGATAGTCGCTTAAATCGCTATTAACGAGAGGCCTCACTCATCTTCTTGGATCGTTGGATTCAGCAGCTATTGGCTTGTGCTGATGGTTGCGATCTCGCGCTGTTGTTCGCCTACTTCAGGTTTGCTCAGCTCTCTCCAGGCCAAGACCTGCTCCCTGCTGGGAGCTGCCCTTGGCGGCTGCCTGTTGGCCTCCCCCGCCGCTGCAGGTGAAACGGCGAGCCCAGTCGCTCCTCCACCAACATTCGCCGAGTCCCGCGCGATTGGAACCACAATTCAGGTGGCGAGCACCAGCACAACGAGCCTTGGGGGCTTGGCGGTGGAGTCACCTCGCTCGCTGATGGCTTTGCTGGATGCCAAAGACGGTATCGATGGGGTTGATGGTTCGTTCCGCTACGCCATTACCCCCGAGCGCCGCGCTCTGCTCAACACCATTCGTTATGCCGAGGGCACCTGGGCCCGCGGTGAAGACCTTGGCTATCGGGTCATGTTTGGTGGTGGCTTGATGCCAGGTCTCGATCGCCATCCCGATCGCGTGATTTATTCCGGGCGCTATGCCAGTGCTGCGGCTGGGGCCTATCAATTCATGCCCTTCACCTGGTCGATGGCCAGCCAGAAGATGCGTCTTTCGGGCTTCGGGCCCCATGTTCAGGATCAAGCCGCCATCTTTCTGATTCAGCGTCGCGGTGCTCTCCAGCTTGCGGACCGCGGCGAATTCACCCCTGAGCTCGCGGCCAAGCTTGCTCCTGAGTGGGCGTCATTCCCAACCCTGGCTGGCTACAGCTACTACGGCCAGCCGGTGAAACGCTACAGCGTTCTCAAGAGCTTCTATGAGCGCAGCCTGGCCCAGCTGCGTGGTCTGGCACAACCAGGTGCCGCTGTTGCAAGCACACCGGCTTGTGAACCCGAGACCGCTTTGCGCTGCCGGCTGCAGGCCCTGGATCGGATTGGCCCGAAGCCCAAGAGTCTCGGGATCTGATCTCAGCTTTCGCCGCTTTCTCCCAGTCGGCTTTTCCCCACCGTGTTCTGAGCGATCAGGTAGGCCACCGCAATCGCTCCGACAAAGCCGAGGGCATTGCGCAGTAGGGGAAGAAGATCCGAGGTCCGGGTCACGATTGGAGCGACCCCAAAGACGCCGAACAAGATCACCCACAGCGGGGAGAGCAACAGCACCCAGGCCCATTCCACCTTGTGCTCCGGCTTGCGGGGGTAGGCGGCAAAGCCAGCAATCAGTCCGCCAAGAATCGAGGTGGCGAGGGTGAGCAGCCACTGTTCCTGCGGCAGGCCCGGCACCACCTGACAGCCGCCGATTTCGAGGCAACCTTTAACGGTGTGCAGAGCATCGAGGATCGCCGCATCCTGCCCGTGGTCGCGCACGTAGTACTGGTTGCCGAAGCGGGTCTGCAGCTCCACCCAGTAAGTGCGAGGCATCAGGGCGAAGAGGGCATCACCCACGTTGAAGTTCAGCAGGTTGCCACCGCGTTCATCGGCGATGAGTAGCAGGCTGCGCTCATCGAGGCCCCAGAAGTCCTTCACCGCGAGACCCGGCGTGCGGTCGTACTGCGTCAGCACGCGCAGCTTCCAGCCGCTCACATGTTCAAAATCATCGATTTCCGACTCCAGGGCGCTGCGCTGGGGGTCGGTGAGGATCTTCGCCAGATCTATCACCGGCGTGGGATGGTCCGGCAGGAGATCAGGGTTGTCGTAGGCCAATGCCGGTGACGCGAGTCCCAGCATCAGGAGCATGCTGATCAGGCAACCCAGCCAGCGGGTCACGTGCCGTGATGCTCCTGGCTGCGTCATGGTTACTGCTTCAGTGGCGAGCATTCTCCCTGAGGCCTTAGCGCTCCCGTGAGTTCCCCACCGTTGACCTCGACTCCTGCTCCGCTGTGGTTGGTGGAGCGGCTGCAGCATGCAGGCGGCTGGGTTCCCTTCAGCACCTACATGGAGTGGGCGCTGCATGATCCGCAGCATGGCGCCTATGGCAGCGGTCAGCTGCAGGTGGGGCCACGCGGCGATTTCGCCACCTCTCCCAGCCTGAGCAGCGATTTCGCTGAACTGCTTCTGCCTCAGCTGCTGCAATGGCTCGATCAGCAGCCTGGGCCTCACCCCTTGGCGTTGGTGGAAACAGGCCCTGGAGAAGGCCAGCTCGCCCTGCAACTGTCTGAAGGGTTAGCCCGTTGCAGACCGGATCTGCTGCCCAGGCTCGAATTGGTGCTTGTGGAGCCCAATCCGGGTATGGCGCAACGCCAGCGGGCGCGCCTGGATCGTTGCCCCTTGCCTTGCCGCTGGCTCAGCTTTGAGCAACTGGCTGATCAGCCGGTCCGCGGAGTGATGCTCGCCCATGAAGTGTTGGATGCCCTTCCTGTGGAGCGCATCGTGTGGGATGGGGCCCTCTGGCGCCTCCAAGGGGTGGCCCTGCAC
>VGPT01000099.1 GCA_016882485.1 Cyanobacteria bacterium M_surface_10_m1_298
TGTCAGCCCGTCAAAACCCGCCTCGCAGCGCCAATGAACGTTGTTACCATCGCCCGGTAACCCACAGCCCGCGGTTTTTCCCACCCATGACGATCGCTGTAGGGCGCGCGCCGCAGCGGGGATGGTTTGACATCCTCGATGACTGGCTCAAGCGCGACCGCTTCGTTTTTGTCGGGTGGTCGGGTCTGCTCCTGTTCCCCACCGCCTATCTGGCGCTGGGTGGCTGGCTGACCGGCACCACCTTTGTCACCTCCTGGTACACCCACGGCATTGCCAGCTCCTATCTGGAGGGCTGCAACTTCCTCACCGCTGCGGTGAGCAGCCCGGCTGATGCCATGGGCCACTCCCTTCTTCTGCTCTGGGGCCCTGAAGCCCAGGGCGACTTCGTGCGCTGGTGCCAGCTCGGCGGCCTGTGGACCTTCGTGGCCCTGCACGGCGCCTTCTCCCTGATCGGCTTCATGCTGCGTCAGTTCGAGATCGCCCGTCTGGTGGGCATCCGCCCCTACAACGCCATCGCCTTCTCCGGCCCGATTGCGGTGTTCGTCAGTGTTTTCCTGATGTACCCCCTCGGCCAGAGCAGCTGGTTCTTCGCGCCCAGCTTCGGTGTGGCCGCGATCTTCCGCTTCCTGCTGTTCCTGCAGGGCTTCCACAACTGGACGCTGAACCCCTTCCACATGATGGGCGTGGCCGGCATCCTCGGCGGTGCTCTGCTCTGCGCCATCCACGGCGCCACGGTGGAGAACACCCTGTTCGAAGACTCCGATCAGGCGAACACCTTCAAGGCGTTCGAACCCACCCAGGAAGAAGAGACCTATTCGATGGTCACCGCCAACCGCTTCTGGAGCCAGATCTTCGGGATCGCCTTCTCCAACAAGCGCTGGCTGCACTTCTTCATGCTGTTCGTGCCTGTGATGGGCCTGTGGACCAGCAGCATCGGCATCATCGGCCTGGCCCTCAACCTGCGTGCCTACGACTTCGTGTCGCAGGAGATCCGCGCTGCTGAGGACCCCGAGTTCGAGACCTTCTACACGAAGAACATTCTTCTGAACGAAGGCCTGCGCGCCTGGATGGCCCCCGCGGACCAACCGCACGAAAACTTCGTCTTCCCTGAAGAGGTTCTGCCCCGTGGTAACGCTCTCTAATCCTTCTCTCTCCGGGATCGGCGGGAAGGACCTCGACTCCACCGGCTACGCCTGGTGGTCGGGTAATGCCCGTCTGATCAACCTCTCCGGTCGCCTGCTCGGCGCCCACGTTGCCCACGCAGGCCTGATGGTCTTCTGGGCCGGCGCCATGATGCTGTTCGAGGTGAGCCACTTCACCTTCGACAAGCCCATGTATGAGCAGGGTCTGATCCTGTTCCCCCACGTGGCCACCCTCGGCTACGGCGTGGGCCCCGGCGGTGAAGTGGTGGATATCTATCCCTTCTTCGTCGTTGGTGTTCTGCACCTGATCAGCTCCGCCGTGCTCGGTCTCGGCGGCCTGTACCACGCCCTGCGTGGTCCTGAAATTCTGGAGAACTATTCCGCCTTCTTCTCGCAGGATTGGCGCGATAAGAACCAGATGACCAACATCATTGGCTACCACCTGATCCTTCTGGGTGTGGGTGCGCTGCTGCTGGTGTTCAAGGCGATGTTCTTCGGTGGCGTTTACGACACCTGGGCTCCCGGTGGCGGTGACGTGCGTCTGATCACCAACCCCACCCTCGATCCGGGTGTGATCTTCGGCTACCTGACCCGCGCCCCCTTCGGCGGCGAGGGCTGGATCATCGGGGTGAACTCGATGGAAGACATCATCGGTGGCCACATCTGGCTGGGTCTGACCCTGATCTTCGGTGGCATCTGGCACGTCGTGACCAAGCCCTTCGGCTGGGTGCGCCGCGCCTTCATCTGGAACGGTGAGGCCTACCTGAGCTACAGCCTGGGCGCTCTGAGCTTCATGAGCTTCATCGCCTCGGCCTACATCTGGTTCAACAACACCGCCTATCCCTCGGAGTTCTACGGCCCCACCAACGCCGAAGCCTCCCAGGCCCAGAGCTTCACCTTCCTGGTGCGTGACCAACGCCTCGGCGCCAACATCGGCTCCGCCATGGGTCCCACCGGTCTGGGTAAGTACCTGATGCGCTCCCCCACCGGCGAGATCATCTTCGGTGGTGAGACCATGCGCTTCTGGGACTTCCGTGGTCCTTGGCTGGAGCCCCTGCGTGGCCCCAACGGCCTGAGCCTCGACAAGCTCCAGAACGACATTCAGCCCTGGCAAGTGCGCCGCGCGGCTGAATACATGACCCACGCCCCCAACGCGTCTCTGAACTCCGTGGGCGGCATCATCACCGAGCCCAACTCGGTGAACTTCGTGAACCTGCGTCAGTGGTTGGCCGCGACTCAGTTCGTGCTGGCCTTCTTCTTCCTGGTGGGTCACCTCTGGCACGCCGGCCGCGCCCGCGCTGCTGCTGCTGGCTTCGAAAAGGGCATCGACCGTCAGGCCGAGCCCACCCTGGCCATGCCGGACCTCGACTGATTCTTCAGTCACGATCGTCATCCCAAGCCCTCGCCGCAAGGCGAGGGCTTTTTTGTTGCAACCTTGAATCAATCAAACATCGAGGGTCTTCAGCCAGAGTGCTGTCCCTGATCGGCCTGCATCCAGGGACAGCACTCTGGCTGTTCGGCTCACTGGCGCGAGGTGAGTGGGATGCCTATTCCGATGTGGAATGTCCTAGCCGTAGCGCCCTCGCAGGGGGGGCTGATCCGCTTGCCGATGCGGTGCTGAGCGCAGGGCTGGCCAACAACGCACTAGCCCTCCGCAAAAAGAATGGGAACAACAGCGATACAGCGGTGATCTTTACTGGAGGCTTTGTATCAGAGCGTCTGTCAAACGCAGCTCGCAGTGACTCACAGTGATGCCAAATCCTGCACTCTGTAGTGCCAGGGAATTGAGATAAACGCAGGCATTACGCCTGGCCTGTTGAAATGCGGCGACCTGCTCTTCCGGATCGATCGAAGTATGGAATGTGCTCGCAAGCCGGTCCTTCCAAAGCAAGGAAAACTGCCCACCAGTGCTGCTTGAAGCGCTGGTGGCAACCCTCTGCATCTCCGAGGAAAGCTTCAGGTCTTTTTGCTCGAGCAATTTGCCGATGCACAAAGACATCTCTAGCGTTGACAATCCCTCAGGACAACTACCTGAGCTGGCTTGCGCTTGTGAAGCGCAAGCCAAAAGAGCAGGGAACAACACGACAGCAGGCAAGGAACGCATCAAGCGAATCACGCTGCACCTCCAACCTCAGAAGCTGAGGTTGAGCGTGTTGTGCCCGTTTGGTCCGGAAGGGTTCTTGAACTCCAGCGGGAGGGCTTCGTCATCGGGTATCTCCACGCTGTAGCGAGCCGAGGCCGCCTGCAGATGCGCCTGCTCGGAACTCAGGCCGTAATCGGCAGGAGGGAGAGCCGATGAGAGCACGATCGGCTCCATGGCGGAGGCATTCAGGGTGAATCCGCTACCGACAAGGAGTCCGCAGGCAGCCGCAAGCGCGAAGGTCTTCATGGCCAGGTGTGTGAGGAGGGCCTTGTCTTCGCCTTAGCTACGGCCAGAGAAAAATGGCAACAGAACTGTTAACACACTGCCAATAACCAGCGCCGCAGCAGCGGCAAGCTCAATCCAATCACGTTGGAGAAGCAACCATCGAGGCGCTCCACCAAGGCACCACCACGCCCTTCCAAGGCAAAGCCACCGGCGCACTGCATCGGTTCACCCGTTGCCACATAGGCCTCGATCCCGGTATCGCTCAGATCAGCAAACAAGACTCGAGTGGTCACGGTCGCGACCTGCTCCCCGCCCCCGGGATTGAGCAGGGCATGGCCGGTGTGCAGCTCCCCCCAACAGCCCCGCATTCGCTTCCACCTGGCGATGGCCTCCGCGGCATCTGCGGGTTTGCCAAAGACCTCCCCCTCAAAGGCCAAGACCGAATCGCAACCCAGCACCGCTGAGATGTCTGGAGCAATCCCGCTCTGGAGGACGGCCCCCGCCTTAGCCCGGGCCAATAGCTGCACCAACTGCGCCGGGTCGGGATGGGTGATGACGTCTTCATCAACCCCGCTCACCTGCACGCGGTGGGCGATCGAGGCCTGCTCTAGCAAACGCCGGCGGGCCGGGGAGGCAGAAGCCAACAGCAGCACGGCAGGGCGAGGCAGTGGTCAAAGACAATGTCAACAGACAACCGGCCCCCGTGCTGCAGTTCAACGAAAGTATTCAAGAGCTGAGGGCCCTGCGGCGCGCCCGGCGCGCGGTGCGCTGCCTGCCGTTTCGCGGGCGGTTCTACAGCGCGCTCGAGCATGGGGCCCTGAGCAGCAACGAACTGGCCAACCGGGCCGACTGGAGCGAGCTGAGCCGGCACCCCCTCTCGGCGAACAGCACCGAAGATCATCTGATTTGGCTGATCCAGGTCGGCGTGCTGCGCCGGGAAGTCGACGGCCAGGGCCTGACCGAACGGGTCCGCCTCACACCCCTCGGCCGCCAAGTCATGAGCCAGTGGGATGGGGAGATCTCCAGGGCCAGCGTGCCCAGTCGCCTGCTCCATTGGCTGGTTCAGCACTGGCCAAGGCT
>VGPT01000100.1 GCA_016882485.1 Cyanobacteria bacterium M_surface_10_m1_298
CCAGCAGCAGCACGATCGCCACGATCACCGTGAGCACGTAGCTCTGCAGTTGACCGCTGATGCTGAGCTTCAGACCTTCGGCCGTGGTGAGCGAGAGGCGCCCCACGCCGTCCACCAGGCCCTTGATCACGGTGATGTCAAACCAACGGGTGAGGCGGGCCAGGGACGCCACCAGCGAGACGATGGTGCGCTTGTAAATCTCGGGGGTATAGAAGTCGTAGGCGAGCAAATCCTGCAGCACCCGCAGGGTGGGCTGGGTGGAGCGCGACCAGAACTGATCGAGGCGCACCGCCGAGCCGATCAGCACACCCACCAGGCCGCTAGCGGCCACCGCCAATCCCACCGGCAAAGGGAATGCGGCAATGCCGGGCACCCTGTCGATGCGTTGCATGATCCAGGGCAACAGAACCACCAGCACCGAAAGGCTCACCATCGGCAGGGCCATCAACCAGTTGGCCTCCGGTGCCCGTTTGGTCTTGGGCAGGACGGGACCGAGAAACACCGAGCGATACACCCGGGTGACGTTGACGGCAGCCAGCAGATTGGTGAGCAGGAAAACCAGGGCGAAGAGCGGTGCCTGGGAGCGCAGATTTTCCACCATGAGCCCGATGCACCAGAAGCTCCCGAAGGGCAACAGCCCTAACAGCCCGGCACTGCCCAGCAGGAAGGCCATGCTGGTGGCAGGCATGCGCGTGCCGAGCCCGCCCAGTTCGGTCAGGTCCTGGCAGTTGGTGGTGGCAATGATGCTGCCCACGCTCATGAACTGCAGCGCCCGGGCCAGGCCATGGGCGAACAGCAGGAGCAGGGCGATGCCAGGCAGTTGCAGGGCGATGGCGATGAACACCAGTCCCAGATAGGAGGTGGTGGAGTAGCTGAAGGCTCGCTTGAGATCCACTTGAGCCAGGGCCACCAAAGCACCTCCCAGGGCACTGATCGTGCCGAGCGCCAGCAGCACATCCGTGGCCAGAGGGGAAAGGGCCACGATCGGCATCAGCTTCATCAGCACAATGGCGCCGCAGGTCACCACCACCGAATTGCGCAGGATCGAGGCGGGGTTCGGACCCTCCATCGCCTCATCCAGCCACAGATGCATCGGGAACTGGGCGCACTTGCCCATCGGCCCCGCAATCAGGCCCAGACCCAGCAGGGTGCCAGCCAGGGGGGTGATCAACTGCTGCTCACGGGCTTCCCCGGCCCAGGCATAAAGATCATTGAATTCCATGGAGCCCGCCCAGGCCGACAGCGCCACCACGCCCATCAGCAGCAACACATCCCCCACCCGCTTGGTGAGGAAGGCATCGCGGGCGGCGGTGACCACCAGGGGCTGGGCATACCAGAAGCCCACCAACAGGTAGGTGGAGAGGGTGAGCATTTCGAGCAGGAAATAGCTCATGAACAGGTTGCTGCTCAGCACCACCCCGCTCATGGCCCCCTCGAAGAAACCCACCAGGGCATAGAAGCGGGCCAGTGACCACTCCTTGTCCATGTAGCCCAGGGCAAATACCTGGCAGACCAAGCTCATGGTGGTCACCAGCTCCAACGCCGCCAGATTGGTGAGGGAGAGATCGAAACCGATCCGCAGGTTGAGATCAGCCGCCTGAAACCAGGGAAAGTCGAGATGCTGTGGTCCGAGGGTCCAGATCTCCTGCACGATCAGCGTGCCATGCACCACCGCCAGCAGGGTGACGAGGAGGTTGAGATAAGCCGCCGGCCGAGGTCCATTCCGCTTGAACCAGCCCGCCGCCCAAGGCAGCGACAGGACCATCCCGCTGAACCCGTAGAGGGGAAGCAGCCAGGCCAGCTGGATCGGGAGTGGCAGGGGTGCGGCGGACAAGGGGAGGGGAGGGGAGTCGCTCGGTCGTGTTCGGAATGAACAGTTCAGCCGGCGGTTGACTTTAGGGATGGGCCGCGGAATCCGGGATTTAGAAGGTGGCCCGCTCCATCGAAGGGTGACGGCTGGGGCCGAAGCTGCGCAACCAGTCGCCCAGTTCTTCTCCGTGATGTTGTTCGTCTGTCAAGAGGTCCTGGAAGAAGGCCTGGCTGTCGCCATCACCCACCAGCACACAGAAACGCACTGCCTCGGCGTAAAGCTGGATCAGGTCGGCCTCGAGGGCAAGGTCGAGCCGCAGCAAGCCAGCCAGATCGGGGGCATGACCCACGGGCCGCAGCTGAGAAGCCGCCGGTGCCACCCCCAAGGCCAGCATCCGCTGGACAATCAGCTCGGCGTGCTGCAGTTCCTCCACGGTTTCGCGACGGAAACGGATGGCCGCCTCAGCATTGCCCCAGAGCTCCACGAGGGAGGCCTGGGTCATGTACTGCTGAACGGCAGAGAGCTCAAGGCTCAGGGCGCGACCGAGACAACCCAGGACGCGCGGATGAACGGCGCCCATGGGGATCAGAGACGGCGGATGGTGGCGGTACCGGTGAGGGCAGGCTCCACTTCACTGTGGGGACGGGCAATGATGTGGGCTGCCACCAGGCCGTCACCCACGCGCTCACAGGCATCGGCACCGGCGCGCACAGCGGCGTTCACGGCGCCGGTTTCGCCGCGGACCATCACGGTGACATAGCCGCCACCAACGAATTCGCGGGAGATCAGGGTCACTTCAGCGGCCTTGGTCATGGCGTCGGCGGCTTCAATCGCCGGCACCAGGCCACGGGTTTCGATCATGCCGAGGGCGATGCCCTGAATGGAAGGAGCCATGGCGTTGCTGCGCGAAGGGGTGGTTGGACGGTTGGTACCGGCGCCGCCGCCGGAACCGGCACGGGAGCCGGATGGGGTGGCACTGGAGCGACGGGTCGTGCTGGAGGCACGGCCGCCACTGGCCTTGGCCGCCGGTTTCGCAGCGGCTTTAGCCACTGCAGCCGGCTTGGCCGCCGCTGCCGGCAGGGCCTTGGGGGCCGCTGCCGCGGGGGTTGAGCCAGCCGCCGCCGTGCCAGTCGCCGGCGTGGTGCCAGCTGCCGCTGCCGCCGCAGGGGCGGGTTTAGCAGCGGCAGCTGCGCTGGGAGTGGGTCGGGGAGTGGGGGTGGCCATGGCTCAGGGGGTTGGGGGCTGGTGGGATGACAGGACGACCGGGTAGCGAGCTACCCGAACGGCCTAGCCGTCTGGCTCCCAGAAATCGATGATTCCGCCGATCGTCAGATCGGTCTGCACCTCGGGATTGCCGCAGGCAAAGCGCGCCGCCGAGCCGCTGGCGGTAAACACCCAGTTGCCCGGGGAGGCCCCAACGGGATCGACGGCGACGCTGAGTTTGCCCTTGGGGGTGCGCAGCACGCGCAGGTTGGAGTGTTCGAGACCGGGCACCCGCTGGCTGCACACCAAAGAGCCCGTGACCTGCATGATTTCCATTACTTGGCACCTCCCGCTGGAGTCGAAGGAGCAGCCGGGGAGGGCGCCTTGCCCGCATCGGGATCCCAGTGATCGATGATGCCGACGATCGTCAGATCGCTCGGGTACGACTTGCTGCCGGCGGCTTCACGGGCTGCGGAACTGCCCACGCAGATGACCCAGTCACCGGGGATGCAGCCCACCGCATCCACAGCCACCTTCTGGGTGCTGCCGTCGAGCACCACCTGCAGGTGCTTGTGCTCGAAATCGGGAATGCGGTTGGTGGAAACCAGGGGCTTGATCACCTTGCAGATCAACATGTCAGTGGCCTCCTGCGCTCGCAAACGTGATAGTGGAACCTACCGCCTCGGCAGGGATGTGGCGGTCCTGATCCCGAACGGTGAGCAGGGCATGCAACAAGCCCTGCTCAAAGAGGTCGGGATAGCGGTTTTCCATGGCGGACTGCACCCGCTGGCAGTTGCGGATGGCCCGCTCACGGGCGCCCGGCACCTGACTGTTGTAGTCAAAGCGAACCACCACGGGCACAGGCAGTCCGCGGGAGACATTCAGACCCTTGAAGATCTTCACGCCCACATCCAGATCCGGGGCCCCTTCTTCCACCGTGTCCATGTAGGCGAAGTAGGTGAGATTGCGCAGGTGGATCTCCTTGAAACCGATTCCCACACCGATGAAACGTTCGGCATGGCCAGCATCGCTGTAGCTGCCGCCATGCACCTGCCGCACGTAGTCGATCTGGGAGAGGTTGTGCTCCAGCAGGCGGGCAATCAGCTTCACCATGCCGGGATCAGGGCTGCTGGCGGCCGCCTGCTCCACCAGGGCCAGGATGCGAGCGCGGCCCTCGTCGGAGTTGAGGTGACGGGTGGCGTCGTAGACGGCCTGGGCATCGAGCCAGCGCTCCAGGTTGGTGCTGCCATCCATGCCCGGCACATGCACGCGGATGGTGTCGGTATCGGTGTCGATGCCCATCAAGAGCAGATCCACCGACGCTCCGCAGCAGAAGCTGTTTTCCACCGCCTGCTGGAAATCCTTGAGCCGTGAAAGGCCACAGGAGGCTGCCAGGGCGTCATCGCTGCCATGGGCGGCGCACCCTTCGTGCTGGGGATCC
>VGPT01000101.1 GCA_016882485.1 Cyanobacteria bacterium M_surface_10_m1_298
TGTACAACAGCATAGGGCCAGCGCTTGAGTGTGAGGCGTCGCGTGATTTCCAGCGACGATCTGTTCGGCCTGGATCACGGATCGGACATCAGCGCGTAGCCCATCGCCCTGTAGCCCCGCAGCCGTCTCTCCCACATGCGTTGCGGCACTGGGTGGCCTAGATCGAGCCAGTCGATGATGCGCACGCTGGTTTTGCCCGCCTGCTGCCGGTGCAGGCGGCCGGCGTATTGCTGGAGTGTGCCCTTCCACGACACGGGCATGGTGAGCAACAGTGTGTCGAGCGGCGGATGGTCGAAGCCTTCACCCACCAAACGACCGGTGGCCAGCACGATTCGGGGCGCCTCGGGAGGCAGTTGCTCCAGCGCGGCCAGGGTGGCGCTTCGCTGGCGTGCGCTCAGGCGGCCATGCAGCAGAAACAGGTTTGGGACCTGCTGGGCCAGCGCGCCGGCGAGTGCTGCGATGTGGTCCGTTCGCTCGCTCAGCAGCAGCAGTTTTCGGCCCTCTTCCCAGGCAGCCAGGGCCTCGGCCACGATGCACTCGGTGCGGCGCTGATCCTCCGCCAGCCTGCGCATCAGGTCCTGAATCGGCAGATCGGTGGGTAGTGCTGGGAGCTGATGGGTGCGGCTCACCAGTTCCAGTGTCTGAGGCGCGCCGGCGGGCCGCTCGGCGGTGTGGCGGATGGGGCCGCACTGCATGAACAGAACCGGCTGAAGACCGTCCCGGCGCACGAGGGTGGCCGACAGCCCGAGCACGTAGCGGGCCTTCACCTGCCGCAGGATCGCTTCGAAGGAGGCGGCAGCGATGTGGTGGCATTCGTCGACGATCACCTGCCCGTAGCCCTGCACCACAGGGTTCACTTCTCCCTTCCGCACCAGCGACTGCATCACGGCAATGTCGAGTTGGCCGGTGGGCTTGGCTTTGCCACCACCGATGCAACCGATCGCCTCAGGAGCGACATCCAGGAAGGCTTGGAGCCGCTCCTGCCATTGGCGCAGCAGCTCAGCTCGATGCACCAGCACCAGGCTGTTGACCCTGCGGCGCGCCAGGATCGCTGCCGCAACAACCGTTTTCCCGAAGGCCGTCGGTGCCTGAAGCACGCCGATGTCATGGCGCAGCATTGCGTCCACGGCGGTCTCCTGGTCATCGCGAAGCTGGCCCGTGAACACCAGCTCCAGCGGTGAGCCGTGTTGTCGTTCATCCACCAGATCGAAGCTGATGCCTTGCTCCTGCAGAAGGGTCTGCACGGGTTCCAGGCAGCCCCGCGGTAGGCCAATGTGCTGGGGAAAGTTCTCGGCGCAGCCGATCACCCGCGGTTTGTCCCATACCGACAGGCGCATGGCCTGGGCTTTGTAGAAGGCCGGGTTTGCGAAGGCGGCGAGGCGGATCAGGCGATTGAGCAGTGGCTGCGGCAGGCTCGAGCGCTCCAGATAGAGACGATCAGCCAGGGTGAGGGTGAGGGAGGTGGGCAACGGTCCGCTGAGCCGCGATAGCGGCACCGCTGCCTTCCATGGGGTCGCCAGGTCCTCCTCGTCGATGAACGCCAGATCGAGGGGATGGGCGCCGCCCGTGGCGCCCTGGATCACGGTCTGCAGTCCCGCCACCGACAACCTCTGCAGGGTTGCCAGATAGGCCCACTGATCGGGATAGGGCTTCAGGCCGTCATCCACGAACACGCTGCAGCCCCGCTGCCGGGCTTCCTTCTGCAGCGGCAGGGCGATCAGATTGCCGAAGCCCCCCTTGGGCATGCTGTCCTGGTTGGGGAAGAGCCGGTCGTAGGAGCTCAGCTGCAGCTGGCGTGTCGAGGAGCAGGTGTGGCTGATCAAGGCGGCCCCCAGCTGACGGGCCTCTCGGGCCGGTACCGCCTCCTCGAAGAACACCCATACATGGGCGCCCTCCCCGGAACGGGAGATTTCCAGTGCAGCCGGCACCGCCAGCTCCCGGCAGGAGCGCAGAAAGGCCCTTGCGTCCTCGCGCCAGTCCTGCTCATCGAAATCCACCGCCAATAGATGACAGGTGTCGTTCTCCAGCAGGGGGTAGAGGCCGATGGTGTGTTCCCCGGCCAGATGGTCGTAGATCGCCGCATCGGTGAGGGGCGACAGCTTCCGGTGATGGCAGTCGCGGCAGCTGATCCTGGGCTTCTCGCAGACGCCGGGTTGCCATTCATTGGCGCAGGCCGGTGCATACCCCGAGCGCCCGCTGCTGCGGCTCTGCCAGCGCAGGGCATAGACGTCGTCACGACCGCGGAAGAAACGACGGAACAGGGCCACCTTCTGCTCCGCCGAACCTGGAGTGTTGGCCGCGGGTTGAGCTATTTCCGGGGGCGGTTCCGACTGCTTGTGTTCGCTGGAGCGCCAGGCGATGCCGTGAGCCTCCAGCAGGCCAATCAGGCGAGCGTTTTCCCGGCGCAGTTGATCCAGCTCTGGGTGCATGGAGTAGGCCATGGGGTGGGGCCTCAGCGCTGGGCAGCCTGCCGGTAGCCAGCATTGCGCTCCCGCTTGCCCACCGCCACGATAAGGACCGGCACCTCATGTGATCCCGCACCTCGACTACCAGGCGGAAGCCCGCGGCCCGGAGCTTGATCTTGGTGCGATCACCGCAGTCCACCCTCTTGCAGGTGCTGCGTTTGCTGCGATTATTTCGATTACTGTGCGGGTGGCTCCCTGTTGCCCATGGACGTCGCTTTCCCCAGCTTCATGGAGCCCGTGATCCCCACGGCTGAGGCGGCTGAGGCCGCAGGGGCGAGCTTGCGTGATCTCGCCGGCTTCCGGGCCAGCCATGGCCTGCGTCAAGCCAGCCTCTCCCTCGATCTGGAAGGTGGCACGCGCGCATCTGTTCCCATCCCGCCTGCGGTGTTGGAGTTGCTGCAGGGAATTCTGGTGCAGATGGCCCAGGGCAATGCCGTCACGTTGGTGCCGGTGTACGCCGAACTCACCACCCAGCAGGCCGCTGATCTGCTGAACGTGTCGCGGCCCTTTCTGATCGAGCGGTTGGAGCAAGGTGAGATCCCCTTCCGCAAGGTCGGCACCCACCGGCGGATCCGCCTGGCCGACTTGATGGCCTACAAGCACGCCATTGATCAGCACCGTGTCGCGGCACTGGATGAGCTGGCAGCCCAGGCCCAGGAGCTGGGCTTGGGCTACTGAGGTGAAGCGGTTCACCGTCGTCTACGACGCGTGCGTTCTCTATCCCGCTCCACTTCGCGATCTGCTGATGCGCCTGGCGCTCACGGATCTCTACCGGGCCCGCTGGAGCGACCAGATCCATGAGGAGTGGATGACGGCTGTGCTGCGGAACCGGCCTGATCTCTCCAGAGTGCAGCTGGAACGCACACGCTCGCTGATGAATGCTCACGTGCGCGATGCGCTGGTGGATGGCCATCAGCCCCTGATTCCAGCCCTGGAGTTGCCAGATCCGGATGACCGCCATGTCCTGGCTGCCGCCATCAAGTGCGGGGCCGATCTGATCCTCACCTTCAATCTGGACGATTTCCCAGAGCACGCCCTGGCGGGCTACGGACTTGGCGCCTGCCATCCCGATCTGTTTCTGGTGGATCAGTTGAACCTGGATGCCGAACGGGTCTGCACGGCGATGCGGCACCACCGGGCCAGCTTGAAGAATCCACCCAAGACGGTCGAGGAGTACCTGGGCACCCTGAAGGAACAAGGGTTGAGCAGGTTCTCGCAGGCCGTGCAGCACTACGCCGCTGAGCTTTGAGCCGCCATGCGAGCTGGTGGACCAGCCTGGAGCGCCAGTCGATGCTCCCGCACCAGTTGCAGCATGGTGCGGCCGGGGGATGTGAGCTACGCAGAGATCCGGATCAACACCCTTCTGAAATTCATCAAACACATCGACGACTGCATCCCGAATTCATTGATGTGATCGCATAGCCATGGAATTGGCAGCAACACCTGTCGTCTTTTCCCTCCGGCCGCACCTGCGGCGATGTGGAACGGGACGTTCCCCCGGTGATTCAGAACGGCCCAACCTCTTCGATAGCCCTAAAGCTTGGCTCGGCCTATCAGAGGCTGGACTGAAAGCGGGTGACCGGGCTCGAACCGGCGACGTTCAGCTTGGGAAGCTGACATTCTACCACTGAATTACACCCGCAAATCTGAAGACAGAGCTTCAGATTGGTTGGCCAGCTTGATGCGA
>VGPT01000102.1 GCA_016882485.1 Cyanobacteria bacterium M_surface_10_m1_298
CTGGTGAAGGAGGGGCAGAAGGTGAGTTCCGGCCAAGCCCTGCTGCGGCTGGATCCAGGGGTCTCCAAAAAGCGAGCCGAAACGCTCGAACGCCAGATCAAGCTGGAGAGCACCCGTTTCAATGAGGAGAGCCGCTCGATTCAGGCCCGTGAGCAGAGCCTGCGTGAGCGCATGGATGGCCTGATTCGGGCCCTGCGCACCGAGCGCCAGATTTATAACGACATCGTGCCCCTGGGGAAGTTGGGGGGTATCCAGCGGATGCAGCTGTTGCAGCAGAAAAATCGGGTTGAGCAGTTGCAATCTGAGATCGCCCAGGCCCGTGCCAATTTGCAGGAAGTGCAAGCCCAACTGCTCAAGATGAAGCAGGAATCCCTTCGCGAGCTGGCCGATCTGGAGCGTCAGCTGGTGGAGGTGAAGGACACCCAGGACAAAGAAGTGCTCAAGGCCCCCTTGGATGGGGTGGTGTTTGGCCTGGTGCCTTCAAGCCCCGGCTATGCAGCCGCGTCGGGCGAAACGCTGGTGAAGGTGGTGCCCGGAGGGGTGCTGGAGGCGAAGGTGTACGTGACCAACCGCGATGTGGGTTTTCTGAAGAAGGGCATGGCGGCCCAGGTGCGGGTGGATGCCTTCCCGTACACGCAGTTCGGAGCCATCCCCGGGGCGTTGAAGTCGGTGGGCACGCTGCCGATCCAACCCGATGAGCAGAACCCCTTGCCCCGCTTCCCGGCCTACATCCGCCTGGATCGCGACTACGTCACCCGCGACAACAACCGCTTTTCGGTGAGTGCCGGCCAGAGCGTGCAGGCCAATTTGGTGTTGCGGGATAAGCGGGTGATCTCGCTGCTCACCGATGCGGTGCAGAAGGCCCTCGATTCCCTGCGCAGCATCCGCTCCGAGTGATGAGTCCACCCGTTCTCCAGTCTTCCATTCCCCCCTTCTTTTTTTGACAGCCTTCGCCATGACCACCTCCGCCCTCGATCTCAAAAGCCGCGTGGATGAATTTCTGCGCTGGTTCCAGGCCCTCGACGGCAAAGACCAGGAGGAGTTGATGGGGCTCGTGTATAGCGAGCACAAGGTGCGCGATGTGGTGCGCTCCTTCTCGGCGATGCCCGTGGAGCAGCGCAAGGCGGTGTTCCAACGACTCGGCTTGCCCAACGACATGCTCAACCGAATCCCCCCGCCGGCCAGCGGCGCCTCCGGTGATGTGGAGGTGGAGTGGCAGGAGTGGGATAGCTCCCGCAGTGCCTGAACCTGAGCACCCCCGCCGCGTTTCTCGACACCTCGCCCCGCCTTAACCGTGATTGCCAACTTCCCACCCCTCAGCGCGAACACCCCGGCCGCTCCCCCCGCGGTGAGCCTGGGCCTGGGTAATGACCTGGATCCACGCCTCTCCCGCTGGGCGCTGTATGGCGGTGTGGGGGGCTTTCTGCTGTGGGCGGCCCTGGGGCCGGAGGGCATGCCGCTGCACGCTTTTATGCACCAACGGGGGCCCACCCAGGTGTTCTGCATGGTGATGGGCGGCATGTTGCTGGCGTTCCTGATCAGCAAATGGCGGCTGTTGCAGCGGGAGAAAAAAGCGTTCCTGGCCTTTGATCTGGCCATCCCTCAGCTGATCCGCAATGGCGATCTTGATGCTCTGGCCACCCAGGCGGAGCGCTCCGCCTCCCTGGTGGGCAAACGGCTACTGCGGCTGCTGGATGTGTGGCGCAGCACCGGCTCCTCGTTCCAACTGGAGCGTGCCGCCGATGGGGATGTGGAGCTCTATGAGCTTTCCAGCCAGTCCAGCTACAGCCTGCCGAAGGTGCTGATGTGGGCGATCCCGTTGCTGGGGTTTATCGGCACGGTGATCGGCATGTCCCAGGCGGTGGGCTCCTTCGATGCGGTGCTCAGCAACGCCGACAACGTCGATGGCCTCAAGAACGGCCTCACCAAGGTGACCAGTGGCCTCGGTACGGCGTTTGACACCACCTATCTCGCCCTGGTGATCTCGGTGGTGTTCGCCTTCCCGCTGAACGCCTGTGAGCGGCTGGAGGATCGCCTGCTCAGCCAGATCGATGGCGATGTGCGCGAAGCGGTGATGGCGTTAAGCCCCACCGGTGACCCGGAGATTCCCGATGCACCCTCCGGAGCCTTTGGCGCCCCATCCCCATCGCGATCCGCCCCTGCGGCCCGCACGGAGAACCTCGAGGCCCTCACCGGTTTGGCGGCGGAGGATCTCGGGGGCTTGATCAGCGATGCCTTTGAGAAACACCTGCCCGATCCCTCCGTGTTGGTGGAGCCGGCCCAGCAGTATGCCCAGCAGCTCACGCAGGCCACCCTCGAGAAGCTCGAACCCCTCACCTCCTTAGTGCGCGATTCGGTGGAGGGCGTCGCCGAGGCCCGCCTCAGCCTGCAGGATCAGGCCGATGTGATCCGCAGCAGCATGGATGGGCTCTCAGGGGAGCTCAACCAGTCGCTGCAGGCCCTGGCTCCGGTGCTGGATCGGCTGGAGCGCCTCTCCACCGGGGCCCACACGCAGGCGGAGCAGGTGGATCAACTGCAGGCGCTGCAGGAGCTGCGCCTCTCGATTGAATCGCTCAACGCCAATGTGCAGCGGCTGGCGGGGGGCCGGCGCCGTTGGCCCTGGGGCCCAGCGAGCCGTTAAATCCCATGGGACGTCGCCGGCGCTCAGGCAACGCTGAGGGGGTGGATCTGTTCTCCTTCCTCAACATCATGGCGGCCACCATCGGCGTGCAAACGCTGTTGATCGTGATCTGTGCCCTGAAGATCAAGCCGGGGGTGCAGGCGATCCAGCTGTTGCCCGCCGGCGGAGAAGGCAAGGGCAAACAGGCCAATTACATCCTCTGCAATGGCGGCGGTGAGTTGGAGGTGATTGGCCAGGGCACCCGTCAGCTGTTGCGGCTGAAGGATCCGCAGTTTGATCAGTTTCTTGATGCCATCGCGAAAAACCGCCGGCCCCAATACGTGGTGATCGGCGTGCGCCCCACCGCCTTCCGCGACTTTGAGGCGGTGCGCTCGAAAACGGAAGTGCGCCGCTTGGCCATTGGCTACGAGCCTCTGGAGGCGGGCCTCAAGGTGCAGCTGCCGCCGGGGATGCCGGCGCCCACGGCAGCGGGGGCCGGCTGATGCGCCCCAGGGATCTGCTGCTGTTGCGCCGCCGCCGCGGCCGGGGCGACACCGATCTGGGTAGCAACAGTGATGGCCTGATGGACATCCTCTGCAACGTGGTGGGGGTGATGGCCCTGCTCACCTCACTGACGGGCATCTTTGCCGCCGGCAGCGCTTTGAACATTCAGGCGCCGATGCAGCAGAAAACCGATCGCCGCTTTGTGCTGTTGCAGGCCTCCAAGGAGGGCCTGTGGAATCTGCAACCCGCGGTGGAGCAGATGGTGAAGCTCGATCGGGAGCGCGCCCAGGAGGTGAACCGCTGCAATCAGCTGTTGGCACCGGAGCGGGAAACCTGTGAGCAGGGGCTCGATGGCTGGTCGCGCCAGCAGCAGGTGGGGCCGATCCAGATGCGGGTGAGCCATGCCAACGGCCTGATCCAGCGCAATGGCCCCCCCACCGTGCTGGCGGCTGATCTCAAGCAACCCGAGGGGTGGCTCGAGCAAACGATGCGCCAGCTCGCCAAGGACCGCCAGGCGGTATTTGTGGTGCTGGAAAACGATGGCTTTGAGGTGTATCGCGCCATCAAGAGCAAGGCCCTCCAGTACAAGGTGCCCATCGGCTGGGAGCCCTGGTACAAGGGCGACCCGGTGTATTTCTGGGGCAATTCCGGCCGCAACCTCACGGTGCAATGACGGCACGTTCTGCATCCCGCCAAGCCCTCATGCCCCGGCTCGCGCTCTTCTCGGCGGGGCTGATCGGGCTTTGCGCCATAGCCTCAGCGGCCAGGGCTGAGGCCCCGTTCCCGGCTGAGTTGATGCCCCTGGTGCGCAGCCTGCGCCAGGCGGGCTACACCGTGCTGTTTGCCAAGCCGCCGGTGCAGGGGGCCTATGGCGCCACCAATGCCCGCAAAAAGATGGTGTGGTTGGCGCCGATCACGGTGGA
>VGPT01000103.1 GCA_016882485.1 Cyanobacteria bacterium M_surface_10_m1_298
TTGATGGTGATGCGGCGGGCGGTGCCCAGCATCTCCAGCTTGGCGTTCTCCAGCTTGAGGCCGGCGTCCTCGGTGATCAGCTGACCGTTGGTGAGAACGGCGATGTCCTCGAGCATGGCCTTACGGCGATCGCCGAAGCCAGGAGCCTTCACAGCGGCCACGTTGAGCACGCCGCGCAGGCGGTTCACCACCAGGGTGGCGAGGGCTTCCTTCTCGATGTCCTCAGCAATGATCAGGAGGGGCTTGCCGGTGCGGGCGATCTGCTCGAGCACGGGCACCAGATCCTGCACCAGGCCGATCTTCTTGTCGGTG
This sequence comes from Cyanobacteria bacterium M_surface_10_m1_298, assembly GCA_016882485.1. GTDB lineage: Bacteria > Cyanobacteriota > Cyanobacteriia > PCC-6307 > Cyanobiaceae > Vulcanococcus. The sequence continues at coordinate 313 of VGPT01000103.1, forward strand.
AGGAGGATGTAGGGATCCTCGAGCACCGCTTCCATGCGCTCGGTGTCGGTGGCGAAGTAGGGCGAGATGTAGCCCTTGTCGAAGCGCATGCCCTCGGTGACCTCCAGTTCGGTGGTCATCGACTTGCCTTCCTCGAGGGAGATCACACCCTCTTTGCCGACCTTGTCCATGGCATCGGCGATCATGCGACCCACCTCTTCGTCGTTACCGGCGGAGATGGTGCCCACCTGGGCGATGGCGTTGGAGTCGCTGATGGGCTTGGCGTGCTCCTTGATCTTCTCGACCAGGAACTCAGCGGCCTTATCGATGCCCTTCTTCAGGGTGATGGCGTTGGCACCGGCGGCGACGTTGCGCAGACCGGACTTGACCATGGCGTGGGCCAGCACCGTGGCGGTGGTGGTGCCGTCGCCGGCCGCGTCGTTGGTCTTGGAGGCGGCCTGACGGATCAGGGCGACGCCGGTGTTCTCAATGTGATCCTCGAGTTCGATCTCCTTGGCGATGGTGACGCCGTCGTTGATGATCTGAGGTGCACCGAACTTCTTCTCCAGCACCACGTTGCGGCCCTTGGGACCCAGGGTCACAGCAACGGATTCGGCAAGGATGTCGATGCCTTTTTCGAGGGCGCGGCGGGCCTGCTCGTTGTAGATGATGCGCTTAGCCATGGGAGGCGATTCGTGTCAGTGAGGTCGGAAACGGTCTGAAGCGGTAAGCCTTGGCCTGCGAGAGGCGATCAGTTGACGACGGCCAGGATGTCCTTCTCGGAGAGCAGCACGTACTCGTCGCTGCCGAGCTTGATGTCGGTGCCGGCGTACTTGCTGTAGAGCACCTTGTCGCCAACGCTCACTTCAGGAGCCTGACGGGAGCCGTCGTCGTTGCGCTTGCCGGGGCCAACCTGCACCACTTCGCCCACTTGGGGCTTTTCCTTCGCGGTGTCAGGCAGAAGGATGCCGCCGGCGGTCTTCTCTTCGGACTCGGAGACCTTGATGAAGATGCGATCGCCCAGGGGCTTAACGGTGGAAACGCTGAGGGAAACAGCAGCCATGGATGGAATTCGAGTGAAACGGCGAAACCATTGGCATGGCGCCAGAGACGCTGCCAGGGTCGCGGCGTAAAAACGCCTGCGGCGACGAGTTGGCACTCGCACGCCTTGAGTGCCAAGTTATGGGCCCTCGACGCCGGGCCACAACCACCATTGGGGGCGGTTGACCGAACAGCCTCGGCCGCTGGATCGGAGGGGTTGCCAGAAGGGGCGGTGCGTAGTGGTAAGGTTGCGCCGCTCAAAGCGGGACGGTTCCCGCTGCGCGTCCTGCGATTTTTCCCTTAAATGGCTGCTGCTACTGCCACCGGCACCAAAGGCATCATCCGGCAGGTGATCGGCCCGGTGATCGACGTTGAATTCCCGGCCGGCAAGCTGCCAAAGATCTATAACGCCCTCCGCGTGACGGGCAAAAACTCGGCCGGTCAAGACGTGGCTCTGACCGCCGAGGTGCAACAGCTCCTGGGTGATCACCGCGTGCGCGCTGTGGCCATGAGCAGCACCGATGGTCTGGTGCGCGGCATGGAAGCCGTCGACACCGGCGCTTCCATCTCCGTGCCCGTGGGTGAAGCCACCCTCGGCCGCATCTTCAACGTGCTCGGCGAGCCCGTGGATGAGCAGGGTCCTGTGAAGACCACCGCCACCGCCCCGATCCACCGCGAAGCTCCCAAGCTCACCGAGCTCGAGACCAAGCCGCAGGTGTTCGAAACCGGCATCAAGGTGATCGACCTGCTGGCTCCCTACCGCCAGGGCGGCAAGGTGGGACTGTTCGGTGGTGCCGGTGTGGGCAAAACCGTGCTGATCCAGGAGCTGATCAACAACATCGCCAAAGAGCACGGCGGTGTGTCGGTGTTCGCCGGCGTGGGTGAGCGCACCCGCGAGGGCAACGACCTCTACGAAGAATTCAAGGAATCGGGCGTGATCAACCCCGATGACCTCTCCAAGTCGAAGGTGGCCCTGTGCTATGGCCAGATGAATGAGCCCCCCGGCGCCCGCATGCGCGTGGGTCTGTCGGCTCTGACCATGGCCGAACACTTCCGCGATGTGAACAAGCAGGACGTGCTGCTGTTCGTGGACAACATCTTCCGCTTCGTGCAGGCCGGCTCGGAAGTGTCCGCTCTGCTGGGCCGCATGCCTTCCGCTGTGGGCTACCAGCCCACCCTCGGCACCGACGTAGGCGCCCTGCAGGAGCGCATCACCTCCACCCTCGAAGGTTCGATCACTTCGATCCAGGCTGTGTATGTGCCTGCGGACGACCTGACCGACCCCGCACCGGCCACCACCTTCGCCCACCTGGACGCCACCACCGTGCTCAGCCGCGGCCTGGCCTCCAAGGGCATCTACCCCGCTGTGGATCCCCTGGACTCCACCAGCACCATGCTCCAGCCCGCCGTTGTGGGCGATGAGCACTACCGCACCGCCCGTGCCGTGCAGTCGACCCTGCAGCGCTACAAGGAGCTCCAGGACATCATCGCGATTCTGGGTCTGGACGAACTGTCCGAAGACGACCGTCGCACCGTGGACCGCGCTCGCAAGATCGAGAAGTTCCTGTCCCAGCCCTTCTTCGTGGCTGAGATCTTCACCGGCATGTCCGGCAAATACGTGAAGCTCGAGGACACCATCAAGGGCTTCAACATGATCCTGGCGGGTGAGCTCGATGCCCTGCCTGAGGCTGCCTTCTACCTCGTGGGCAACATCGACGAAGTGAAGGCCAAGGCCGCCAAGATCCAAGCCGAAGCCAAAGGCTGATCCGGAGGCCTAACTGATGTCTCTCACCCTGCGCGTTCTGGCTCCTGACCAGAGCGTCTTCGACGGCGCCGCCGACGAAGTCATCCTTCCTTCCACCACCGGCCAGCTGGGGATTCTCCCTGGCCACGTGTCCCTGCTGACCGCCCTCGACTACGGCGTGCTGCGGGTGCGTGAGGCCAGTGGCTGGAAAGCCATCGCCCTTCAGGGTGGATTCGCCGAAGTTGAATCCGACGAGGTCACGGTTCTCGTGAACTCCGCGGAACTCGGCAGTTCCATCAACGCTGAGCAAGCCAAGAAGGAACTGGAAGCGGCGACCGCCGCTGCCGCCCAGTTCGAAGGCCAGCCCTCCAGCACTGAAAAGATCAAAGCCCAGCAGGAGCTTTCCCGCGCCCGGGCCCGCGTTCAGGCCAGCACCCTGAACTGAATCCGGATCCTCAACGCCGGTAGCGCCCCAGCTGGGGCGCTTTTTTATGCTCAGCCCACAGAACCCAAGCCATGGGCCTCGGCACAACACTCGGCGCTCAGCTGCGGCAATGGCTGACGCAAGATCCCTCGGCCCTGCAGAACAGTCGGGCGATTGCGAACCGACTGATCGATGTGCTCGGGGCTGAGGATGCCCTCAAGGGCCCCGTGCGTGATCTCGCCAGCCAGCCCCTCTTCCTGCAGGTGCTCCACAGCCGGGGGGCGGCCCAGGCCACGGCCCTCTCCACCCTCACGGCCCAAATCCGCCAGACCTATGCCCCGGCGGTGCAATCCGAATTGATGGACCTGCTGGAGGCGGCCACAGGCTCAGCGGACCGGACGGACACGCCCCCTGAGCCAGCCCAGCCCGCCACCCAAACCAGAAGGCCTCAGCACCAGGAGGAGTTCGAGGCGCTGGCACCAGGCCTGGCACTGGCCGCCTGCGGAGCGCTGGTACTGGGCTGGTTCGCTCAGGAGCTGGATC
>VGPT01000104.1 GCA_016882485.1 Cyanobacteria bacterium M_surface_10_m1_298
CACGGCCACACCGCCGCTCAGCTTGGCCAGACGCTCCTGCAGCTTCTCCTTGTCATAGGAGGAGTCGGTTTCGTCCATCTGCTTGCGGATCTGCTCGCAGCGGGCCTTCACGGCCACCTCGTTGCCCTCGGCCACGATGGTGGTGGTGTCCTTGTTGATGGTGATGCGGCGGGCGGTGCCCAGCATCTCCAGCTTGGCGTTCTCCAGCTTGAGACCGGCGTCCTCGGTGATCAGCTGGCCGTTGGTGAGCACGGCGATGTCCTCGAGCATGGCCTTGCGGCGATCACCGAAGCCAGGGGCCTTGACGGCGGCCACGTTGAGCACGCCGCGCAGACGGTTCACCACCAGGGTGGCGAGGGCTTCCTTCTCGATGTCCTCGGCGATGATCAGCAGGGGCTTGCCGGTGCGGGCGATCTGCTCCAGCACGGGCACCAGATCCTGCACCAGGCCGATCTTCTTATCGGTGAGCAGGATGTAGGGCTCTTCGAGCACCGCTTCCATGCGCTCGGTGTCGGTGGCGAAATAGGGCGAGATGTAGCCCTTGTCAAAGCGCATGCCCTCGGTGACCTCCAGCTCGGTGGTCATCGACTTCCCTTCTTCCAGGGAAATCACGCCCTCCTTGCCAACCTTGTCCATGGCGTCGGCAATCATCTTGCCCACCTCTTCGTCGTTGCCGGCGGAGATGGTGCCCACTTGGGCGATGGCGCTGGAGTCGGAGATCGGCTTGGCGTGCTCTTCGATCTTCTTGACGAGGAAGTCGGAGGCTTTGTCGATGCCCTTCTTCAGGGTGATGGCGTTGGCGCCAGCCGCCACGTTGCGCAGGCCAGCCTTCACCATGGCGTGGGCCAGCACGGTGGCGGTGGTGGTGCCGTCACCGGCGGCATCGTTGGTCTTGGAGGCGGCCTGACGGATCAGGGCCACACCGGTGTTCTCGATGTGATCTTCGAGCTCGATCTCCTTGGCGATCGTGACGCCGTCGTTGATGATCTGGGGGGCACCGAACTTCTTCTCCAGCACCACGTTGCGACCCTTGGGGCCCAGGGTGACGGCAACGGCTTCGGCCAGGATGTCGATGCCTTTTTCGAGAGCCCGGCGGGCGTTCTCGTTATAGATGATGCGCTTAGCCATGGAAGGCGATGTCGAATTGGGGTTGAAACGGAGTCAGGAGAGGCAATCGCTTAGTTGACGATGGCGAGGATGTCCTTCTCGGAGAGCAGCACGAACTCGTCGCTGCCGAGCTTGATGTCGGTGCCGGCGTACTTGCTGTAGAGCACCTTGTCGCCCACGCTGACTTCAGGCGCCTGACGGCTGCCGTCGTCATTGCGCTTGCCGGGGCCGACCTGCACCACCTCACCCACCTGGGGCTTTTCCTTGGCGGTGTCGGGCAGCAGGATGCCGCCGGCGGTTTTCTCCTCCGATTCGGACACCTTGATGAAAATGCGATCTCCGAGGGGCTTAACCGTGGAGACGCTGAGAGAAACAGCAGCCATGGATGAATTGCGAAAGCAACGGCATGGCGCCTGAGACGCCACAGGATTGCGAGCAAGAGTGCGCCCAGAGGGCGGATTAGCACTCGAGCCCGACGAGTGCCAACTTATGCCGGCCTGGCATGGGCTGGCCAGTCCCGCGCTGTGCGGGTGACCGAACCCCCTGACTCGAGGCGCAGGTTGTCCAGGCGCACCAGGCGCAGGCTGTTCTGGGTCGTCTTGCGCAGTGGTAAGGTTGCGCCGCTTCAGGTGGAATGGTTTCCCCTCAGCACTCTTTGCGTCTTCCTTCCCTATGGCAGCTGCTACCGCCACCGGCACCAAAGGCATCGTCCGGCAGGTGATTGGCCCGGTTCTCGACGTTGAATTCCCGGCCGGCAAGCTGCCCAAGATCTACAACGCGCTCCGGATCGAGGCCAAAAACTCCGCAGGCCAGCAGGTGGCCCTGACTGCTGAAGTGCAGCAGCTGCTGGGTGACCACCGCGTGCGCGCCGTGGCCATGAGCTCCACCGACGGCCTGGTGCGCGGCATGGAAGCCCTCGACACCGGAGCCCCGATCTCCGTGCCCGTGGGCGAAGCCACCCTCGGCCGCATCTTTAACGTGCTCGGCGAGCCCGTCGACGAGCAGGGCCCCGTCACCACCAACCTGACCGCCTCCATCCACCGGCCCGCCCCCAGCCTCACCGAGCTGGAAACCAAGCCGAAGGTGTTCGAGACCGGGATCAAAGTGATCGACCTGCTGGCCCCCTATCGCCAGGGCGGCAAGGTCGGCTTGTTCGGTGGCGCCGGTGTGGGCAAAACCGTGCTGATCCAGGAGCTGATCAACAACATCGCCAAGGAGCACGGCGGTGTGTCCGTGTTCGCCGGCGTGGGTGAGCGCACCCGTGAGGGCAACGACCTCTATGAGGAGTTCAAGGAGTCGGGCGTGATCAACCCCGACGACCTCTCCAAGTCGAAGGTGGCGCTCTGCTACGGCCAGATGAACGAGCCCCCCGGCGCCCGCATGCGCGTGGGCCTGTCGGCGCTCACCATGGCGGAGCACTTCCGCGATGCCAACAAGCAGGACGTGCTGCTGTTCGTCGACAACATCTTCCGTTTCGTGCAGGCCGGTTCTGAGGTGAGCGCCCTGCTGGGCCGCATGCCCTCGGCTGTGGGCTACCAGCCCACCCTCGGCACCGACGTGGGCATGCTGCAGGAGCGGATCACCTCCACCCTGGAAGGCTCGATCACCTCGATTCAGGCCGTCTACGTGCCCGCCGACGACCTGACCGACCCAGCTCCGGCTACCACCTTCGCCCACCTGGACGCCACCACCGTGCTCAGCCGCGGCCTGGCCTCCAAGGGCATCTACCCCGCTGTGGATCCCCTGGATTCCACCAGCACCATGCTCCAGCCCGCCGTGGTGGGCGATGAGCACTACCGCACCGCCCGTGCTGTGCAGTCCACCCTGCAGCGCTACAAAGAACTGCAGGACATCATCGCCATTCTCGGCCTCGACGAACTGTCGGAAGACGACCGCCGCACCGTGGACCGGGCCCGCAAGATCGAGAAGTTCCTCTCCCAGCCCTTCTTTGTGGCTGAGATCTTCACCGGCCAGAAGGGTGAATACGTGAAGCTCGAAGACACCATCAAGGGCTTCAACATGATCCTCGCCGGTGAACTCGACGACCTGCCGGAAGCCTCCTTCTATCTGGTGGGCAACATCGACCAGGTGAAGGCCAAAGCCGCCAAGATCCTCGCCGAAGCCAAGGGTTGATCCCCTCTCCCTCCTGAGGACCCCTACCCATGAGTCTCACCCTGCGCGTTCTGGCCCCCGATCAGAGCGTTTTTGATGGAACCGCCGAAGAGGTGATCCTGCCCAGCACCAGTGGACAGGTGGGCATCCTGCCGGGCCACGTCACCATGCTGGCCGCACTGGACACCGGTGTGATGCGGCTGCGCTCCGGCGGTGCCTGGTCGACGATCGCCTTGATGGGCGGATTCGCCGAGGTGGAAGCGGACGAGGTGACCGTGCTTGTCAACGGTGCTGAGCTGGGCAGCAGCATTGATGCCGCCGCCGCTGAAGCAGCCTTTGAGGCCGCCCAGAGTGCTGCAGCGGCCTTTGAAGGCCAAGCCAACAGCGCCAACAAGGTGAAAGCCCTGCAGGCCCTGGCCACGGCCCGCGCCCGCTTCCAAGCCACCAAGGCGGGCTGAAGCCAAGCCGCCACCAAGCTCCCAACCCGGCCGAGTCCTAGGCCGGTTGAGCTCCTCCAAGCGCCCCACAAGGGCGCTTTTTAGTGGATTGGCTCGATCAACAACACCCCACGTGGTGGGAGCAGAACCACAAAAAAAGCGCCCCAGTCGGGGGCGCAAAGGGGAAGTAGTGGGACAGACCCACCAATCAGGCGGTACCGCAGAAGGTGACATCGGGGAACTTGAGCTTGGCCTCATCGAGGCTCTTGCCCTTGCCCTCTTCCTGCCAGTAGTTGATCACCTCGGTGGCCTTGTTGAGCACCTCAACGCGCTC
>VGPT01000105.1 GCA_016882485.1 Cyanobacteria bacterium M_surface_10_m1_298
AGGGTCTGATCAGGTCAGCATCAGCACCACCCCCAGCACCAGGCCAGCGATGTGGACCATCACGGTCTCGCTGTTGTGTGGTGGGTATGCCAGCAGCGGTCTGACGGGATGCGGCTCGCTCTTGCTTACCCAGATCAGCACCGAGAGCACCAGGAAGCACCCCAGCACTTGAAGTGAGTGCTCCAGGGCCTCGCCAGGAGCGATCCGCCTGAGGTCCTCCAGGTGGGCGGCGAGGTGCTGGATCTTTTCAGGGAGCACCGTGCTGACTGCAAAGACCCCGCCCATACAGAGCGCCTTGCGGAGGTTCCCTGAGGCATCTGTCCTGCTGCTCACTGGATCAGAACCAAGTAACGACGCCCATTTGACGGCAGTTTGATCGCTGTGGATCGCCTTGTCGCTTGACCCTGCCAGAGAAAGCTAGTAGTACAGGCGTACTTGCCTGCCTGGAGTGACCGCTGCACGCCCTGTCCCCTCTGTTGCCCCTGCTGAGGGGTGGGACTACTTGGATGTGGATGTCCTGCGTCCTGCCCGCTCTGGTGCTGTCTGCATCACCTGTCAGCACTTCCGCTACGAGGTCGGTAGGCACTGCGTCACGGTGCTGACCTGTCCGATTCATCAGGGTCTGATTCCCCAGGGCGAGCATCTGACCAAAAGGTGCGCTCAGTGGGTCGCTCGGCGGGAGGTTGCGGTTGGGTGGTGTCCTGAGGCGGGGTAGGGGTGTCCTGTGTGATCTGCACAGAGATGTCGTCCTTGATGGGGGTGCAACCCTGTTTCACGACCCGTTGTTTGGGAAAATGGCGCTTCGGGTTTACCCGTGAAAACCGACGGGGTAACAACCCCTCAAAAAACCAGTGGTGGCGGTCCTGTGAAAACGGCGTGAAAACGCTCCGTGATGCCCGAAACCCCCTTGAACACTGAATCGCTGCCACCCATGCATTTCCAGGACATCATCCAGACCCTCAACCGCTTCTGGGCCGAGCGGGGCTGCCTGATCCTTCAGCCCTACGACACCGAGAAGGGGGCTGGCACCATGAGCCCCCACACGGTGCTGCGGGCGATTGGTCCAGAGCCCTGGGCGGTGGCCTACCCCGAGCCCTGCCGCCGTCCCACCGATGGACGCTACGGCGACAACCCCAACCGGGCCCAGCACTATTTCCAATACCAGGTGCTGATCAAGCCCAGTCCTGATGCGATTCAGGAGACCTACCTGGCCTCGCTCGAAGCCCTGGGGATTCGTGCCAAGGACCACGACATCCGCTTCGTGGAAGACAACTGGGAGTCCCCCACCCTCGGCGCCTGGGGCGTGGGTTGGGAGGTCTGGCTCGATGGCATGGAGGTGACCCAGTTCACCTATTTCCAGCAGTGCGGCGGCATCGACTGCCGGCCGGTGTCGATCGAGATCACCTACGGCCTTGAGCGCCTGGCGATGTATCTCCAGGATGTCGAGAGCATCTGGGATCTCTCCTGGGATGGCAACCGCTCCTACGGCGACATTTGGTTGCCGTTTGAGAAGGGGCAGTGCACCTACAACTTCGAGGCCTCGAACCCCGAGCGGCTCAAGCAGTTGTTCGCGATCTATGAGGCGGAGGCCGCCGATCTGGTGGCCAGGAAGCTGCCGGCTCCTGCCCTTGATTTCGTGCTCAAGTGCAGCCACACCTTCAACCTGTTGGAGGCCCGCGGGGTGATCTCGGTGACCGAGCGCACCGCCACCATCGGTCGCATTCGCAATCTGGCCCGTCAGGTGGCGGAGGCCTGGTTGGAGGAGCGTGAAGCGCTGGGCTTCCCGCTGCTGAAGCAAGAAGCGGCCGTCGCGGCCTGATCGAGATCCGCCATTAAGGGGAATGCTCGGCGTAGAGCGTTCCCTCCAATGGCTGTTGCCCTGTTGTTGTTGCTCGGGCTCCTTGGCGGAGCCTTGGCGCAATCGGCACTCCATGGGTTGCTGCTGGGGCTGCTTCTGCTGAGCGCCGCTGTTTGGCTTCGGCTGCAACGCCGCTGGCCCATCCGTCGACTGGCCTTGGTGCTGCTCTTGGTGATGTTGTGCGCGCTGCGGGGCTCCCTCGGTTCTCGTCCTGCTCCCGGTCCGCTTGATCCGGTTCGGGCCATCTCCTCCGCTCCGCAGAGCCAGGCTCTGGTGGGTCGCTGGACGCGCGATAGCACCGTGCGAGATGGCCGCTGCCAGGGTCTGGTGGAGGTGAGCAGCCTGGATTCGGCCGTGGCCCGCGGCCTCACCGAGGTGACGCTCGAGCCATGCCAGGTGCCCATTCGAGAGGGGGCTTGGATTCGGGTCCGGGGACGCTTGCGCCAGCCGCTCCCCTCGCCGCATCCCCTGCTGCCGGGTCCGGCCGAACGGCTTGCGGCCCAGGGCAGCTGGAGTCAGTTCCGTGCCTCCCAGCTGGAGTTGTTGCGGCAAGACTGGACCCCCTTGGCGGATCTGCGCCGGCGGATTGCCACGCGCCTGCAGAGTGCGGCCGGACAGGACTCCGGTGGCCTGATGGCGGCCCTGGTGTTGGGTGGTGCCCAGGTGGAGCTGGATTCCGGTTTGCGGGAGGCCTTTCGCGCCGCCGGACTGTCCCATGCCCTCGCCGCTTCCGGCTTCCACCTCTCGGTGTTGCTCGGCACCACCTTGGCCCTCGCCCGCGGCTGGCCCAGCGGGCTGCGGATCGCGGCCGGCGGAGCCGCGATGGCCCTGTTTCTTGCCCTGGCGGGAGCGCAGGCCTCCGTGGTGCGGGCCGTGCTGATGGGGGCGGCAGTGTTGCTGATCCGTGAATCAGGCCGAAGCAGTCGCCCGCTGCGGATCCTGCTCAGCACCGTGGTGTTGATGCTCCTAGTGCATCCCGCCTGGGCCCATGCGATCGGTTTTCAACTCAGTGCCGCAGCGACGGCCGGGTTGATCCTGTGGGCGGGGCCGATCGAACAGCGCCTCCTGCCCTGGATGCCGCGCCGGCTCGCGGCACTGCTGTCGGTGCCCCTGGCGGCCTCGCTGGCCACCCTGCCTCTGCAGCTGCTGCATTTCGGGGTGGTTCCCAGTTATGGGGTGCTGGCCAATGCCCTGGCCGCTCCACTGCTCACCCCCTTGACCCTCGGGGCCATGGGGATGGCACTGCTGGCGCTGCTCTGTCCGCCCTTGCTGCCGTTGGCGGCCTTCGCGCTGGTGCCGCTGGCTCAGCTGTTGATGGCGTTGGTCAAGGGCGTGGCCGCTCTGCCCTTGGCGCAGCTCCCGGTGGGGCTGCTCAGCCCTCTATTGCTGGCGCTGCTGCTTGGTGGCGTGTTGCTCTGGGGCCGCTGGAGAGCGCTGGCGGCGGTGTTGCTGCTGGCCGGGTTTGGGATTCGCTGGCTGGAGGTTCAGCGCGATCAGCTGGTGCTGGTGCACCAGGGGGAGCGGCAGTGGCTTCTCAGCCGCCACCAAGGCCGCGGGGCGCTGGTGAGTCTGCGCTCCGATCCAGTGAGTTGCGGTAAGGCTCGCCAGTTGGCCACCGGCCTGGGCCTCCATCGCTACGACTGGATCCTGCTGCTGGACCCCGTGCCTGCCCCGCAACCCCAGTGCTGGCAATCGCTCTCCAGCAGTGTGGTGGATCAGAGCCGCTTAACCCTGGGGCGCCGCCTGCAGAGTCCGGGGCTGGCGGTGCAAACCCTGGCCTCCGATAGCCGGGGGCTGTCGCTGCAGGTGGGGCGCGGCCGCTGGCTGCTGTTGCCGGATCGTCAGGCCTGGTGGGCCTGGAGGCGGCAGCGCAGGGATCCAGGGCGGGGGGTCTGGCTGGGCTTCAGCCCCAACCCGCGGGAGCGAAAACACTTGGAAGCGACCTCGGCGCCGGGAGACTGGTGGCCCCAAGCCGGTTCAGGCAGCGGTTGGCACCAAAGCTGAGCCGGCTACCCCATCCGTACACTGGCCGAGTCGCCTGGAGAGGTGGCTGAGTGGTCGAAAGCGAACGACTCGAAATCGTTTGAAGGGCAACCTTCCGTGGGTTCGAATCCCACCCTCTCCG
>VGPT01000106.1 GCA_016882485.1 Cyanobacteria bacterium M_surface_10_m1_298
AGTTCACCCCAACGGGCATATTGAAACGCCAATAATGCGGAGTTATACAACACCGTGTTCTCCCGCTCGAGACAGTGGCGGTTCACAAATCGCCGCCCAAACAGGCAGCGCAACAGAGTGCCGTAACGGCGTCGGCCCATGGTGGTGGCAATCATCGGCCGACGTGAAACATCCGCGATCTGATCGAACAGCTGCCGATCGGCCCAGTGGGGAAACCAATGGCATCGAGCCCCAAGAGCGCTCCAATAGAGAGCGCAGTCGGGATCGGGGGTGAGGCAAAGGTCCGACAACTGCACCCGTGTGGTGTTGAGGGCTCGGGTTTGGGGCTCATCGCCCAACTCAGACACCACCAGAATCGGAAGGGCGGCATCGTCAAAGGCCATGCGAATCGCCGCCATCCACTGCTCGAGCGCCAAACTCTGGCCCGCATAGAACACCAGCAGCACATCCAACTGGAGTGGCAACAGCGCGCGGGGGTCCGGAAATTGGCCTGGGGTTGGGGCCCGAAATGGAAAGCGATGAACCATTTCACCCTGGGCTTGCAAGGCATCGAGCAGCCCCTTCGGCGTGCTCCAGGCAGCGATGGCATCGGCCGGCTCATGGAACAGGGCGGCCCAGTTCATCGTGTCTCCAAGCCGATGGAGGTGACAAAGGAACCCTGCATCGATCCATGGCACAACACAGGGGTGGGCCAATGCAGGCAGTAGGCGGTGTTGCGTTGGCTGCACCGGAAGGAGAGGGCATTGATCAGATGGTCGACAGGAAGCCAGCGCATCCAGAAACCAGCCTGGGCATAACGGCGGCACCACAGCTGCACTAGGGCGCGATGCACCAGATAGCAACAGGTGGTGTTGGTGGTGATCAACCGTGAGAGGTAAGGGGAATCCCCCAAGGGCGAGTCCCATTGATGGGTTGGGGTCACCACCTCCAGTGGAGGGAAGCCGCCGGCCAGATCCAGGTAGAGCAATGGCGTGCGCAGCAGGCCCTGCCAGGCCACCTGCGTACAAGCTCGAAACCGGTCAGCCCCAGCCTCCGGAATCGAGGCGTCATCCTCCACCATCAACAGCCAATCCTCCTGCCGCTTCAAAAAACTTGTCCAGGCATGAAGGTGCTTGTCACGCAGGATCTGCTCCAACTCCAATTGGTGATTCAGGCGGACAATCTCACGCGCAGGGGTCGACACTGAGGTTGTCAGCAAGCGCAGGCTCTGGCGCAGCAGCTGTGCAGCAGCGCCGCGGCGGCTCAGTTTGCCGAGCCGGTGGCGGTGACGGATGTCGTGGGCGCTCTTCACCCACGACCAAGCCAGCCAGCGCAACCGTGCACGCAGCAGCCACGGCTGATGGCGAATCGGGCGCTGCTCCACGATCTCCTCAACGGGGATGCCGCAGTCGTGCAACAGCTCTCGGAGCGCTTGGCGATTGGCCTCACGCTCCGGGGCGCGATGGTGAATCAAGCCAGCCCAAATGCTGGGCCGCTGGTCGGGGAAATCCTCCGAGGCCAAGCCCCTGTCGTGAAGCAGCAACGGGATCCGCGGCAATGGGCCTGACGGCAGATCAGCGGCAGCCACGGGCACTGCTGCGGGCAGCCGCTGCTGACGGAAGATCAAGTCCAGTGCCGCTAACACAGGGTCCAGGCTGGGGGGAACGCAAAACAGGGGCTGCTGTTGCTGGGCCTGATACAGGGCATCATTCTGATCCAACTCAATGATGCGCTCTAACAACTCTGGGGCCGACATCGAAGCGGCCATGATGAAACCATCGGGATTAAAATCCTCACGGGCCATGGCACTGCCGTAGTAGATGGGAATCCCTCCGGCACATTTGCCATGCAGCAACTTCTCGGTGACATAGCCGGGGCTGATGCTGTTTTCGTAGCACAGGGAAAATCGATATCGCGACAGCACCTGCATCTTGGCGAGTTCACCGTCGCCAATCGGCCGCTCAGGGTTGGCCTTACCGAACACATCCACAGGCCTGTAGGCCGAAATCCGACGAATTACGCTCTCACGAGATCGCACACGCTTGCCATAAACAATGGCGCAAAATTGTTTGCGAAACACCGCTTCTAGGGCCGGGGGATGATATAGATCCCTGAAGGGAATTAGCCACTCAGGATTGGAGTAGCTGCCCACACCAAACCAATCGATATAAAGATGCCAGAGGGGAAGCCGAAAATTGCGGCCGCCGTGGTCACGGGGATCAAAGGTAAGTGAATAATCACACTCTCGATTACTCGGCTGAAGATTCTCGCCGGTATAAAAAACCTTCAGGCACTGGGTATAGCGCCTGTGCTCCCCACCAAAAGGCCCATAAAACAAGACATCGCATTGATTGGGATCGACAACTTCGATGCCCTCTCGAATGGCCCTTGCGCAGTGCACAAAAAAATTATTATGGGGGTCAAAAGCCCTGGGGTGAGACCAAAAATCGCTGAAGGCAATCTTCATGGCTACCAGTAGCAACCATCCTCAATGGCCTGATATCCCTTGGGCCGATCCGCGTCCAAGGGCCGAATCCAGGCCCCATTGATTAAATCCCGCTGGCGATCAAAAGTTTCCCAGCGACGACCAAAAATGCCAAACAGAAGTTGCAGGCTCCCCCCCAAATGAATGGCACTTCTGCCCTGGTCTCGGATGCGTCGCCCCAGAGGCAGGCCATAGGCACCACAGCCCAAGAGCGCCACATCAAAACTTAAATTCTGAACCTCTGCCCAGGTGGCTTCGAGCGCTTCGCTCCAATCGCCCCAGTCCACCTGAGCTCCTGTGGTCGTCATCGGCGACTGCACAAGCGTGAGATCAAAGGGCGGCAAGATCGCGGGGTTGTCAAACAATTGGGAGCGTTTGGCCCATTGCAAGTGAATCGATGCGGTGAACGGGTGGATCACACACACCCGCTGTCCGCGCAGGGCATAGGTCCAAGGGTGGGGGTAAAAGAAGGGTTCCAGATCGGGCATTTCACAGCGCTTCGGCAAGCGTGCCAACCCCATCGCCAGGCGTGCCTGACCCTGCACGGGCCAGCAACCCAACAGATCAAGGCTGCCCAGGGCTTGCCAGAGCTCTTCAGCAGCCCGGTTCAATTGGGCTGGGGTGGCGGGAAAAATGCCGGCGTTCTGTTCCGCCTCCCGCAGGGTTCGCGGCCGATAACGATGCTGAAAATGGTGGTCCACCAGCACCCGCGTCTCCACCGAGCCCAACTTGCCGGCGAACACGGGCACGCGGTTGCGTAGGGATTGATAGAGATAAAGATTCGCCTCTTCCGGCCGGAGCCGACCTTGGAAATAGCGGGGGTAACGCCAGCGGTCGGCTTCGGTGAGCGCCAGGAGCAGACGAGCCTTCGCCTTCTTGGCCTTCGCAAGCAGGGTGGTGGTGCTCATCCCTGGGTGGCGTAGCCAACGAGGTACAACAGGCTGATCACGGTCGCAGACGCCAGCCAAGCGCGGCAGAGGTTCAAGCTCCTCGAACCGATCAGCGCTAACACGCAAAGGCTGCTGATGTCGATCCAAACACGGGTGTAATCGGGGAAGCGGGCCAGGATCTGGGTGCTGGTGCACAGGGCAGGCAGCAGGTAGAGGGCGGCTGTGATGCGCAGCCAACGCCCCCCCCAGCCCCGCAGAGCCGTGGCGGCGAGCACCACCAGGCTCACCAACCAGAAACCAAAACAGAGGCCGTCAAAGGCTCGTTCCAGGCCCTGGAGGGGAGGGCCAGGCAAAGACCAGAGTCCGGCCAACTGACCGGCCTTGCGCAGGATCCCCCAGCCCGGGGGGCCGAAGTGCAAGGTGGCCAGCAAACCATCGCTGGTGGCGGCGAAGCGAGTCTGCAGCCAAGCGGTGAGGGCCCAAAGAGGCAAAGGCACCAAGGCCAGTGGGGGCAACCATGGCCATCGGCGCTCCCGGAGGCTGGCCAGGCTGGT
>VGPT01000107.1 GCA_016882485.1 Cyanobacteria bacterium M_surface_10_m1_298
CGGGACGGAGCAATCCTTGCTTCTCCATCTCGCTCAGCCCCAGTTGGGCCGGCCCATGGGTGCTGAACAGGCCGGAATGGGCCGCGAGTGGATGATCTTCGCCAGGTTTGGCGTGCTGCATTTCGTCGAACAGGATCGCCGCGAGAAGCATCGGATTCAGACCGGTGCGGCGGCTTTCCCTCCGAATCACCGGTTGCAGTTCTTGCAGGCGATTGACCGTGTGGTTGCGCAGCGGCGTGAGCTGGTCGACCCCTTTGGTGAACAGGCGTGCCAGCCGCGGTTGGGGACCATGGACGCCGAAGCGTCGTTGAAGCTCGTGCAACTCCTCGGGGCTGAAGGTGGAGGGATCGGCATGGGAGCGGCTGTCGACGCGATCCGCCTGGTCCAGGCTGAGGGGAGCAGCTTGGTAAACAGCGCTGCTGCGATGCAGTGAGAGCGAGGATCCGAGTACCGAGATCACCACGAGCCCTGGCGCCACCCATCGGCGTAGAGGGAGCCGAGGGGACCCCTGATTCCTGTGGCGGCGGTGTTGCTTCAGGTTTGTTCGAGCTGTGATTCAAGCCTAGGGCTGATCTCAAGCCGCGAACAGGATCGGAAAACCCGTGTGTGGCTGTCCACACTGTCGCAGGGTTGTCTTGTTCTAAATCGGGTCAATTCAGCCAAAAAGGCTTTGCCTGCGGGAGATCCGCCGATAGTTTCAACAGGTCATCTGTGTGCGTCTGGCCTGATGTCTCCGTTTCCCTCTGCCCCGGGCCTCGATCCCAAGAGCCAATGGCAGAGGTTCTGCTCCCTGCTCTGGCACGACGGTGACCTTGGCTTTTGGCTGGATGTCAGTCGCATGGGTCTGGATGAGGGGGTGATGGACTCCCTCAGGCCACGCTTTGCGCAGGCCTTTGCGGCGATGGACGCCCTGGAGGGAGGCTCCATCGCCAATCCCGATGAGCAGCGCCAGGTTGGGCACTACTGGTTGCGCAATCCCCAGCTGGCCCCGGATCCGGCCAGTGGGGCTCATATTCAGGCGGAGATCGATCGCATCGAATCCTTCGGTCGCGATGTGCTCAGCGGCTCGATCGGGCCCTCAGCCGGATCCCGCTTCACTGATGTGCTCTGGATCGGCATCGGCGGTTCGGGACTGGGCCCGCTGTTGATGATCCGCGCTCTTCAGGATCCCGGCGCCGGCTTGCCGTTCCATTTTTTCGACAACGTCGATCCCGATGGGATGCGCCGGACCCTCGCCTCCTTGGGGGATCGGCTTAAGACCACCCTGGTGATTGTGGTGAGCAAGTCCGGCGGCACCCCGGAACCCCACATCGGCATGCTTCAGGCGCGCCGGGCTGTGGAAGCCGCCGGTGGTACCTGGATGAAGCAGGCCGTTGCTGTGACCATGCTCGGCAGTCGTCTCGATCAGGAGGCCGAGCAGGGCGACTGGCTGGCTCGCTTTGACATGTTCGATTGGGTGGGCGGCCGCACGAGCATCACCAGCGCCGTTGGCCTGCTTCCTGGCGTTTTGATCGGCTCCGACATCCGCGCCTTTCTGTCCGGTGCCGGAGCGATGGATCAGGTAACCCGCTCGGCCACAACACTCGACAGCAACCCGGCTGCCCTCCTGGCGGCAGCTTGGTATCACGCCGGTGGTGGCAAAGGGCAACGCGACATGGTGGTGCTCCCTTACCGGGATCGCCTCGAGGTGTTCAGCCGCTACCTGCAGCAGCTGGTGATGGAGAGCCTCGGCAAGAAGCTCGATCGCGACGGCAACGTCGTGCATCAGGGCATCGCCGTCTACGGCAACAAGGGCTCCACCGACCAGCACGCCTACGTGCAGCAGCTGCGCGATGGCGTGGACAACTACTTCGTGACCTTCATCGAAGTGCTCGAAGACCCCGGCGACATCCCACCGCTGGAAGGCGAGAACCCCGGTGACTTCCTCGATGGTTTCCTGCAGGGCACCCGTTCAGCCCTCACCGATGAAGGTCGTTTCAACCTCAGCATCACGATGCAAAAGTTGGACGCCCGCAGCCTCGGCGCCTTGATCGCGTTGTTTGAGCGCGCCGTGGGCTACTACGGCGAGCTGGTGAACGTGAATGCCTATCACCAGCCCGGCGTGGAGGCCGGCAAGAAAGCCGCCGCTGCCCTGCTCGATCTGCAGGCCCGCCTGGAGCAGGCGATGGGGCACAAGCGCGAGCACACCCTGGCGGAGCTGCAGGAACTGATGGGCCTCCCTTCAGCTGAGCCGCTCTATTGGATCCTGCGCCACCTCTGCGCCAACCGCCGCCACATCGATGCGAGGGGCGATTGGGGCAAGCCCGAATCGCTGGTGTTCACCCACGACTAGGGCACTAGGTTTACGAGTTTGCCCGGCACCACGATCACGCGGCTGGGGGCTTTGCCCTCCAGCCACTTGGCAGCGATCTCGCTCTCGAGAGCCAGCTTTTCCAGGGTGGCCTTATCGGCATCAGCTGGGACTTCGAGGTTGCCGCGCACCTTGCCTTTGATCTGAATCACCAGGGGCACGGTGTCGCGCACCAGTGCCGTGGCATCGGCGCTAGGCCAACGCTGGGCGTGGATGCTGCTGCTGGCCAGGGCTTCGCTTGCATTGCGGCCGCCGAGTTTCAGCCAGAGCTCCTCCGCCAGATGCGGAGCAAATGGGGCGAGCAGGATCAGCAGTGTGCGTAGGGCTTCGCAGGCGAACACATCGCCGCTGCCCTCGAGATGGGTGCCCATGGCGTTGCTGAGCTTCATCAGCTCCGACACGGCGGTGTTGAACTGGAAGTCGCCATCGAGGTCGTCGCTGATTTCGGTGATGGCGGTGTGCACCGCCCGGCGCAGCTCCTGTTCGGCAGGGTTCAGCGACCCGGCCGCTAGGGCCTGGGCCACCGCCTCAGGGCCACCAGCGCCCGCGGCCAGGCTCAGGCCGCGTTCCGAGGCGCTATCCACCAGGCGCCAGATCCGCTGCAGGAAGCGGAATTGGCCTTCCACATCGGCGTCGTCCCACTCGAGATCCTTCTCCGGGGGCGCCTTGAACAGGATGAACATCCGGGCCGTGTCGGCGCCGTATTTGTCAATCACAAGAGCCGGATCGACGCCGTTGTACTTCGACTTCGACATCTTTTCGTAGAACGTCTCCAGCACCTCGCCGCTCACGGGATCGCGGGGATCGCTGGGATCGGCGACATCCGCCGGAGCGATGTATTTGCCGGTGTGGGGGTTCTTGTAGGTGATGCCCTGCACCATCCCCTGGGTGAGGAGGCGGGTGAAGGGTTCGTCGAAGCTGAGCAGACCGCGATCGCGCAGCACCTTGGTGAAGAAGCGCGAGTAGAGCAGGTGCAGGATCGCGTGCTCGATGCCGCCCACGTATTGATCCACGGGCAGCCAGCTGTTCACCGCCTCCCTGCTGAAGGGCAGGCTGGTGTTCTTGGCGTCGCTGTAGCGCAGGTAGTACCAGCTGGAGCACATGAACGTGTCCATGGTGTCGGTCTCCCGCTTGGCGGGTTTGCCGCAGCAGGGGCAGCTCACGTTCACCCAGCTCTCCAGCTGCGCCAGCGGTGAACCGCCCTTGCCGCTGAAGGCCACATCGCGGGGCAGTTCCACCGGCAGCTGATCAGCCGGCACGGGCACCACGCCGCAGCTTTCGCAGTGGATCACCGGGATCGGGCAGCCCCAGTAGCGCTGTCGGGAGATCAGCCAGTCGCGCAGACGGAACTGAACTTTCTCTTGGCCCCAACCCTCAGCTTCAGCCGCGGCGGTGATCGCCTGCTTCGCCTTGCCGCTGGGGAGGCCATCGAAACGGCCGGAGTGGATCAGCACACCGGCTTC
>VGPT01000108.1 GCA_016882485.1 Cyanobacteria bacterium M_surface_10_m1_298
GGGAATACGCCTCGGTTTCCACCACCACGCCCCAAAGCAAGCTGCCGTCCTCTTGGCGTTTCACCAGCAGGCAACCGACAAGGTCGGGGGCGACGAGCTCGGCGGGGCGGGCGAAGAAAGATTGGGGAAGGGCTAAAACCGCGCGCACTGGATCAGGACGCTGAGATCAACAGTGATGCACACACGCGACACGACCGTGGCAACCCCAGCAGAATGGGCGAACTGCTGAAGACCCATCCATGCACGCCAGTGGATTTACCCTCGCCACCGTGCTGATTGGCGGCAGCGGCCTGTTTGTGCTGGCGACCCTGTTCTTTGGCACCAAGGGCGGCTACTACGACACCGACAAGTACGACGGAAACGGCACCGCCCACTGAAGCGCTTTATCCCTGGCTAGGGAGCTGCTCTGACTCGGGGCAATCCCCCGTGACTTCAATGTCATCCGGCAGGGTGTTGCGGCTGAAGTAAGCCAGGCGCGTGCTGACTGCACCAATCGAATCGAGTCGCACGGTTTCCTCCCAGCTGTGCATCTCGTCGTCATCCTCCGCGTCGTAGCGCAAGGTGACCAGATCACCCTCAAGCTCGACCACCAGGGCCTCTTCGACCCAGCGCTGCTGGTCGCGTAGGAACACCCAGACCGGCCGTTGCTCGCACTGATAGCGGTAGAGCCGTCGCTGAAGCATGGGGCGCCGCCAGGAACCACCTGGTCAGAATCCTAGGGATACTGAAGCGATCTCACGCCAAGCGCCGTTGTGGTTGCCACCAGTGTTGAAGACATCCGTCTGCAACTGCGCAGCTGGCCGGAGGTGGAGGCCTACCTGAAGGGCTGCAAGGGCGTGATCGTGCCCCTGGGCTCAACTGAGCAACACGGCCCCACTGGAGCGATCGGAACCGACGCGCTGACCGCTGAAGCCGTAGCCCTCGAGGTGGGCCGGCGCATGGGCGTTCTGGTGACCCCTGCCCAGGCCTACGGCATGGCGGAGCACCACCTGGGCTTTGCCGGAACGATGAGCCTTCAGCCCTCCACCCTGCTGGCAGTTCTGCACGACCTGGTGCTGTCGCTGGCTCGCCACGGCTTCGAACGCATCTATGTGATCAACGGCCACGGCGGCAACA
This sequence comes from Cyanobacteria bacterium M_surface_10_m1_298, assembly GCA_016882485.1. Classification (GTDB taxonomy): domain Bacteria; phylum Cyanobacteriota; class Cyanobacteriia; order PCC-6307; family Cyanobiaceae; genus Vulcanococcus. Next base: position 1,117 of record VGPT01000108.1, read on the forward strand.
TCGCCACCGCCAAGGCCGCCTTCGCCCAGGCCTACGGCACTGCCGCCAGCCGCGGTCTCCCCAACGCCGCAAATCTGCGCTGCAAGTTGGCCAACTGGTTTATGGCCCCCGAAGCCATGGGCCTGGCCAAGGAGCTCTATGGCGATAAGGAGGGGCATCACGCGACCCCCAGCGAAATCGCCATCACCCTGCAACTGGAGCCAAGCCTGCAAAGCAAGCAGCGGCCCCTGCCTGAGCCGGCGCCCGCAGGCCCAATCCACAGCCCCGAGGATTTCCGGCGGCGCCATCCCGATGGGCGCATGGGCTCCGATCCGTCACTGGCAACCGCTGAACACGGGGCACGCTTCCTCGACGTGGCCTCCACGGCTCTGGCCGCCGATCTGCAACGCTTCCTCGAGGAACCCGCCAGCTAGCGTCGCCCCATGAGCAACATCAGCGCCGACGACGTCCGCAAGGTGGCCAAGCTGGCCAGGCTTGATCTGCCGGAGGAGAAGATCGCCACTTACACCACCCAGCTCGAGCGGATCCTCGACTACGTGGATCACCTTCAGGCAGTGGATACGGAAGGCGTGCCTCCCACCACCCGCGCCGTGGAAGTGGTGAATGTGACCCGTAACGACGTCGTGGTGCCGACCGAAGTTCGCGAGCAGCTGCTCGATGAAGCCCCGCAACGGGAGGGTGACTTCTTCCGCGTGCCGAAGATCCTGGCGGACTGAGGCCGAAGCGAGAAACGCGTTCAGCGCCTGGGTGAGACCGCTGTGCGGTGCAACAGAGCTACAACGTGACGACGGGCTCGGAAGCTGGGGAGCAGCCCGGCGATTGGACGCAGCTTGCTGCGGCGGCGTCTGTGACTGCGCACGCCGATGACAATGTCGTAGAGGAAGTTGGTCAGATCGTTGCGGCTCTCGAACAACCCCAGCCGTTGTGGTGATCCTTTGGCATCCAGGATGGGCTTGGTGGCTTCATAGGCCGGTTTGTATTCAAACCAGGGAATGGAAGGCCAGAGGTGATGCACCAAGTGGTAGTTCTGCCCCATGATCAACCAATTCATCAAGCGACCTGGATAAATGCGCGCGTTGTGCCAGCGGTTACGCGACGAAAACGGGCGATGGGGCAGGTAATCGAAAAACAAACCCAGGGTGACGCCCACCATCAGCGCAGGGGCGAACCAACAGTTAAAAATAAAATCAATAAAGCCGTATTTGATACCTGCAAACACAATCGCGAAAAACACGCCGCGAGCAATTCCCCATTCCATGAGCTCGTTGCCGCGCCAGAGTTTGCGCTGGAAGAAGAAATATTCGTGATAGAAAAAGCGTGGGGCAATCAGCCAAAGCGGGCCGAACGTACTAACGATGTGATCGGGATCGTTTTTGGGGTCATTCACATGGGCGTGATGCTGAAGATGCACCCGTGTGAACACCGGGAAGCTGAAACCAAGCAGTAGGGCTGAGCCATGCCCCATAAAGGCATTCCAGAAGCGGTTCGGGTGGGCCGCGTTATGGCATGCGTCGTGGATGACGGTGCCCTCCAGATGCAGAGCTAAAAAGCCGGTGGCAAGGAGCAGGGGCAAGGGCCATCCCCAGGCGAACCAGCCCGCGATGGTGATTGCCGCCAGGCCATAGCCCCCCAGGAACAGCACCACGGTGGGGTTCCACGGCGCAGGGGGGTCGAGATACTCCCGGGGAACAGCGCTCACCGACGCCCTCAGATCCTGGGGGGGGAGCTCTGAACTCGTCGGCGGCACCAGAGCCTGCGTCATTCCCTGGGATTCGCCGCCGGATAACTGGCTGCCACCTTAGGAAAACCGCAGTCTTGAACGTATGCCCACCGGGGGACTTGAACCCCCACAGCCGAAGCCACTGGAACCTAAACCCAGCGCGTCTACCAATTCCGCCAGGTGGGCAGAGCCCGACTGTAGGGATCGCCCCAGAATGGGGTCAACGCCTTCTGAATCGATGCTGGCCACCGTCAGTGGAAGCCTGGCCCTTCTGGTGGGCCTCGCCGTGATGCTCCTTCCCTTGCTGGCCAGTGAGCTCAGTCGGCCGCGGGATGCCGCCTGGGGGGCGGTGGTGCTTCTGCTGGGCCTCACCCTCGTGACCAGCTCCGACCGTCTGACGGGCTCACCAATGCTCGCGGTGCTCTGTGGAGCCCTGCTGATCGGCCGACTGGGGAACGAGGTGCTGCAGGGTCGCTGGCGGATGCTCAGCCCTGAGGAGCAACAACGGCTGTTCTCACTCGAGCGCTGGCAAACCAGCCTCACTGAACTGTTCAGCAGCAGTGCCAAAGCTGCCGAGGCCATCAGCAGCACCAGCAACTCGCTGCTCTCGGCCTTCAAGGGAGGCCAACGCAAAACCAATAGCGGCAAGCGCTGGGTCCGCAGTGAATCCAGCAGCGACAACACAGAGGCCGCGCCCGTAGAGCCCGAGCCATCGGAAACGGTGGTGGTGAGCTCCTTCGAGGAGATCGACCAGCTGATCGAATCCACCAGCCCCCAGGCGGGATAATCAGCGGTTGCTACCCCCGGCGCCGTGACCGCCAGCTCTGCGCCCGCCAGCTCCTACAAGGACACCCTCAACCTGCTGCAGACGCCCTT
>VGPT01000109.1 GCA_016882485.1 Cyanobacteria bacterium M_surface_10_m1_298
AGCTCCCCTTCGCGGGGCTCCGGCAGAGCATTACGCAAGCTGCGGCGGCGCAACTTCGCCGTCCAGCGATGGAAGCGATGGAAGTCTCGGGTCCGTGTCATGAACACCTCCTGGTGGTGACACCTCAGGTCTAACGCAGCCGCGCAAGATTGATCTGTTCAAACCGAGCAGCTTCATCGTCAGGGTGCTGCATCAGGGCGCAGCAGAGCGTCGTACTGATCGAATCCCACCAGCTCCCGTAGCGCCGCAAACTCCAGCATCCGGGCGGGGGTGCGGCCTGCAGCCAGTTCCGCCAGGGCGTCTTGCATCGCCGCAGCGGCAGTGGAGAGCAAGGTGAGCGGATAGGCCACCAGACGGATGCCCATCTCCCCAAGAGCCGCGGGAGACAAGAGCGGTGTGATGCCGCCCTCGAGCATGTTCGCCATCCGCCAACCCGGCACCTCGAGGCAGAACCGATTCAACTCGGCCTGCGAGCGCGGGGCCTCCAGAAACAGCACCTCAGCCCCGAGCTCAGCGAAGGCGTTGAGGCGCCAGAGCGCCTCATCGAGGGCCGCAGCTTCTCCATGGCTGGCGGCCAGGGCCGAGCGGGCATCCGTGCGGGCCACGATCACCAGATCCGACCCTTCTGCCCGGGCCGACACCGCCGCCCGAATCCGATCCAGGGCCTCCTCTCGACCCACCACCTCCTTGACCCCTGTGTGCCCGCAGCGCTTGGGGGCCAACTGGTCCTCCAGCATGATCCCGGCGAAACCAGCCCGGGCGAACTGCTGCACGGTGCGCCGCACATTGGCCGCATTGCCATGGCCCGTGTCACCGTCTCCGATCACGGGGATCTGAACCGCCTCGCAGATCGAGCGCCCCTGATCAAGCATCTCCGTCACCGTGAGCAGGCCTGTATCGGGTAAGCCCGCCCGAGCAGCTGCCACGGAGAAGCCGCTCATGAAGGTGAGCGGGAAGCCGGCCCGCTCCACCAGGCGGGCTGAAAGGGCATCAAAGCAACAGGGCATCACCAGAGAGCCCTCCCGTGCCAAGAGGGCTCGCAACCGCTGGGCGGGAGACGTGGTCATGGACGCAGTGGGATCAACCTCTCTGACCCTCGCGCAGAGGGCTGCCCTTGAATGCAGCGATGCCCACCCCTCAATCGCCCCTGAAGCGCCTGCTGCGCAGCCTGCGCCCCCATCGCCGCCTGGTGTGGCTGGCGGCCAGCTGCTCGGTGCTCAACAAGCTGTTCGATCTGGCGCCGCCGGTGCTGATCGGCCTGGCGGTGGATGTGGTGGTGCAGCAGAACACCTCTTGGCTGGCCGCTTTCGGGGTGAGCTCCGTGCCCGGGCAACTGGGGGTGCTGGCGGGTCTCTCCTTTGTGATCTGGAGTGCCGAATCGCTGTTCGAATACCTCTATGCCCTGCTCTGGCGGAACCTCGCCCAGACGGTGCAACACGAACTGCGCCTGGAGGCCTACGACCATCTGCAGAAGCTCGAGATGGGCTTCTTCGAGGCCAGCAGCAGCGGCCGCCTGCTGGCGATCCTCAATGACGACATCAACCAGCTGGAGCGCTTCCTCGATCACGGCGCCAACGAGATCCTGCAGCTGATCACCACCGTGCTCGCCGTGGGCGGGGCGATGGTCTGGCTCTCCCCCACGGTGGCGGGGGTGTCGTTCATCCCGATCCCGCTGATTCTCTGGGGATCGCTCAGCTTTCAGAAGCGTCTGCAGCCCCGCTACCGCGAGGTGCGTGAGCGGGCCGGTGATCTGGCCAGCCGCCTCGCCAACAACCTCGGAGGCATGCTCACGATCAAGAGCTACGCCGCCGAGCCATGGGAGAACCAACGGCTCTCGGAACAGAGCCAGGCCTACCGGAGCAGCAACGCCCGGGCCATTCGTTTTTCAGCTGCCTTCATCCCCCTGATCCGCTTCGCGATCCTGTTCGCCTTTCTGGCGATCCTGGTGATCGGCGGTCTGCAGGCCTGGCGCGGCGTGATCGCCGTGGGCACCTACTCCTTCCTGGTGTTCATCACCCAGCGCCTGCTCTGGCCGCTTACCAGCCTCGGGCGCACTCTCGATGACTACCAACGCGCCATGGCCTCCAGCCAGAGGGTCCTGGATCTGATCGATACGCCGATCGCCATTCCCAGCGGCGATCGCCCCCTGGCCCTGGGCCAGGTACGCGGCAGCCTGCAATTCCGCAACGTGAATTTCGCCTACGGCGGTCGTGAGCCACTGCTGCAGCACTTCAACCTCGACGTACCAGCCGGGAGCACCCTCGGCATCGTCGGGGCGACCGGATCCGGCAAGAGCACGATCGTCAAACTGCTGCTGCGGCTCTACGAGATCCAGGGCGGCGAGATCCTGCTGGATGGCACCCCGATCCAGCAGCTGGAGCTCGGCGATCTGCGCCGCGCCATCGGCCTGGTGAGCCAGGAGGTGTTCCTCTTCCACGGCAGCGTGGCTGAAAACATCGCCTACGGAAGCTTCGAAGCCCCCCGCACCGCGATCGAGCGGGCCGCACAGCTGGCGGAGGCTGCCCGTTTCATCGAGGCCCTGCCCCATGGCTACGACACGGTGGTGGGAGAGCGGGGCCAGCGCCTCTCCGGCGGACAGAGGCAGCGCATCGCCCTGGCACGGGCCATCCTCAAAAACCCTCCGGTGTTGATCCTCGATGAGGCCACCGCGGCGGTGGACAACGAAACGGAAGCAGCGATTCAGCGCTCCTTGGATGTGATCACCGCCGAGCGCACCACCCTGGTGATCGCCCACCGTCTATCCACCGTGCGACACGCCGATCAGATCGTGGTGATGGACCAGGGCCGAATCGTGGAGCGCGGCAGCCATGACGCCCTGATCGCCGCCGGTGGGGCCTACGTGAATCTCTGGCGGGTGCAGGCGGGCCTGCGCTCCGATGAGGCCTTCACGCTGTGAAGCCCGGTGGCAGACAACCCAGGAAGTGGTCGCTCCCGCAAGCTTTTCGCAAGATGCTCGGCAGGAAAAGAAATAAATTGTGAGAATGAAGAGTCCAGGCCTGAAAAACCCGTCGTTCCTGTCGCTGTTTGACCGCCGCGATGAGCGCGGTCTGGTCCTGGCCGCGATTGGCTTCGGGATCGGCTCCGGACTGCTGCTGGCCTCGCCCCTTGCTGATTTTCTCGAGGGTCCAGGGATCAGCGAGCGCCACCAGATCGTTAACCCCTTCAGCAGCTGGAACAGCCTCAGCGACGCTGATGTGGTGGTGCTTGGCACCGATGTCGGTGGAGGCAACACCGATGTGATGTACACGATCCGCGTGCAGAACGGGGTCACCAAACTGCTGCAGGTGCCGCGCGACACCTACATCAACTCCAGCAGCTACGGGCCGCTGAAGGCCAATGCCCTCTATGCCTACGGCGGCCCAGAAGCCGTCAAGGCCGAACTCTCCAAGCAGCTGGGGCGCCCGGTGCGGCACCACATCCTCGTGAACCTGGCGGTGATCCGGCGCCTCGGTGATGCCCTCGGAGGCCTGGAGGTCAACGTGCCCAAGCGCATGTACTACAACGACAACAGCCAAGGCCTGCACATCGATCTTCAGCCGGGCCGTCAGCTGCTCAAGGGCCGCGACTTGGAGGGCTTCCTGCGCTTCCGGCATGACGAAATGGGAGATATCGGTCGCCTGGATCGCCAGCGCCTGGTGCTGAGTGCCCTGTTCAAGCAGATCACCAAACCGGAGAGCCTGATGCGGCTTCC
>VGPT01000110.1 GCA_016882485.1 Cyanobacteria bacterium M_surface_10_m1_298
CTACAGCGCCGTTCCGGATGCGCTCGCGCTTTGGCAGCAGTTGGAGCCGCGCCTGGGCGACTGGTTGCAACTGCTGGAGCTGCAGGCCTTGCAGCCCCTGTTGATCCCGCCCCTACCTGGGGTTGACATGCTTCTGCGCTGTTTGGTGCTCGCAGAAGCGCTGGAGCAGGGGGCTGATCTCACGGTGCTGCTGCCTGCGCCGGCTGAGGCCCTGGCATTGCTGGAGTTGGCTCGCACCGGGCCCGCCCTGGTGGAAACCCTGTTGGAGCCCCTGTTGGGCTGGTGGGATCAGACCCGCCAATCCCTGGCCAGCCTGGAGTTGGTGCTGCGCCTGCGCTTGCCATCCTCCGCAAGCCTGCGATTGGATCCGCGCTGGCGCAGCCGGCTGGAGCACATGGCGGCTTTGCTCGCCCCCGGGGGGCCATGGCAATTGAGCCTGGCGTTGGAGTGCGCTGGGCCCAAGGCCGAGCTGTTGCGGCAGCGGTTGAGCTGCCTCAGCGCGCGGGGTTTCATGCCCACGCGCCTGGGCTTGCATGGCCCGGCGGCCGCAGCGGTGTTGGCGCAACGGCCCGATTGGTGGCCCGCGCAATTCCCCGGCGTCGAGCTCGCCTATCCCTTTGCTTCAGACGCTGTGGCAGCCCTGCTGCACCTCGAGGCAACTGGGCTGGAGGTGTGTGTGGATGCAGCCGCAGGCACCCTGAGGATGCCCTTGCCCGGTGTGATCAAGGCAGAACTCGACGTGCAGCAGATCGGCACCACCGTGGTATTGCTCGTGGGTGGGCAGCGGCGGCTGGTGAATGTGCCTGCCAGCCTGGCGGGCAAAACCTGCTCAGGTGCTCGGCTGGAGAGCGGCTGGCTCGAGTTGCGCTTCCTCTGACGTCTCTGGCCTCCAACCCAGCCACCAAGCCATCAGAAAAAACGGCGTGCCAGGCAGGATCGGAAGGACCCAGCCCGCGACCGCCAACGCCATCAGCACCTTGATGGATCCTTGCCTGGTTTCCCCCAGCCACAGCTCCAATGGCGTGGGTGGCACCGCCGGACCATGCAGCTGCTGGGCATTCAAGGCAGCTTGCAGAAGATCCGCCGCCAAAGCCGGGCAGATCACCTCGTGAGGGTGATGGCTGATCACCACCCCGCGGCGATGAGCCGTAGCCCGCACCTGCGCGCCGGGATGGATCAGCTCCAGTTGGTTGCCGATCAGCTCCAGCTGAGCGGCGCTGATTTCAGTGGAGCAGTGGAGCCGGAGCCGATGGGGTAGCTGATGGCGAATGGCCAGTGCGCTCACGGCTCCGGATTGGCTCACTTGGCCGCTTTGCTGGGCTGAGCCAGATCGGCGCGTGCTTCGGCGAGCACATCGGTGAAGCTCTCGCCCACCTCGGCGAGGCCGCGGCCGATGCCCTTCACGGCGTTGGAGGTTTTGTCGGCCACCACCAGGCCGAGTTTGAGGCCCTGTTTGGTGATGCTGCGTCCGGTGCCGCTCACGGCGCCCGTGATCTTGCTGTCTTTACCTGCCACGGCGGCCACCACAGGGGCCAGAGCCATCAGTCCGGCACCGAGACCGAAGGCCAGCAGAGTCTCGAGCTCCAGCATGACGAATCAGAGTGGATGTTTCGCCTGAAGAGTAACGCTCGCTGGCGGCACTCGCTTCCATTCCGCTTGGGATTGAGCAGCATGGTGTGCGTGTCGGCACATCGATCGGGAGCCCCAGGTGGACGCCTTGCCTTGTCAGTTGATGCACGCCACAGCGCAGAGATTGCGCTTGCGCTACCCCGCGGATCAGCCGGCCTCGCTTGTTGAGGATCTGGTGGCGGCGCTTTCGGGGCAGGCCTGGGTGCGGGCTGTGCAATGGCGGCACTCCAGCTGCAGTGTGGTGATTGAGCTCGCCAGCGGCTGCTCTGAACTGCGCTGGCAGCTGGCGCTCGCCGATCTCGGCTGCGGGCTGGTGGATCAGCGCCGCCACGACCATGCACCCGATTCAGCCTGGGAACGCATGACCCGCCAGATCGGCGGAAACATCGTGGGAGCCACGGTGGGCCAGGTGGTGCTGGGCACAGGCGCGGGAGTGCTTGGGGCTTGGTTGCTTGGACCGCGCGCCGGATTGGTGGCAGGTGCCGCAGGAGCTGTGGTGGGGTCGGTGGTGGGATCGGTGGCCGGCGGCGAGCTTGCCGATGGCGAAAGCCCCTTGCGCAAGGGGGATCTGGGGGCCATCTCCATCCGCAAGATTGGCGGCAAGCTTGGCGAGGAGGCTGGTTGGAGCACCGGTGGCGCCATTGGTGCAGCCTTGGCTGGGCCCGCCGGAGCCGTGGCCGGGATGACCCTGGGCTCCATCGTGGCCGGCCAAGCCGTGGAAGACCTGATTCAGAACCATGGCCGCGCCAAGGGGGTTGGCCGGCTGAGTTGGCTGGTGAGGCTTGGTGAGGATCAAGCCGGTGAGCGGATCACTGAAACGGTGATGGGTGGCTTGGGCCGAGGTCTCAGTGGTGGCCAGGACTGGGGCGCTCGCCTGGGCACCCGATTGGGCGCTTCGGTGGGCCGCAAGATTGATTGGGCCAGCAGTTGGAGTCGCCGTCAACTGGTGAGCCGGATCAAGCCCCGGTCTCCACTCCCAGCCACGTAACGGCGAGGGTGTGCAGCTCAAAACAGGCCGCATGCACCTCAAGCTGGCCGCTTTGGATACGCTCTCTCAGCAAGGCACTTGTGTTGATCAGCTCGCGTGCGGTGATTTTCGAATGCAAGTTGTATGCCGCGGAAAGATCCACCGGGGGGATGAACGCCAGACCACCGGCTTTGAGCCCGTTGCGGATGTGACCCACGTGATCCATCAGGGTGGGCGTGAGCAAGTGCTCGGGAGAGCAGGCGGCCCCCACCGCTCCGCAACCGGAGTGGCTCATCACCAACACCACCGGCACATTCAGGGCCTCCACCGCATATTCAACGGAGGCCAGGCTGCCGGGTGTGGAGGCGTTGCCGGCGTTGCGGATCACAAACAAATCACCAAAACCGCTGTCAAACAACAGCTCAACAGCCACGCGTGAATCTGAGCAGGTGAGCACGGCTGCCTGGGGTGTTTGGCCCGTCTCCAGCTCGTGCAACCGAGCTTGGCTGGCATGGGGGTGGATGGATCGCGCCTCGCGGAAGCGTTCATTGCCCTGCTGGAGGGCTTGGATCACTTCAGCAGGGGTGGCAGGAGAGGTCATGCTGGTTAGTGTGCCGCTCGCGAGGCGATTGTGCCGTGAGTGCATCTCATCCAGCCTGTTTCCGCGATAGCAGTCGCTTCCTGCGCGCCCTGTCCGTGGGGATCGTGGTCACCCTCGTGCTGATCGAGCCAATCCGCTTGAGAGAGGCCTTTCCAATTGGGTTTCTGGCGGCGATCGTGTTTGACCAAACGATCTATTTTCTGGAATCGTTTCGCGTGAACGCTCGCGAGACGCGCGAGATCTTTGGCCGTTGGCTGCCGAGCCGGGCTCTGCTGCTCGAGCGCACCGTGATCTTCACGTTTATCAGCGTGGGCCTCCTCAGCCTCTGCGTGCGTGATGTGCACAGCGGCGACTCGGTGTTGCCGCAGGAATGGCGCACGTTGATCTATTTCGCCTC
>VGPT01000111.1 GCA_016882485.1 Cyanobacteria bacterium M_surface_10_m1_298
ATCGGCACCCACCTCGATCGGGCCAAGATCCGGATCGGGGAAGTAGCGATAGTCGCTGGCGCCTTCCTTGCCGCGCATGCTCTTGGTGAGCTGCTTGCCCTCATCCCAGAGGCGGGTTTCCTGCACCACCGGCTCTCCGGTTTCGTAGGCCTTGATCTGGCGCTGAATCTCGTATTCACAGGCCCGTTGGATGGCCGAGAAGGAGTTCATGTTCTTGATCTCCACCTTCGTGCCGAAGGGGGCTTCAGGCCCGCGGCGCACGGAGATGTTCACGTCACAGCGCAGGGAGCCTTCCTGCATGTTCCCGTCGCTGACCCCGAGATACCGCATGATCCGGCGAATCTCGGAGGCATATTCCGCCGCCTCACGGCCGGTGCGTAGATCGGGCTTGCTGACGATTTCAGCGAGGGCCACACCGGCGCGGTTGTAATCCACCAGTGAGTGGGTCGAGCCCGCCAGGCGGTCACTGCCGGCATGCACCAACTTGCCGGCGTCTTCCTCCATGTGCAGGCGCTCAATGCCGATGCGCTTGAGGTAGGTGTCTTTGCCTTTTTCAGCCACCTCGACTTCAATCCAGCCGTCTTCAGCGATCGGCTCGTCATATTGGGAGATCTGGTAGTTCTTCGGCAGATCGGGATAGAAATATTGCTTGCGATCAAACTTGCTGTGCTCAGCGATGTTGAGGTTGAGGGCCATGGCCGCCTTCACCGCATACTCGAGCACCTTCTGATTGAGCACGGGGAGGGTGCCGGGCAGCCCGCACACCACAGGATCAATGTGGGTGTTGGGGTCATCGCCGAAGGCAGTCGAGGCGCTGGTGAAGATCTTGCTGTTGGTCCCCAACTGCACATGGGTCTCCAGGCCGATCACTGCTTCCCAGGCCGCCTCAGCTGCCATGTCCCGTCTCCAAGCGTGCCTCGATCCTATGGAAGAGCCGATGACGCCAGGGGTCCGTCAAGCTGAAACACTGAACCCTGCTCCCAACGCTGCGTGATGGCGGTGCTGATCCTGGGTGGCGGCCTGATGGGTCTGGCCCTCGCCCACCAATTGGCGCGCAACGGTCAACAGGTGGAAGTGTTGAGCCGGCGCCGCAGCGAAGCCGCGGGCTTCGTGGCAGCCGGGATGCTCGCTCCCCATGCCGAGGGGCTGAGCGGCGATCTGCTGCGCCTGGGCCAAATCAGCCTTGAGCGCAGTCCCGACTGGGTCGAGCAGATCGAAGCCGACAGCGGGGTGAACTGCGGCCTACGCCCCTGCGGGATCGTGGTGCCCTTTGCCTCAGAGGCAGAGAGGGATGTGTATCCCACCGCCCGCTGGGGTACGGCGCTGAACCGCCAGCAATTGGAAGAGGAGGTTCCTGGCATCGGGCCTGGCTGGCAAGCCGGATTGCTGTTCTCCCAAGACGGGCAGATCGACAACCGCCGCCAATTGATGCGCGCCCTCGAGCGCTCCTGCGTCGACCTGGGGGTGCGCTTCCAGGAGGGCCTTGAGGTGCTCGAGGTCCTCCAGAGTCAGCAACAACTCCAGGGGGTGCGGGTCCGCAATGCAGAAGGCGACCTCGAAACCCTGAAGGCTGATCAGGCGGTGCTGTGTTGTGGGGCCTGGAGCGGACAACTGCTGCCCGATCTGCCGATCTACCCAGTAAAGGGGCAGATGCTCTCGTTGCAGGGGCCAAGAGACGCCTTGCAACGGGTGATTTTTGGACCTGGCACCTACTTAGTGCCCAGAGAGGACGGCCTGCTGGTGGTGGGCGCCACCAGCGAACGCGAGGCGGGGTTCACCGCTGGGCTCACCCCCTTTGGGCAACGGCAGTTGCAGGCTGGGATCGCGGCCCTGCTGCCGGAAGCCGAACACTGGCCACCGATGGAGCGCTGGTGGGGATTCCGTCCCTGCACCCCCGATGAAGGCCCTCTGCTGGGAGCTAGCAGGATCAAGGGTCTATGGCTGGCGGCGGGGCATCACCGCAATGGGGTTCTGCTGGCGGCGATCACCGCCGAGCTGCTGCGGGGCTGCCTGCTGGAGGAAGAGCTCTCCCTGGAGCACCAGCAGCTGCTCGAAGCCTTCAGCTACCGGCGCTTCGAGCGGGACAAACGCTTCGACTGAGGCGAATCCCCGTTCACAACTGCAGCGATTCCCCTGAGCGTCGCGACAGTTGAGGTACAACCGGTCAGCCTATGGATGGCCCGGTCACAGCAGATGCCCTTCAGCAACGGATTCGAACTGATGGCGTTGCTGACCATGGGGCATTTCCTCGGGGATTTCGGCCTGCAGAGCGACCGCATGGCCAGGGAGAAGTGCCCGGGCTGCAGCAGCACCCTGCCCTGGCAGTGGTGGCTCACCAGCCATGCGGCGATCCATGGGTTCCTCGTGGCCTGGATCACCGGGATTCCCGCCCTGGGTCTGGCGGAGTGGGGCGCTCACACCCTGATCGACATCGGCAAGTGCCAGAACCGCTACAGCCTCGGCATCGATCAGGCTCTGCACCTGCTCTGCAAGCTGGCCTGGATCGCCCTGATGCCTCAGGCTTTTGCGGCATAAAAAAGCCGGGGCGCTCTCGCAACCCCGGCCAACCTGATCTTCTGAAGACGGCTGATCAGCCTTCGACGCGCCAGGTCTGATCAGCAGGAGTCCAGTCGCTGAGCTCAGAAGCCTGGAACCAGAGACCGATCTCGAACTGGGCGGTTTCCGGGGCGTCGGAACCGTGGATCACGTTGCGGCCGATGTTCACAGCCAGGTCACCGCGGATGGTGCCGGGCTCAGCCTCGAGGGGCTTGGTGGCACCGATCAGCTTGCGGGCGCTGGCGATCACACCGTCGCCTTCCCACACCATCGCCACCACGGGGCCGGAGGTGATGAAGTCAACGAGACCAGCGAAGAAGGGACGCTCACGGTGCACGCCGTAGTGGCTCTCGGCCAGCTCACGGCTGGGGGTGAGCTGCTTGAGACCCACCAGCTTGAAGCCCTTGCGCTCGAAGCGGCCGAGGATCTCGCCCACAAGCCCGCGCTGAACACCATCGGGCTTGATGGCGATAAAGGTGCGCTCGGCAGCCATAACAAAAAACGTTGTATCCGGCCCATCGTCCGTGGCCGCCCTACCGCTTGGCAAGCAGACCTGGCACAGAGGGCATCAGTCCTTAGATTTCCGGCATTGCCCTGCTCCCGGTTGATGGTCGCCGCTGAACCCACCGGCTGGAGCGTGAATGACAGTGCAGCCCTCTACGGCCTTGATCGCTGGGGGGATCCCTATTTCTCGGTGAATGGGCGCGGGCACATCAGTGTTCAACCCAAGGGTGAACGGGGCGGAAGCCTCGATCTGCTCGATCTGGTGCAGGGCCTGGAGGGCCGCAATCACACCCTGCCGTTGCTGATTCGCTTCGACGACATCCTCGAAGATCGGCTCGAGCGCCTGCACGCTGCCTTCGAGCGCGCGATCGCTCAATACGGATACAACGGTCGCTACCAGGGTGTGTTCCCTGTGAAGTGCAACCAGCAGCGCCACGTGGTCGAAGAACTGGTGGCCTGCGGCAAACGCTGGCACTTCGGCCTCGAAGCCGGCAGCAAGGCGGAGTTGCTGATCGCCCTCTC
>VGPT01000112.1 GCA_016882485.1 Cyanobacteria bacterium M_surface_10_m1_298
GAGATGAAGCGCATCCTGGCCGACATCCAGGACGGCACCTTCGCCCGCAACTTCGTGGCCGAGTGCGAAGCCGGCAAGCCCGAGATGAAGAAGATCCGCGAGCGCGACAGCCAGCACCCGATCGAGCAAGTGGGCAAAGGCCTGCGCTCGATGTTCTCCTGGCTGAAGGCCGCCTGATCCAGGCCTTGGCACTCGTCTCTGGGGTGGATTCCTTCACGGGGATCCACCCCTTTGTGTTGGTGACCGCCGCCGCTGGCTTCGATCGGCTTGTGGGCGATCCGCGCTGGTGCCTGCACCCGGTGGTGGTGATGGGCTGGATCATCAGCCGCCTGCGGCGGCTGGCGGAGCACTGGTCCGGCGAACGACCCTGGGCCCTGCGCCTGGCCGGCGGCTTGATCACCTTGGTGCTCGTGGGAGGCAGCGGGGCGAGCGGCTGGCTGCTGGAGCAGGGAAGCCAACGCCTTCCACTGGTTCTGGGGCTCCCGCTCCTGCTGATCGCCCTGACCAGCGCCTTGGCGGGCCGGAGCCTGGAGCAGGCGGTGCGGGGCGTCCTTGGCGCGCTGCCGGATCTCGAAAGCGCGCGCGCTGCCCTGAGCTGGATCGTGGGCCGCGACACCCAGGAGCTGGAGGCCCCTGAGATCCTGCGGGCAGCAGCGGAAACCGCGAGCGAAAACGCTGTGGATGGACTGTTTGCTCCGCTGTTCTGGATGCTCATCGGCGCGGGGCTGTGGAGCGCCGGCTGGAGCGAGGCCCCTGGCCCCTTGACTCTGGCCTGGGGCTTCAAGGCCGCCAGCACCCTCGATTCCATGCTCGGCTATCGGCGCGGCAAGCTGCAGTGGCTGGGCACCGCCGGGGCACGGCTGGATGATCTGCTGGTGTGGCTGCCCTGCCGCCTGGTGGCGTTCAGCCTGCCCCTGGTGAGCCGCGCAACACTGCCGAGAGCAGGCAATCTGCTGCGCCGCTCCCTAATCGATGGAGCAGCGGATCCATCGCCCAATGCTGGGGTCTCCCAAGCGATCTATGCCCACTGCCTGGGCGTGCAGCTCGGCGGAGTGAACCGCTACGGAGCCGCTTGGCGTGAGAAGCCGCTGCTGGCAGCGGGCGCCGCTGAGGTCAGCGCGGGCAGGGTGGAGGCCATGCTGCAGAGAACTCAACGCCTGGAGCTGCTGTGGCTGATCGCGGCCTGCTCAGTAGGCGCCGCGATCCATCGGTAAAAGCACCACTCCGATGGTGCGCAGCACGATGCGTAGATCCAGCCAGAGGTTGCGGTTGCGGGCGTAAAAGAGATCCAGCTTCACCCGGGTTTCGTAGGGCAGGTTGTTGCGGCCAGACACCTGCCACAGCCCCGTGAGACCCGGGCGCACCGACAACACCTCATCCATGGTGCGGCCGTAGCGCTCCAGCTCATCCCAAACGATCGGGCGCGGACCCACCACGCTCATCTCCCCCTTGAGCACGTTGATGAACTGGGGCAGCTCATCGAGGCTCGAGCGGCGCAGGAAGCGGCCGATCGGGGTGATGCGGGGGTCGTTCTTGAGCTTGAAGTCGCGGGCGAACTCCTCCCTCAGAGCCGGATCGGAAGCCAACACCGCCGCCAGCACACGGTCGGCGTCCTTGCGCATCGTGCGGAACTTCAGGCAGCCAAAGCCCTTGTAGCCGCGGCCGATGCGGCGCTGGCAATAGAACACCGAGCCCTTGGAGCTCAGCTTCACCACCAGGGCCAGGAGCAACAGCAAGGGCGATCCCAGGCCAAGCACCAGCAAGGAAAAGCTGATGTCTCCAACGCGTTTCAGGATGCGGCCGCGCTTGGACTGAGCCCTCAGCAGGGAGCTGGCGGTGGACTCAGCCGGAATGGAGGCGGCAGCAGACAATCGAGGCCGTCAGGGACTGAAGTTGTCCTCATTTAAGAAGTGCGGGACGCCGCGCGCCCAGGGCGCACGGTCACTCACCCCATAGGCACAGGCAAGCCGCGACGGCGCTCCGCCAGGGAGCGTTGATGACGATTCCAGCTCTGCTCGATCGCCGCCTCCATGCGGGCACGGAAACGCTGAGGGCTGAACTGCTCGGCCCAACGCCTCAGGCGCTCGGCAGGCAACTGCTTCCAGAGCTGCTGGGCTTCGAAATACTCCAGTGCCGCCACCAGCGACGCCACGTTCTGCTCGGGGAAGAGCAACCCAGTGGGTTGGCTCACCCCCCGCTCAAGGCAGCGGACGCTGTCGAGCAAGCCGCCCTGGCCTAGGGCAATCACCGGGGCACCGGCGGCCATGGCTTCAACCGGTGCGATGCCGAAATCCTCCAAGCCTGCGTAGACGTAAGCGCGGCATCGGCTCATCCAGGCGTTGACATCGTTTTCGGATTGACGACCCAGCAGGCGCACATTCGGAGCGGCGAGGGCCTGCAGGCGTGCCCGCTCAGGGCCATCTCCAATCACCACCAGCGGCAGTCCAGTGCGATTGAAGGCCTCCACCACCAGATCCACCCGCTTGTAGGGCACCAGGCGGCAGAGGCAGAGATAAACCTCCTCGCGGGGTTGATCCCAGCGGAAACGTTCCACCTCCACGGGAGGGTGGACGACTGTGGAGCTGCGTCCCCAGTAACGGCGGATGCGGGCTGCGGTGAAACGGGAATTAGCGAGCAACTGATCGGGGCGCTGTCCGCTCAGCACGTCCCACTGCCGCAGGCGATGCAGCTGCCAGCGGATCAGCGGGCCGAGGCCACGCCGCGCCAAGGACGACTGACGCAGATAGGCGTGCATCTGATCCCAGGCGTAGCGCACGGGAGTATGCACGTAGCTGATGTGACACTGCTCGGGCCCGGTGAGCACGCCCTTGGCGGCCAGGTGACTGCTGCTGATCACCAGGGGAAACCCCGAGAGATCCAGCTGTTCGATCGCCAGCGGCAGCAGCGGCAGGTACTGCTGCACGTGGCTCACCCCGAAGGGAAGGCTTTGGATGAAGGAGGTTTGGATCGAGCGGCCCTCCAACCAGCTGCCCCGCCTGCGGCTTTCACCATCCACCAGGGCGAAGAGCTGGGGTTGATGCAGCAGTGCATCCAGCTCCCGCACCACCAGCTCGGCGCCCCCCACGGAGCGGGGCGTGAGCCACTCATGCACCAGAGCCGCTGGGCCGATCTCAACACGCATGGGCCGCAGCCTAGATGCGGCCTCTTGAAGTTTGATTGCTCACCAGATCACAAAATTTCTCAGCTGATTGCTGATCCAAAGACAGGTCTGGATGCTGTGGGAACTGTGTGGACGTCATGCCGATTCGCGAGCTCCTGGAAGATGCCCTGCAGGAGCCATCCATTGGCAACACCTCCTGTTTCACCTGGCATGCCACGCCGGTTGGGATCGCTGCGCTGTGGACCGGCAGCACAGCCCCGACCCCGCCACCTTTTGACAATGCCCTCAAAGAAGGCCTGGAGGTGGGTCTCGATCTGAGCCGCGAAGAGCGTGAATTTCACCAGGTCAGCCAAGGCCTGGTGCTGCTCTTTCACAGCTGATTCATAACAACGGAGAGGGTGTCCGTC
>VGPT01000113.1 GCA_016882485.1 Cyanobacteria bacterium M_surface_10_m1_298
GGGGTAAGCGCTGCGTGAGGAGTTCGAACTCACGAACACATCGCCATCGGAGCCATCAAAGGGATGCTCCAAGCCGAGGGCATGACCAAGCTCATGCAGGGCGGCGTAATAGAGGTAATCGATCTCTCCGTTGAAGGCCGGTGTATTGAGCATCAACTCCCAGAAATCCTTTTGAGCTGTGTCGTTGCTCAAGGCGATTCCCAGGGTTGTTCCACCGCCCCCCAGCTCAATTTCACTATCTGAATAGAGGCGAACATCAGCCTGATCTGCGCTGCTAACCAAACGAAAATCAAGGGCCAGCTCTGCATCCAGCTTCCGCAGCGCCTCCTCGAAAAAGGCCGCAAAGGCAGCGTCGATGGCGACAGCCTGGATGGTTTGAGCTCCGTAACCCCCGCCGTTCACCTGAACAGGGCCAGCTGTGCGATGCAGATACACGTCCAACACACCATCCGTCACCACCTGCTGGGTGCTGAAGCGTTGAAAATCCGGTGCGATCAACAGATCCGGGGGGATCGTGCGCAGGCTGATCTCGCCCAGGGCATGGGAAGTCCCCAGAACACTGCTGTCAGCACCGGCGAGAAGGCACTGGTAACACACGGCACACCTCTCGGAGAGTTGGCTCTCTTCAAACTAGTCCGCAGGACTGTTCAAAGTGTTGTACGGAATGTACGAAAACCTGGACAGTGTTGAACGATCACAGCCAGGGATCCTGGTCGTCCTGGGGCCGCCGCGTTCGGTGATCTGCCGTGGCGGCATCCTCGTCGTCCCAGTCGTCCCAGGCTTCTTCAGCAGGCCCTCTGCGATCCGCTGGATCGGGGCGTTGCTCAGCCTCCCAGGCAGGCTCCTCCTCCAGCCAGCCCTCGAGCCGCTCTTCAAACCGATCGCCGGCACTCTGGAACTGATCGCGCAGGCGCTCGGTTTCCTCCTGCAGCTGATCGCGCCAGCGGCGGCCGCGCCGGAGGAATTCCTGGCGCACGCTGGCGCGGGCCAACGGAAGATCATCCAGGCCGCTGAGCCCCGTGAACACCTGGCCGGGCTGCTGATCGCTGATGCGCTCGGGGCTGAGGCGCCAGCGGCTGCTGCCCGGTAGGCGCGGATCGCTGCGCGACACCAGATAGTGGACGATGCGACCAGTGCTGAGGTCCACCGCCGCGTCGGCCACGCTGCCGATCACTTGGCCCTGGCGATCCAACAACACCGCTTCGATCAGGGTGGGCAGGCGATCCACCGTGGGCAGGTCGGTGTCGGCCCCGGGACCCTTCACCAGGGCTTCCAGCTCACTGAGGCCGCGTAACTGATCGAGCCGCCAGGCCTGGCGGCGATCACCGAAGGCTGAGGGCTTGCTGATCCAGCCCAGCAGGCGATGCACCGGGGGATGCATCCAGGCCATCGCACCGGCGCCATGGTCGATGCCCTGATCGCAACGCACGTGGCGGCGCAGCAGATCGCTCAGCAGCAGTTGCTCCGGCAAGCTCACTGGCGGATCTGCACCGGCATCACCAGGTAGGTGAAGGCTGAATCGTCCTGCGGTGCGAGCACCACCGGGGTGGTGGGAGCATTGCAGCGCAGCTCCACCCGCTCAGCACTCATCGCCTTGAGGCCCTCGAGCACGTAGCGCACGTTGAACGCGATCTGGATGGCATCGCCGTTCACCTCAGCAGCGATCGCTTCGGAGCCACTGCCCACATCCTGAGCATCGGCGCTGATCGCCAGTTGGCCGGCTGCCGGATCGCTGCTGATCTTCACCACGTTGTTGTGTTGATCGGCGAGCACCGCCACACGCTCCAGCGCACCGAGCAAGCCCTTGCGATCGAGTTTGAGGCTGCGGGCAAAGCTCTCGGGGATCAGCTGGCGGTAGTTGGGGTAGGTGCCATCGAGGCTGCGGCTGGTGAGCACCTGATCGGCCCACTGGAACACCACCTGGCCGCGGTCGCAAAAGAGGCTCACCGGATCGCCGCCACCGCGGCTGGAGAGCAAGCGCTCAAGCTCACGCAGCGAACGAGCCGGCACTGTGACATCGAGATCTGCCTCGCCCTCGGCGCTGTTCTGCAGCCGCAGCACGGCCAGGCGATGGCCATCAGTGGCGGCACACTCCAGGCCTTCGGCATCCAGACCCAGGTGCACCCCGGTGAGCAGCTGCTTGGCTTCATCGCTGCTGCTGGCGAACAGGGTGGCCCGCAGGCCTTTCACCAACACCTCCGGATCCAGCTTGATCGGGGTGGCGGCCTGGGCGAGCGGCAGCTCGGGGAAGTCTTCCGCGGGCATGCCACGCATCTGGTAGCTGCCGGAGGCGCTGGTGAGCTCCACCTGTTCACCGCCTTCCTCGCAGCTGAGGCTGATGGGGCTATCGGAAGGCATGCGGGCCACGATCTCGCCGAACAGGCGCGCCGGCAGGGTGATCGCACCGCTGCTGTGCACGGAGGCGCCGAGGCTGGTTTGGATGCCGAGGCTCAGATCGAAACCGGTGAGGCTGAGCCGGCCGGTGCCGGCGTCAGCCGTGAGCAGCACGTTGGCCAGCACCGGGTGGGTGGGCCGCCCTGCCACGGCACGGCTCACCAGCTGAAGGCTGGCGTTGAGTTCGGCCTGGGAGCAGACCAGCTTCATGGCAGGGGCTAAGCGGCCCCCACGCTTCCACAACGCGGTGGGAAGTGCAACGGGCCTGGCGAGCGGTTTCCCCCGCTTCTCCCCAACCCGGCGTCTAACGGATCAAAGGGTTTTAAAAATCAAAACCCAATCCCGTAGTCGTAGAGCGTGAGGAAACTCAGGACAACCCACCAAAGCCGTTGCAGCAGAGAGGATCTCATTTCCACAGCCCTGGTGAATGAGCTGGTGAACCATCCAGGGATTTGGTGTTTTCCTCTGTTTCCCGGGATTGCGGAAAACGAGCTCGATTAAGTGGTGATGGTTGGCCAGGGTTTTCCGGGGAGCACTGGGCCGGTTTTCCCCAGGTTGTGGGCAGACGCTTTGCTGGGTGGATCGGGCTTGGTTGGCGCTCGAGCGCCCGCAACAGGCACAAAAAAACCGCCGGGGTTACCGGCGGTTCTGTGCGTCTCGAAGCAGGCTCAGAAGCCCATCACGCGGGCCACGGTGGCGGTATCGGGCTCCAGACCCGTGTGGAACTTGGAATCGTTGTGCTCGATGGCCGTGGTGGGGTCTTTGAGGCCATTGCCGGTGAGCACACACACCACCGTGGCTCCAGCCGGCACCTCCTCGCTGCGCTTGATCAGGCCCGCCACGGAGGCGGCGCTGGCGGGCTCGCAAAACACCCCTTCCCCGGCTCCCAGCAGCTTGTAAGCCTCGATGATCTCGGCGTCGGTGACGGCCATGAAATCGCCGTTGCTCTCCGCGCGGGCCTTGAGGGCCCGCTCCTTGTTCACCGGGTTGCCGATGCGGATCGCGGTGGCGATCGTGTCGGGTTGCTCCACGGTGTGGCCCAGCACCAGCGGCGCCGAGCCTG
>VGPT01000114.1 GCA_016882485.1 Cyanobacteria bacterium M_surface_10_m1_298
TGAGCGGGCTCCCCCGCAGCTCCAAGGAACTGATGGAGGCGGTGCTCAAGGATCCCGAGGCACTGGAGGGATCACCGGAGCTGGCCATCGCTCACCGCATGAGCGTTGAGGAATACGAACGCCTCACGCCCTACTCCGAGCGCCTGGAAGAGAACTGGGGCAAGCCCCCTGGCACCCTCAACACCGATGGCACCAACCTGCTGATCTTCGGAAGGCACTTCGGCAACGTGTTTGTTGGCGTGCAGCCCACCTTCGGCTACGAGGGTGATCCGATGCGCCTGCTCTACTCCCGCAGCGCTAGCCCTCACCACGGCTTTGCCGCCTACTACACCTATCTCGAGAAGGTGTGGGGCGCCGATGCGGTGCTGCACTTCGGCACCCATGGCTCGCTGGAGTTCATGCCCGGCAAGCAGATGGGCATGAGCGAAACCTGCTATCCCGACTCCCTGATCGGGGCACTGCCCAACCTCTACTACTACGCTGCCAACAACCCCTCGGAAGCCACCATCGCCAAGCGGCGTGGCTACGCCGAGACGATCTCCTACCTCACCCCTCCCGCTGAGAACGCCGGCCTCTACAAGGGCCTCAAGGAACTGGGCGAACTGGTGGGCTCCTACCAGCAGCTGCGTGAGAGCTCCCGCGGCATCCAGATCGTGAATGCGGTGGTGGAAACCGCGCGTCAGTGCAATCTCGATAAAGACGTCGATCTCCCCGAAGTCGATGCCTCCGAGCTGGATCTCGACGGCCGCGATGGCGTGGTCGGTGCGGTGTACCGCCAGCTGATGGAGATCGAGAGCCGGCTGCTCCCCTGCGGCTTGCACACCATCGGCAAGCCACCCACCGCCGAAGAAGCGATCGCCACCCTGGTGAACATCGCCGCTCTTGAGCGCGAAGACGACGGCATTCGCTCCCTTCCCGCCCTGCTCGCCGAGAGCAAAGGCCGCACGATCACCGACGTGTATGCCGGCAATGACGACGGAGTCCTCGCCGATGTGGAGCTGAACCGCGTCATCACCGAGACATCCCGCGCCGCCATCGGAGCGATGGTGAAGGCGGTCACCGGCAACGATGGTCGCGTCACCCTGCGACGCAACTTCGGTTGGTTCTTCAACCTGCTGGAGCAGTTCGGCTTCAAGCTGCCCAGCCCCTGGTTGAGCGCTTGCCGCACGGCCGGCTTCCCCGATGTCGATCAGGCCGAACTCGACAAGCTGTTCGGCTACCTGCAGTTCTGCCTCGAGCAGGTCTGCGCCGATCTGGAAATGCAGAGCCTGCTCAAGGCCCTGGATGGCGAATACGTGCTGCCTGGCCCTGGGGGAGACCCGATTCGCAACCCCAACGTGCTGCCCAGCGGCAAGAACCTGCACGCCCTTGATCCCCAGGCCATCCCCACCAAGGCGGCTGTGGCTGCAGCGAAGGTGGTGGTGGATCGCCTGATTGAGCGGCAGAAGGAAGAGCAAGGCGCCTGGCCTGAAACGATTGCCTGCGTGCTTTGGGGCACCGACAACATCAAGACCTACGGCGAATCCCTCGCCCAGATCCTCTGGTTCATCGGCGTGAAACCCGTGCCCGATTCCCTGGGCCGGGTGAACAAGCTCGAGTTGCTGTCACTGGAAGAGCTGGGCCGCCCCCGCATCGACGTGGTGGTGAACTGCAGCGGGGTGTTCCGCGACCTGTTCATCAACCAGATGGCCCTGATCGATCAGGGCGTGAAGATGGCGGCTGAGGCCGACGAGCCCCTGGAGATGAACTTCGTGCGCAAGCACGCCCAGGAGCAGGCCGAGAAGGAGGGCATCTCCCTGCGCGACGCCGCCACCCGCGTGTTCTCCAACGCCAGCGGCAGCTACAGCTCCAACGTGAACCTTGCCGTTGAAAACAGCACCTGGGAGGAGGAGAACGAACTGCAGGAGATGTATCTCTCCCGTAAGACCTTCGCCTTCAACGCCGACAACCCCGGCGAGATGAACCAGAAGCGAGAGGTGTTCGAGTCGGTGATGAAGACCGCCGACGTGACCTTCCAGAACCTGGATTCGGCGGAGATCTCCCTCACCGATGTGAGCCACTACTTCGACAGCGATCCCACCAAGCTGATCCAGGGCCTGCGCGACGACGGCAAAGCTCCCTCGAGCTACATCGCCGACACCACCACCGCCAATGCCCAGGTTCGCTCCTTGAGCGAGACGATTCGCCTCGATTCGCGCACCAAGCTGCTCAATCCCAAGTGGTATGAGGGCATGCTCAACTCGGGCTACGAGGGTGTGCGCGAAGTGGCCAAGCGCCTCAACTTCACCCTGGGCTGGAGTGCCACCAGCGGAGCCGTTGACAACTTCGTCTACGAAGAAGCCAACGACACCTTCATCAATGACCCAGAGATGCGCAAGCGTCTGATGGAGCTCAACCCCCACAGCTTCCGCCGCATCGTTGGCACCCTGCTCGAGGTGAATGGCCGCGGCTACTGGGAAACCTCCGACGAGAACATCCAGCAGTTGCAGGAGATCTACCAGGAGATCGAAGATCGCATCGAGGGCGTCAGCGAGGGCTGAGCCAACAACTCGATCAGATCAAGGCTCCCGCAAGGGAGCTTTTTTCATGGCTTCCGCCATGCGCACCACCTGCGCAATCGGAGGACCGTCATGGACGCGAACCACAGCGACGCCCGCAGCAACACAGTGGGCAACAACCGCTGCCGTACCCCAGAGGCGAGCTTTGGCTCTGGGCTCATTCAGCACCGCGCCGATGAAACGCTTGCGCGACGGGCCCACCAGCAACGGGATGCCGTCCTGCTGCAACTGCTCCAGGCCGCGGAGCAGTTCAAGATTTTGTTCGGTGGTCTTCGCGAAGCCGAGACCTGGATCCCAGATGAGCTGTTGCTGACGCACCCCCGCTGCCAGGGCTCGCTCACTGGCGCGGCGCAGTTCTGAGAGCACCCCAGCCACAACACCTTCAGATCCGTAATCCACCAGTTGATCCATGGAGTGGCTATCCCCGCGGGAATGCATCAGCACATAGGGACAGCCCGCCTCGGCCACTACCTTCAAGATGCCTGGATCAAGGCGACCGCCGCTGATGTCATTGATCCAGTCAGCACCGGCCTCTAGGGCCGCTGCTGCCACAGGGGCACGATAGGTATCAATCGACAGCAGACCCTGGCCCTCTGCACGGATCAGCCGCAAGGCCGGAAGCAGGCGCTGCAGTTCAACCTCCGCTCCGACATCATTGGCTCCGGGGCGCGTGCTCTGGGCGCCGAGGTCGAGGATCTCGACACCTCCTGAGAGCATGCGACGCGCCTGGGCCAGAGCGCGATCGGGGGTCTCAAAGCGGCCTCCATCGCTGAAGGAATCGGGGGTGATGTTGATCACCCCCATCACCTGGGTGCGAGGACCCAAGCGCTGGCTCATCAGGCGCTGACGCTCTGATAGTTCGCGATGCGGGCGAAACC
>VGPT01000115.1 GCA_016882485.1 Cyanobacteria bacterium M_surface_10_m1_298
AGCCGTTCGCGCCGTTTTTCGACCTGGCTCAGATCCGCCAGGCCGAGCTCCAGATTGATCACTTCGGCATCGCGAGCCGGCCCCACCGAGCCGCTCACATGGATCACGTCGTCGTTCTCGAAACAACGCACCACATGAACAATGGCGTCGACCTCGCGGATGTTGGCCAGAAATTTGTTGCCCAGCCCCTCACCCTGACTGGCTCCTTTAACCAGGCCGGCGATATCCACGAACTCCACGCGCGTGGGGATCAGCTCCTTACTGCTGCTGAGATCGGAGAGCTGCTGCAGGCGGGGGTCCGGCACCGACACCACCCCCGAATTGGGCTCGATCGTGCAAAAGGGATAGTTAGCGGCTTCCGCCTGTGCATTGGCCACCAAGGCGTTGAACAGGGTCGACTTGCCCACATTGGGCAGCCCCACGATTCCGGCTTTAAGCATGGCTGGAATCTACGGTTTGCCCTCCACCAGGCGGTGATCCGCCCCTGACGTGGAACGCAAATCCGAGGGCGGCCAGGAAGACTGGAGTGATTCGGGGATCCTGCAAGGTCATCAGCGATGCTCCAGACCCCTCGCCAACCCCAGTCCCAAGGATCCGTTTCCGTGGATAAGCCCTTGAGCCTGCGGAGGCTGGCCAACGACCGGCCCTGGCTGAAACGCAAACGCCTATGGGCCGGCCTGCTGGCGAGCGGCTTGGTGATCGCCGGAGGAACGGCCCTCCTGCAGGTGCGCCGCAACGCCGGCCAGGCGAGCCGCTTGAGCACCTACACAGCCATAGCCCGGGAAGGCGCCCTGCCTGGAATCATCACAGCCAGCGGAGAGCTCGGCGCCTTCCGCCTGGTGAACGTGAGCCCGAAGCGGCAGGGAATCCTGGAAAAGCTCTACGTCGAAGAGGGCGACCAGGTGCAGGCGGGGCAGGCCCTGGCCCTGATGGACGATGGCGACCTCAATGAACGCCTCGATGAACTTGAAGCCCAACTGAATTCCGCCAAAGCGGCTGTGGTGCGCAGCCGCAGCGAACTGCAGCGCCGTGAAACGCTCGTGCGCAACGGCGGGATCAGCCAGGACAACTACAACGCCGCCAAGGCCGCTTATCTGATCGATCAGGCCGCGGTGGAGGCCGCCAAGCAGCGGCTCGAGCAGCGCCAGATGGAACGCAGCGAACTGGTGGTGCGCGCCCCCTTCGCCGGGGTGATCACAGCCCGCTTCGCCGATCCCGGCGCCTACGTCACCCCAACAACCTCCGCGTCGGCCTCAGCCGGGGCCAGCAGCTCCTCGATTGTCGAACTGGCGCAGGGGCTCGAAGCCATTGCCAAGGTGCCCGAGAGCGACATCGGGCGCATCAAACTGGGACAGAGCGCCTCCGTGCGGGTGGATGCCTTCCCCGACCGCCGCTTTGCCGCCAAGGTGCGCCAGATCGCTCCGCGGGCAGGAAAGCTGAACAACGTGACCTCTTTTGAAGTGAAGCTGCAGTTCATCGCTCCCCCTCCGGAACTGCGCATCGGCATGAACGCCGATATCGACTTCAACACCGGCAGCCTGGCCGCTCGAACGCTGGTTCCCACCGTGGCGGTGGTCACCCAGGAGGGGAAACCAGGGGTATTGCTGGTGGGACCGGGCAATCAACCCACCTTCCAGGCTGTGACCCTTGGAGCCAGCAGCGGCAGGGACACCCAGATCCTCGATGGCCTCAAGAGTGGGACCCGGGTGTTCATCGACCTGCCCCCCTGGGCCAAGAAGGAGCGAGAGCAGAACTAACCCTGCGCGAGCACGTTCCGGCGTTCGTTGAGGAAACTGCGGCAGGCATCCAGAATCCTGCTGCTGGCCTGTCCATCACCGAAGGGGTTGTGGGCGCGGGCCATCTCCTCGTAGGCCTGCGGGTTCTCGAGCAGCAGGGCAGTCTCGCGAACGATGTCGGCCACATCGGTGCCGATCAACTTGGCGGTGCCTGCATCCACCGCCTCCGGCCGCTCGGTGGTGCGCCGCAGCACCAGAACCGGCTTGCCCAGGGCCGGAGCCTCCTCCTGCAAGCCGCCCGAGTCGGTCAGGAGCAGGCAAGATCCCCGCATCGCCGCCACAAGGCGGTCGTAATCCAGGGGCTCGGTGAGGAAGGCGCGGGGATGCTGCCCCAGCAGGGCCTGCAGCGGCTCTCGCACCGTGGGATTGCGGTGCAGGGGCAAGAGCAGGGCGGTATCGGGGAAGCGCTCCAGCACCTCCAGGAACCCCTGACCGATATCCAGCAGCCGCTCCCCCCAGTTCTCCCGGCGGTGAACCGTGGCCAGGATCACCCTCTGCTTCTGGAAATCAAGCCCGGTCAACTCGAACGGGGGAGCCTTCTGAGCCATCAACAGCAGCGCATCGATCACCGTGTTGCCGGTGGTGAGGGTCTGCCCCACCACGCCCGAGGCCGCCAGATTGCGAGCGGACACGTGGGTGGGAGCGAAATGCAACGACGCCACCTGGGAGATCAGGCGGCGGTTGGCCTCCTCCGGATAGGGATCAAAAATGTTGTCGGTGCGTAGACCCGCTTCGACGTGGCCGACCGGAATCTGCTCGTAGAACGCAGCCAGGGCTGAGGCGAAGGCGGTGGTGGTGTCGCCCTGCACCAGCACCAGATCGGGATGGAACTGCTCAAACTCCTGCTTGAGGCCCTGCAGCGCTCCACAGGTGATGTGCGTGAGGGTCTGCTTAGGGGCCATCAAGGCCAGATCGTGGTCGGCCTTGAGGTCGAACAGATCCATCACCTGGGCGACCATCTCGCGGTGCTGCCCCGTGAGCACCACTCGGGTCTGGAAGTCATCGGCCTGTTGAAAGGCCTGGATCACCGGAGCCAGCTTGATCGCTTCCGGGCGGGTGCCCAACACGATGCAGACGTTGTGCGGGGCGATCACTGGCTCTGGCGGGCTTTGATCTGGATCCTAAAGATGACGGGCGGAAACGCTGGTGATGGCCCGCTTTTGCCGCAACAGTGATGGCAGCGATTCCGGCGTGGCGTGAGCGCCTCCTCCCCCTTTCCCAGCAGCCTCTTTCCTCCGGGAGCAGGAGTCACCCCGGCCCCTGAGCCTTTGTCCCATGACGGAGCCCTGCAGGGAAGGCAACCGAGCAGCCTCGAAGGGATCGTCAAACTCGCCAACGACAACAACTTCTCGGATGTCCATCTCGGGGTGGGCGAAGAGCCCCGCTACCGCGCCCGAGGCGAGATGCTGCGAACCGGTTGGCCGATCACGGATCAGGCCAGCTTCCAGGGTTGGCTCCGGGAAATGCTCAGCCCGGCTCAGATCGACGCCTTCCAGCGGGAGAAGGAATTCGATGGCTCCCACAGCTTTCCGTTTGTGCGCGTCCGCATCAACCTG
>VGPT01000116.1 GCA_016882485.1 Cyanobacteria bacterium M_surface_10_m1_298
GAACAAAAAGCCCTTCCCTCAGGTCGCTGGCTCTGGATCGGGGGCACCCCCTGGATCGAGCAGGAAGCCAACTTCTCCGGCTCCTACAACTGCACCTCCACCAACCTGGTGGATTGGGAAGCCTTTGGTCTGATGATGGACCTGGCGATGATGGGTTGCGGCACCGGGGCGATCATCGAACCTCGGCTGATCGAACGACTGCCGTCGGTCCGCAACACCCTGGAGATCGTCTCCGTCAGCGACATTGGGGCCACACCCGCCGGCCAGCGTCAGGAGCACACCAGCTCCGAGATCACCGGTCAGAGCGTCCACATCAAAGTGGGCGACACCCGGCGCGGCTGGGTTGACAGCTATCAGCTGCTGCTCGAGCTCAGCAGCGATGAGCGCTTCGATGCTGCGACTCCGATCCAGATCAGCGTGGATCTCTCCGACGTGCGCCCGGTCGGGGAAACCCTCAAGGGCTTCGGCGGCATGGCCAACCCTGTGAAGCTCAAGGACCTCTACGGCCGCGTGGCCCAGATCCTGCAGAAGGCCCAGGGTCGCAAGCTCACCTCCGTGGAGTGCTGCCTGCTGATCGATGAGGCCGCCGTGACGATCGTCGCCGGCAACATCCGCCGCAGCGCCGGGATGCGTCAGTTCGCAGCCGACGACACCGCCGCCGCCACCGCCAAGGACAACCTCTGGCAGCAGGACAGTGATGGCAACTGGCGCATCGATCCCGAGCGCGATGCCCTGCGCATGGCCAACCACACCCGTGTGTTCCACAGCCGGCCCGATCGCCAGACCGTGCTCGAAGCGGTCACCAAGCAATTTCATTCCGGAGAGGGTGCGATTCAGTTCGCGCCCGAGGCGATTGCCCGCTCGAACGCCGATCTGCTCAGCACGCCCGAACTCCGCAAAGAGTTCATCGACATCTACTGCGAACAGGGTCGTGAGGAAGCCGGCCATTGGCTGAGCACCAACCACCCGGAGATCAGCGCCCCTGAGCTGGAGCATCGCCTCGGCCGCTATGGACTCAACCCCTGCGGCGAGATCCTCGGTGCGGACTTCCACTGCAACCTCGCCGAGATCCACCTCAACCGCATCGACCCCGATGATCTGGTAGCCCAGGAGGAAGCCTTCACCGCCGGTGGCCTGGCTGTGGCCTGCCTGCTCAACCACCGCTTCGAGGTGGAGCGCTACCGCCAGAGCCGCGCCTGGGATCCAATCGTGGGCGTGAGCTTCACGGGCCTGTTTGATTTCTTCGTGCACGCCTTCGGCACCCCCTGGCTCACCTGGTGGGAAGCCGGCCGCCCCGACAGCGAAGAAGGCCGCGCCTTCAAAGCCAAGGAAGCGGAGTATCTGAGCCGTTGGAAGCAGATCGTCAACACGGCGGTGTGGGACTACTGCGATCGCCATGGCCTGCGCCGCCCGAACCGCTGCACCACCGTGCAGCCCGCCGGCACCAAGAGCCTGCTCACCGGAGCCTCCCCCGGCTGGCACCCCCCCAAGGCCCAGCGCTTCATCCGCCGCATCACCTTCCGCAAGAACGATCCGGTGGCGCTGGCCTGCATGGACTACGGCTACACGATCGTGCCGTCGCAGAGCGACAAGGATGAGGAAGGCCGCCTGCTGAACGATCCGTTTGATCCCCGCTGCACCGAGTGGCTGGTGGAAATCCCGACGGAAGTCAGCTGGGCCAACATCCCCGGCGCTGATGCGGTGGAGATCAACAACTTCTCCGCCATGGCCCAGTTCGACTTCTACATGCAGGTGCAGCAGCACTACACCGCCCACAACACCTCAGCCACGGTGGAGTTCCGGGAGCATGAAATCGAACCGCTCACCGAAGCGATCCATGCCGCGATCGATCAGGGACAGGGCTACATCTCCGCAGCGCTCCTCGCCCGTTTCGACGCCAACGCCACCTTCCCGCGTCTGCCGTTCGAGCCGATCGACCACGCCACCTACGAGCAGCTGCAAAGCGAAGTTGTGGAGCGCCGCCGCACCAACGACTTCTTCGAGGCTCTCCAGCGCTACGACAGCGGTGAACTAATGGAGGCCGGCCCCGCCGGTTGCGACTCCGACAAGTGCCTGCTGCCCCTAGCCAAGCCGGCCAGCTGACCAACACAAAGCTGATCCTCAGCACAACAGAGGCCGCCCGCCGCATCAAGCGGTAGGCGGCCTTTTGCTGATGGAGGGCAACGAGTCAGGCTTCGAACCCGAAGGCCTGGCGCTGACCGGTCTTCACCAGCTTGTTGACCACATGTTTTTGCGCATGCATCTGCTCGGCCATCTTCACGGCGAGATGGCGCAGTAGCTCGATGTCATCGATGGAGCCAATGGTGCGCTTCAAGCGCTCGAGCTCAAAACTCGACTCGAGGGGAGCTGAGGTGTCGGCGGCCATTCCTGAGAAGCTGCTTTACAAAGCTTAAAAGAAACCCCCTGGCAGCCGCGCCAGACCCTCATTTTTGACAGCGACCAAACTCCGGCTCAGAGCACGCAGCCGGCATCCGCTTACGAATGGTGATCGGACGATGGGCAAACAGCTGCCTGGCCAGGGTGAAGGCGTGCCCCTCACTAAAGGCCAGCAGAGCAAGCCTGGACTCCCCATCCGGGAAATGAACCCTGAGGTCGTAGGTCGGCACAGCACACGGCAGCACTGCTTGTGTCGTAGCCACAGCTCCGCCATCTGCGCTAGATCAAGCTGGGCGCCTCCGCTCCAGACTTCATCCCCACTCCAGCACCGCCCAAAAGATTCGCCCTCGGGCGCTGGGCTGGGCTCTGGGCCATCCGCCTGCTCAAGATCCTCCTCGTCGGGCTCAGCACCTGCGGCCTGGGCTGGGTCTGGCTGGCGATGTTTGTGTACTACGAACGCTTCAAGCGCCGGCGAGCCCTCAGCTCAAGACGGGGGCACCGATGAGAGCAGATCCAGGGCAACCGCCACCTGCTCGAGCAACTCGCAGCAGCGCTGGTATTGATGATCTGGACTGAGACAGACGGGCAGGGTCTCGATCATGTCTGCCAGCTCGCGGGTTCGAACGGCGACAAGGTTGGTAGAGAGAACGGCCATCGTCGGCGCGGCCCGAGAGCCGCCGTGCGCTATCCCAACCGTGCCATC
The DNA here is from genome assembly GCA_016882485.1 of Cyanobacteria bacterium M_surface_10_m1_298. GTDB lineage: Bacteria > Cyanobacteriota > Cyanobacteriia > PCC-6307 > Cyanobiaceae > Vulcanococcus. The sequence goes on from VGPT01000116.1 coordinate 3,101, forward strand.
CAGTCTCGTTGATCTCATGAACGAGACATTGAATCGGGAAAGCCTCGTGGAACAATGGTTTTGGCCAATGGGTCGTCCCTGGAGGGGTGGTCGAGTGGTTGATGGCTCCGGTCTTGAAAACCGGCGAGGTGAAAGCCTCCGTGGGTTCGAATCCCACCCCCTCCGCTTCCTCCGCCCGGCCTCCCCAGGGGCCCGGGCGTGAGACAAGAAAATCTCAAGATTTCAGCCCTTGCGCC
>VGPT01000117.1 GCA_016882485.1 Cyanobacteria bacterium M_surface_10_m1_298
CCCCATCCCTTCTCCAGCACCCTGGGCCCCAACGACTTCCGCATCACTACTCGGGTGGTGAGCGGCCAACCCTTTTCAGCCTTTTTGGCCACGGCCCATGAATGGGGACACAGCCTCTACGAACAGGGTCTGCCGCGCCGCGGTGATCATTGGTTCCCCTGGCCGCTGGGGGAAGCCACCTCGATGGCGGTGCACGAAAGCCAGAGCCTGTTTTATGAAAACCGGCTCGGGCGGAGTGCGGCCTTAGCGCGCCGCTGGCACCCGCGGTTCGTGGCAGCCCTTGGCCGTGATGTGTGGGGCGAGACGCAGGCCTTCTGGCGCGATCTCAACCCGATCCGCGCTGGGCTCACCCGGGTAGAGGCCGACGAGGTGAGCTACGGCCTGCATGTGCTGCTGCGCTACGAGCTGGAGCTGGCACTGGTGGAGGGCGGGATGCCGGTAGAGGAGCTACCCGAGGCCTGGGACCGGGGCATGCAGGAGCTGCTCGGGGTGAGCCCAAGCAACGACGCCGAGGGGTGCCTCCAAGACGTGCACTGGAGCGAAGGCCTATTCGGCTACTTCCCCTCCTATGCCCTAGGCCACCTGATCAGTGCCCAGCTGAGCGAAACGATCGAGGCCGAGCTGGGGCCGATCGAAACCCTGCTGGCGGCTGATGGCGATGCCCAGCTGGGGGGATGGCTGCAACAGCGGCTGTATCCACTTGGGCGCAGCGTGAACGCCGCTGAACTGGTGGAGCAGGTGAGCGGCCAGCCCCTCAGCCACGAGCCCTTCGTCGCTTACCTGCACCAGAAGCTGGAACGCCTGGCCGGCTGAGGGGCATCCGTAGGATGCGCCCCATTCCCTTGCGCCCGCTGCCCTGATGGCGAACATCGACCACGCCCCGAGCCGCACGATGCTCAACCTGCTGCACGTGCTGCCGGCCTTCGCCGATGAAGCCGAGCTGCGGCTGAACACGATCGTGGAGCTCAACAGCAACACGATCAACAAATACGAGCTGATCACCGAAACCGGTCATCTCAAGCTCGATCGCGTGGGTTACTCCTCGCTGGCCTACCCCTTTGCCTACGGCTGCATCCCCCGCACCTGGGACGAAGACGGTGACCCGCTCGACATCGAGATCGTGGGCGTGACCGAGCCCCTGGTGCCCGGCTCCCTGGTGGAGGCCCGCATCATCGGCATCATGAAGTTCGACGACGGCGGTGAAGTCGACGACAAGGTGATCGCTGTGCTGGCCGATGACAAGCGCATGGATCACATCACCAGCTACACCCAGCTGGGTGATCACTGGCTCAAGGAAACCCAGTACTACTGGGAGCACTACAAGGATCTGAAGAAGCCCGGCACCTGCCGCGTGAACGGCTTCTTCGACACCGCCGAGGCCGTAAAGATCATCAAGGAGTGCGAGGCCCGCTACATGGAGACCATCGCTCCCAAGCTGGTGAACTGAGCGCAGCTCCAGGAGCGATCCACAGGATCGATCAGCCCCCGTCAGGGGGCTTTTTTGTGTCCCACCGCTGCCGCCCGGGCCAGAGCACGGGCCATGCCATCGCGGCTGGCGAGGCCCTGCAGGGCCACCAACGGCAAACCAGAGCTCGGAATGCCCACCGGCAACTTGGGCAGGGCCTGATCGTCGAGCCGAAACACCGGCACCTGCCGCAGGCCATTGGGCTGCAGCTGATCCTCCAGCTGCGAAAGATTGGCCTCCACCGAGAGCCAGATCAGATCAGAACGCCGGCAGTCGCGCAGTGGTTGATCGGCCAGACCCGCGGAGATCGGGCGTTGCAGATCCTCCAGGGTGACCAGCGCCAGCACCCAGCCCTCCTCCTCGACCACCAGGCAATGGCCGTGGGCATCCAGCAGCTGCTGAAGGGCAACCTCTGCGGTGGTGGAGGCCGCCAGCACCAAGGGGGATTCCGGCTCGAGCGCTTCCACCACCGGAATCGAAGCCAGCCGCCCGCGCCGCTGCTCCTCCTGCACATCCGGACCGACCAGGCCCGGATCCGCCATGCCGTGCCAGCGCTCCACCAATAGCGCGCTCAAACCGGCTGCCGCCATCAGCGGCAGCACGATGCGGATGTCATGGGTGAGTTCAAACAGCAACAGCAGGGCGGTGAGCGGAGCCCTGGCGCTGCCGGCGAGCACCGCAGCCATGCCCACCATCGCGTAGGCCGGCGGCTCAGCCACCGGCAACTGCAGACCGCTCTCCCCCAGCAGCTGCCCGTACACGTTGCCAAGCACCGCGCCGAGGAACAGCGAGGGGGCAAAACCGCCACCCACAAATCCGGTGGCGCTGCTCAGGCCCGTGGCCAGCAGCTTCACGGCCAGTAGCCCCAGCAGGCTCACCAGGGCGATGCCGCCATCGCGGCCGAGCAAGGCGCCGATGGTGTCGTACCCCACGCCCAGCACCTGCGGGAACCCCAGGGCCATCAAGCCCACCGCCAGACCGCCAAGCCCAGTCACTACACACATGGGCAGCCGCGTAAGCCGGCGCTGCACGGCCTCGCTGCGGCCGAGGGCGAACAGGTTGAGCAGAGCCAGTGACATCCCACTCGCCACCAGACCCAAGCCCAAATAAAGGGGCAGCTCCAGCGGCGAGCGCACCTCATAGGCGGGCAGGCGGAAGATCGGCTCATCCCCCAGCGAGAGCTGGGTGACGAGCGAAGACGCCACAGCAGCCACCAGAACAGCGCGCACGCTTGGGCGACCAGGAATCGTGCTGTAGCTGCCCTCAAACGCAAAGAACAGACCAGCAATCGGCGCTTTGAAGCCAGCCGCCAGGCCAGCCGCCACGCCCGCGGCCACGAGGGCCTTCTGGGAATCAGGCGACAGCCCGCATCGACCCGCCACCCACAGGCCGATATTGCCGCCGCTCTCCACGCTTGGACCCTCAGGGCCCAGCGAAGCGCCACTGCCCAGGCTGAGGGAGGCGGTGAGCAGGCGCAGAAAAGGAAGTTTGGGGGTGGGCTGCACACTGCCATCGGCCATGGCCATCAGGCTTGGCAGGCTCGGCCCCAGATCGCGGCCCCACTGGCGCAGGGCACCCACTGCAAGGCCGCCCAGGAGTGGCACCAGCACCACAGGCCAGGCCGAGAGCCACAGCGGCAGCGGATCACCCGGCAGCGGAATCGGCTCCGGCGGTGGCGGCGGGGGTGGCAGGAACGCAAGCCCCCCGAGGCCGATCTGCAGCAGCGCTCCAAGGGGGGTTCCTGCGGCGGGTGCCGGCTCGGGCAGCGGTGGCGGTTCCGGCGGCGCGGTCGTGAACAGGCCGATCAGGCCTTCCACCACCGGGCCATAGAGAAAGTTGTTGATGAAGCCCAGCAGGAAGTGGAA
>VGPT01000118.1 GCA_016882485.1 Cyanobacteria bacterium M_surface_10_m1_298
AGCAGATGCATCAGTCGCTGCAACAGCTGGCGGCGCTGCCGGACTCCACCCAGGTGTGGTGCGCCCATGAATACACCGAGGGGAATCTGCGCTGGGCCGCGCAAGAGGAGCCGGACAACCCCGAGATCGCTCAACGCCTGCGGGCCGTGCAGCAGAGCCGAGGCCGCGGGGAATCCACCATCCCCAGCAGCATCGCTCTGGAGAAGGCCACAAACCTGTTTGTGAGGGCCAAGGATGCCGATGAACTGCGACGGCGGCGCGGCAGCAAGGATCTCTGGCGCGGTTAGGCGGCGGAGGTGCTGATCAGGTCCTGACCACTCGGAAAGAGGCGGGCGCTCTCCCCAGGGAGCAGCCGCAAACGGCAGCGCTGGCCGCGGGCGTAGTTGCGCGAGAGCGGCAAGCGCAGGCGCAAGCGCAAGTCAGCGAGCTGCACCTGATAGAGCCACTCACGGCCGAGGAACTCACGGCCCACCACCCAGGCTTCCGCCTCCTCATCGGGCAGGAGCTCAATCCCCTGCTGGCTCACCAGCACCTCCGCTGCCGTTTGGCCGGGGGCGGCATCCGCCGTCAGTTCAAAGCTGCCGATCGGCGTGCTGCAGGAGCGCCCCTGCACAGAGGCCGGCAGCAGATTGCCCTGTAGCACAAAGCGCCCAACGAAGGCGGTGGCAGGAGCATTGACCAGCTCCTGGGGGCTGGCGCATTGATGCAGGTGCCCTGACTCGAGCACCGCGACCCGATCGCAGATCGCCATCGCTTCTTCCGGATCGTGGGTCACGATCACCCCACTGGCCCCGCAGCGGGCCAGCACACCGGGAAGCTCCGCCCGCAGCCGCAACCGCACCTCCACATCCAGGTTGGAGAAGGGTTCATCCAGCAGCACCAGGGAGCAACCGGGGGCCAGGGCCCGCGCCAGCGCCAACCGCTGCCGCTGACCGCCGGAGAGTTCATGGGGGAAACGCCCCTCGAGGCCCTTCAGACCCAGCAGTTCCAGCAACCAGGCGGCCCGGCTGCTGTCCTGGCCGCGCTTGAGCCCAAAGCAGGCGTTGCGCCAGGCATCGAGATGGGGGAACAGGGCGTAGTCCTGAAACACCATGCCCACCCCGCGGCGCTCGGGCGGCAACCAGCGCCCGGGCCCGGCCACGGTGCGCCCGGCGATGCTCACGCTGCCGCGCTCGGGCTGCTCAAAGCCGGCGATCAAGCGCAGCAGAGTGGTTTTTCCGCAACCCGAGGGGCCCAGCAGACCCACCAACTCACCGGGCTTGAGCTGGAAGTTGATGTCCCTCAGGGTCCAATCGCCGCTGGAGGCAGGGCCCCTGTAGCGATGCCACAACCCGCTGAGCTCCACCTGCGGGCGCAGGGGTAGATCAGGGCTGGGCATCTCGATGCGCATCAGGCGGGTTCGCCATAGGCTCAGCGCCCCATCTTCCCCCGCAATGACCGCTCCAGGCATCGAGGCCGTCACCACCCAGGCAGCACCGGCCCCCGTGGGGCCCTACAACCAGGCCGTGAAAGCCGCTGGGGTTCTCTACTGCTCCGGTCAGATCGCCCTCGATCCAGCCAGTGGAGAGATGGTCGGAGCTGGGGATGTGGAAGCGGAAACCCGGCAGGTGCTCGCCAACCTGCAGGCCGTGCTCAAGGAAGCGGGCTGCACGCCCCAGCAGGTGGTGCGCACCACCGTGTTCCTGGCTGACCTGGGCGATTTCGCCAAGGTGAATGCCCTCTATGCAGAGGTGTTCGGCCAGGGGGTCTCCCCGGCACGGGCCTGCGTGGAGGTGGCAGCCCTACCCAAGGGGGCGCGGGTGGAAATCGACTGCATCGCGGTGCTGGGCTGACTCAAGCCGGCCGAATCACGCGAAAGGTGAGGTTGATCCGCTCGGTCATCACGCGGGCACGGGAGGGCAAAGCGTGCTGCCAGTGCTGCTGGGTGGGCGGATCCATCACCAACAGATCGCCGTCATCGAGGCTGATGGCGAAGGGCGCCTCACCGCTGTGGCGCGGGCGAAAGCGCAGATCGCGGGCAACGCCGAGGCTCAAGGAGGCAATCGGAGCCTGATTGTCGAGTTCGGGTTCGTCATCGGCGTGCCAGCCCATGCGATCGGCTCCCGTGCGGTAGCGATTGAGCAGCAGGCTGTTGAAGCGCACCCCCAGGTGCTGCTGGAGGTGCTGCCGCAGATCGTTCAACACAGGGCTCCAGGGAGTGATCGCCTGAACCTGCCCGCTGTAGCGGTAGGAGCAGCCGGGATCCGCCACCCAGCAGGTGAGTCGCGGGGTGAGGTGCTGCCGCCCATAGACCGTGACCCGAGGCTGCAGCCAGGGGAGCTCGGCCTGGAGGCTCTGGCGCAGAACCGTGGTGTTGAACTGCTCCTGCTGCAACCAGGCGGGGAAATGCCGCAGATGCAGACCAGGGCGTTCAATGCTAATCAAGGTGCCGCTGAAGGCAGGCCCTGAGCCTGCTGCAGAGGGGGCGGAGCCAGGGGCAACAAGCGGGTGGCCTGCTCCAGCAGAGGGGTGGGATCAAGGGCCAACATCCGATCCCCATCGCGGCGCCGCAGTTCCACATGCAGATGGGGGCCTGAGGCCCTGCCGGTTTGACCGACCTGGCCCAGCAGGGAAGCCGCTGGCAGGAAGTCGCCCACCGACACGCTGCTGGAGGAGAGGTGGGCGTAGAGGCTTTGCCAACCACGGCCGTGATCGAGCACCACCGTGAGCCCGTAGCCATCGATCGGCTCCACCAAAACAACGCGGCCGGGGAGCATGGCCAGCACGGCAGTGCCTTCCGGGGCCACCAGATCCTGGCCGGCATGCATCCGCCAGGCCTGCCGGCTTTCGGAATAGCGCCAGCCGTAGTGATCCACCTCGCTGGCCTTCAGGGCGAGGGGATACACAACACGGATCGGTTCACCCGGGCGCAGGGGCCAGGCCTGAGATGCCGAGAGCTCTGGAGCGCGGGCGAGCTCAGGGATCAGATCGGCCACCGGGGTATCCGGAGGGATCTGCTCGGGCCTTGGGATCGGAGCCTCCTCAGAGGCCCAGGCATCGGACCAAGCGCCGGGAAGCACGACGGACAGAAGCGCAGCAGCCCTGATGATCCGAGGAGCTAACACCGGCAGCACCGCTTGGTGGGCCCGTTGTACCGGGGCCTTGCGACCCTGCCAGTGCCCCGGATCGACCGGTAAGCTCCAAGCACGCGGGGCGTGGCGCAGCTTGGTAGCGCGGGTGCTTTGGGAGCACTAGGTCGCAGGTTCGAATCCTGTCGCCCCGATTGACTTCTCAGGGAT
>VGPT01000119.1 GCA_016882485.1 Cyanobacteria bacterium M_surface_10_m1_298
GTGAGCGTGGAGGAGGTGAATGGCGCGTTCGAGGCCGCTGCCAACGGAGCCTTGCAGGGCATCCTCGGCTACGAAACCAGGCCGCTGGTGTCGATCGACTATGTGAACGACAACCGCAGTGCTGTGATCGACGCCCTCTCCACGATGGTGGTGAATGGCACCCAGCTGAAGGTCTACGCCTGGTACGACAACGAGTGGGGTTACAGCTCCCGCATGGCGGATCTGGCCTGCCACATCGCCGAGCTCGACGCACGCTGATGGGCCTCCTCTCCACGGGCCAGCGCTCCCTCTCAGCGCTGCAGCAGTACGCGATCGTGACGGCCAATTACTGGGCCTTCACCCTCACCGACGGCGCCCTGCGCATGCTGGTGGTGTTCCATTTCCACGCGCTGGGTTACACCACGCTGGAGATCGCCTTTCTGTTTCTCTTCTACGAATTCTTCGGCATCGTGACCAACCTCTACGGCGGTTGGCTGGGGGCACGCTTCGGGCTGCGGCTCACCCTCTGGAGCGGCACCTTGATGCAGGTGGCGGCCCTGTTGATGCTCATCCGGGTGGCCGACACCTGGCCAAAATGGTGGAGCGTGGCCTACGTGATGGTGGCCCAGGCGATCAGCGGCATCGCCAAAGACCTCAACAAGATGAGCGCCAAGAGCGCCATCAAAACCGTGGTGCCCGAAACCCCAGACGACCAAAGCCGCGGCGAGGCGCAGCTGTTCAAGTGGGTGGCGATCCTCACCGGCTCCAAGAACGCACTCAAGGGCGTGGGCTTTTTTCTGGGCGGTGTGCTGCTCACCACGATCGGCTTCAACGCCGCTGTGGGGGCCATGGCCGCTGGATTGTTTGCAGCCTTCCTGCTCACCTTGATTCTCCCGGCCGACATCGGCCGCATGAAGCAGAAGCCAGCCTTCAGCGCCCTGCTTTCGAAATCCAGGGGCATCAACGTGCTCTCGATGGCGCGCTTCTTCCTGTTCGGCGCGCGCGATGTGTGGTTTGTGGTGGCCTTGCCGGTGTTCCTGCAGGCCGCCCTGGGTTGGCGCTTCTGGGAGGTGGGCGGCTTCATGGGCCTGTGGGTGATCGGCTACGGAATCGTGCAGGCCTCAGCACCGGCGCTGCGCCGCAGCTGGGGCCAGAGCAAACCACCGGGAGTGTCAGCGGTGGAGTTCTGGAGCGGCGTGCTCACCGCGATTCCCGCTCTGATCGCGGTCGCCCTCTGGCGCGAGGTGGCCCACCCGGGCGTAGCGATCGTGGTGGGATTGGCGGCCTTCGGAGTGGTGTTCGCCATGAATTCCTCCATCCACAGCTACATGGTGCTGGCCTACACCGATACCGAATCGGTGAGCCTGAATGTGGGCTTCTATTACATGGCCAACGCCGCCGGCCGGCTGCTGGGCACGCTGCTCTCCGGCGCCCTCTTCCTGATGGGAGGCATGCAGGCCTGCCTGTGGATGTCGTGCCTGCTGGTGGCCTTGGCGTTTGGCACGAGCACACGGCTACCTGCGATTAGGAACACCGCAAGCTGACACCTTCAACACAACTTAATCAGCCCTGGGCCATTCATTAAGCAAGCGATAACCATCGATCAGTCCTTTGGCTCTGAAGATTGGAGGAGATCAAACCAACTCATGGCCTTCCTGCGCGCCCCTGAATCCAGCCTCGACCTCGGCGGTGCCGAGATCGTTGCTTATGACGATCAGCGCAAGATCGCCGCAGTTGTCACAGGTGGCTCAAGCCTCTCACTGGTGAGCTACCGCAAAGGCTTCAGCAACCCCAAAGAGATCACCAAGCTGGAGCTGGCGGGGGATGCCCAAAGCGTGGCAATCAACAGCGATGGACTGATTGCTGTTGCCGTTTCCGTGAATGACAACAACGACGGACGTGTCTTCTTCTACAAGCTCCAAAACAATGGAGCGTCCCCCAGGGGCAGCGTGGCGGTGGGGAACCTGCCTGATTCGATCAGCTTCACGCCCGATGGCAAGACCCTGGTGAGCGCCAACGAAGGGGAACCCAGCAAGTTTTACGGCACAGACGACGGCATCGATCCTGAGGGCAGCATCTCGGTGGTGCGAATCAACGCCAGCAAGCCCAGCCGCTCCAAGGTGAGCACCCTCGACTTCGCGAACTACAGCACCGACACACTGCGCAGCCAAGGAATCCGCATCAGCGGAGACAACCCCAACCCTCTGCAGGACATCGAACCCGAATACGTGAGCATCAGCCGCAATGGCCGCGATGCCTTCATCACCCTGCAGGAAAATAACGCCATTGCCCGCGTTGATCTCAAGCAACGCCAAATCAAATCGATCTTCAGCCAGGGGCTCAAAGACTGGACTTCCACCGACGTTGATACGACGGACGAAGACGGCATCTACGCCCCGGGAGCACGCAATGTGTTCGGTCTACGGATGGCCGACGGCATTGCCAACTTCGAGCATAAGGGCAAAACTTACCTGATCACCGCCAATGAAGGCGATGGCCGCGTGAGACCCGACGATGTGAATTTCGAAGCCACCCTCGCCGATGGCACCACCTATTCCTACGGCGACAACCTCGCTGAGGGCGTTCTCAGCTCCATCGAGGACGAACTCACCGGGGCTGCGATCTACGTGTATGGCGCTGCCGATGTGGGCAACCGCGGCAACTTCGAAGCGGATCAAGGAGATGAACTGTTCATCACCCTGAAGTACGGCCCCGTCAGCGATGACGACTTCTACAGCGATGAACTGCGTGCCGGGAAGCTGAGCGAGGGCGATGCCACCTTGATCAGCGAAGGGCGGCTCAAAACCGTGAAGGATGCCAACGATCCGATCACAGGCGTGAAGAGCTTCGGTGGGCGCAGCTTCAGCATCTACACCGCAGACGGAGCACTCGTGTACGACTCCGGCAACCTGCTCGACCAGATCACCAATGCCGCCGGCTTCTACGACGATGGCCGCAGCGACGACAAGAGCATTGAGCCTGAATCGGTGGTAACCGCCTTGATCGGCAAACGCCGCTTTGCCTTCATCGGCCTCGAGCGCCCCTACAACCAGAACGATCCGGAGGAACTGGGCACCTTCATTCCGGTGTTTGAGATCACCAAGCCCAACAAGCCCAACTACGTGGGTGCCTTCAGTGCGGCTGAGTCGCTGTCTCCGGAGGGGCTCTCCTGGGTTTCAGGTGGCAGCCGCGGTGGCC
>VGPT01000120.1 GCA_016882485.1 Cyanobacteria bacterium M_surface_10_m1_298
GCCGTAAGGCCATGCTCGAGGACATCGCCGTTCTCACCAACGGTCAGCTGATCACCGAGGACGCCGGCCTCAAGCTGGAGAACGCCAAGCTGGAGATGCTGGGCACCGCCCGCCGCATCACCATCAACAAGGACACCACCACCATCGTTGCTGAAGGCAACGAGGCTGCCGTGAAGGCCCGCTGCGAGCAGATCCGCAAGCAGATGGACGAAACCGACTCCTCCTATGACAAGGAGAAGCTGCAGGAGCGTCTGGCCAAGCTGAGCGGCGGTGTGGCCGTGGTCAAGGTGGGCGCTGCCACCGAGACCGAGATGAAGGACAAGAAGCTGCGCCTGGAAGACGCCATCAACGCCACCAAGGCGGCCGTTGAAGAAGGCATCGTTCCTGGCGGTGGCACCACCCTGGCCCACCTGGCTCCTGCCCTTGAGCAGTGGGCTGCCTCCAACCTCTCCGGCGAAGAGCTGATCGGCGCCACCATCGTGGCTTCCGCCCTCACCGCTCCCCTCAAGCGCATCGCTGAGAACGCTGGTGTGAACGGCTCTGTTGTGGCCGAGCACGTGAAGAACAAGCCCTTCAACGAGGGCTACAACGCCGCCACTGGCGAGTATGTCGACATGCTGGCTGCCGGCATCGTGGACCCCGCCAAGGTGACCCGCTCCGGTCTGCAGAATGCCGCCTCCATCGCCGGCATGGTGCTCACCACCGAGTGCATCGTGGCTGACCTGCCCGAGAAGAAGGAAGCAGCTCCTGCCGGCGGCGGCATGGGCGGCGACTTCGACTACTGAAGCTAGCCGGGGAGAGGCTGGCCTTCTCCCCTGCGACTCTTCAGTGATTGCAACGCATTTGGGGCACATCTGTGCCCCATTTTTTGTGCCTGTCGATCGGTTCAGACCTGTGGCGACCCAGTCCTCATGTATAGGTGCTGCAATGCAGGCCTATGCAGGAGGACTGTTTCCAGCGTGCGGGAGGGCGTGGCGGCGCAGCTGGTGAAACCCGCCACTGACTCGGGAAATGGATCCAGGGAAGGAAGTGTATTGTTCTTGCTATACGCATCTTGCTTTTGCCGCGTCCTGGCGCCTTCGCTGCGAACTTCAGGCCTGACGTCTTGGATCGCTTCAGGGATCTCTGCCGGCGTCAGGGAAAGCAGTACACGAAGGTTCTCGAGCGCCTTGCTGAGGTGTACCTGGATACCGAAGGTGTCGTGCTGGATGGAGCGGCCTCTGCTGGGCCGTCGGACCCCGACAAGAAGAAGCGGCTCGTTCAGGTGGAATCACTCCAGAACAAACTCCTGGAAGATCTCTTGAAGCGTGTAGAGGTCCTGGAGAAGCAGAAGGTGAAGACCGACTATGAGATCGAGCGTGTTCAAAAGAGCGTTGCCTTTCTGCGCTCTGGTCTTCAAGAACCTGGCTTTAAGGGCTGAATGTTGAGGGGCTTTTCGCGTTTGCTTTTCGTTGCTGGTTTCGGGAAGTCACGGAGTTCTTCTTTTAGAAGGGCAATGCCCTAAGCCTGGCCCTCACGAAAGACCTCGTGATGCCATTGGTGAATCCAATTGGGCAGGCCGCCGAAGGACGCGGGCCTCGCCTCAAGGTGTTACAGCTGATACCGCTAAGAGATTGCTTGTATCAGTTGATACTGTTTGGGTTGGGTGCTGCTCAGCAGGGTTGTTCGAGCTGATACAGCAGATTTGCCTCTCTTTGCTGCCGATACGGCGCTTCATAGCGCGAATAACGGTTTTGTTTTGATCAGCGCCGCCCTGGTGCTGATGATGACGCCGGCCCTGGCGCTCTTTTACGCGGGCTTTGTCCGCAGCCGCAATGTGCTCAACACGATGGCCATGAGCTTCGTGATGATGGGCATCGCCACCTTGGTGTGGGCCACCGTTGGCTTCAGCCTGGCCTTTGCCAATGGCGGTGCCCTGCAAGCTGTGGTCGGTCATCCCTTCTCTTATGCACTGCTGGAGAACCTGCCGGCCAGCTGGGAGCCCCTGGCAATTCCTGGCCTCACCTTTGCCCTGTTCCAGGGCATGTTCGCGATCATTACTCCGGCCCTGATCTCCGGGGCGCTTGTGGAGCGCATCAGCTTCCGCTTCTGGTGCCTGTTCACGCCCATCTGGCTGCTCTTGGTCTACGCCCCCTTGGCCCACATGGTCTGGGGGGGCGGACTGCTCGGCAAAGACCTGGATTTCGCGGGCGGCACCGTGGTTCACATCAGCTCCGGTGTGAGTGCCTTGGTGCTGGCGGCTCTCATTGGCGCCCGTAAGCAGTGGCCGAAATCGATCCGACCACCCCATGACGTGACCCAGATCCTGCTGGGCACCGGTTTGCTGTGGTTTGGCTGGTTCGGCTTCAACGGCGGTAGTCAGCTCTCAGTTGCTGGAGCCGAGCTCCCCTTCACCACCACCCATGTGGCAGCGGCGGCGGGTCTGGTGGCCTGGTCGTTGCTGGAAACCTTCCGGGATGGCAAGCCCACCGCCGTGGGCATGGCCACGGGCGCGGTGGCTGGTCTGGTGGGGATCACCCCAGCTGCAGGCTTTGTGACCATTGGTTCGGGCATGGCCATCGGTGCCATCACCGCTCTGCTCTGTTACGCCTCGGTGCAGATCAAGGTGAAGCTGCGCTTTGACGATTCCCTCGATACCTATGCGGTTCACGGCGTCGGTGGCACCGTTGGCGCTTTGCTCACAGGTGCTTTCGCCAGCGCTGAGCTGATCGCTGCCCACCCTGCGGGCAAGGTTCTTGCGGAGCAAGGCCGAGCTGCCCTGGTGCTGGGTCAGCTGTAGGCGGTGCTGGTGGCCTACGGCCTCGCGGCGTTGGGCACCCTGCTGATTGCAGCTGTGCTTCGGGGCCTGGGGGTTCAATTCCGGGTCTCGGAAGACGCCGAAAATCTCGGTGTCGATGTGGCCGAGCACGGCGAGGAGGCCTACGCCGAGCGCGTGGGCTCCCCTCCAGCTGTTCTGATCCCAGCAGCGACTAGCAAGCCCGGGATGGATCCATTCCGGGCTTTTTGATGCGTAGACGACTCGGTGTCCGCTAGGTACTGGGCTTAAAGGTGAGGGCGACCCCGTTGTTGCAGTA
>VGPT01000121.1 GCA_016882485.1 Cyanobacteria bacterium M_surface_10_m1_298
TTCCTAAGGTGGCCTGAACGTTGGCCGGTGCAGCCCAGGGAATGACGCAAGCTCTGGTTCAGTCACCGGAGATGGAGGGGGCCCCCCGGGAGCTGCGCGCATCGGTGAGTGCCGTGCCGCGGGAGTTTCTCGACCCGCCTTCGGCCTGGAATCCCACGGTGGCGCTGTTCCTGGGCGGCTATGCCCTGGCCGGCATCACGATTGCGGGCTGGTTTGCCTGGCAGTGGCCGTTGCTGCCGCTCTTGGCCACCGGTTTTCTCGCCCTCCACCTCGAGGGCACCGTGATTCACGATGCCTGCCATAACGCAGCGCATCCCAATCGCTTCTGGAATGCCTTCATGGGGCATGGGGCTGCCCTGTTGCTTGGCTTCAGTTTTCCGGTGTTCACGCGGGTGCACCTGCAGCACCACGCCCATGTGAATGATCCGAAGAACGATCCCGATCACATCGTGAGCACCTTCGGCCCGCTATGGCTGATTGCTCCGCGTTTCTTCTATCACGAATATTTCTTCTTCCAACGCCGCCTCTGGCGCCGCTATGAGCTGCTGGAGTGGGGGCTTGGCCGCGGCATCTTCTTCGCGATTGTTGCTGCGGGCATCAAATACGGCTTCATTGATTTCATCTTCAATTGCTGGTTTGCCCCCGCGTTGATGGTGGGCGTCACCCTCGGCCTCTTTTTCGACTACCTGCCCCACCGACCCTTCCTGTCGCGCAATCGCTGGCACAACGCCCGCATCTACCCAGGCAGGTTGATGAATTGGTTAATCATGGGGCAGAACTACCACCTGGTTCATCACCTGTGGCCTTCCATCCCCTGGTTTGAATACAAGCCCGCCTATGAGGCCACCAAGCCCATCCTGGATGCGAAAGGTTCGCCGCAGCGCCTCGGCTTGTTTGAGAGCAAGGGCGACTTCACCAATTTCATTTACGACATCATCCTGGGTGTGCGCAGCCATAAGCGCCGCCGCAGCAAGCTGCGCCCGATCGCAGGCCTGCTGCCCAGCTTCAAGGCCCGCCGCCACGTTGTGGCCCTGCTGCATCGCACGGCCGTATCGCCGAAGCGTTGAGATCACGCTTCGGCGATCAGGGCGTCAAGATGTTGTTTGAGTTGGGTGATGTCTTCGTGGATGGAATCCCACAGGATCCATTGATCCGCCGTGTCGTAGGCGTGAATGATCCGGTTGCGCATGCTGATCACGGCTCTTAGGTCTGGGATCGTGTCACTAAGGCTGGGATCTTCTTCGCAGGCCTTTCTGAGAACCTCTCCGAGAATTTCAAACTTCCGCTACACGGCTGCTTGTAGCAGCTCGCTGTTCAGGTAGGTCTCGAAAGTTTTGCCAATCGTGAAGCGCTCGATCGCATCAATGGCCTGCGCTGCATCCAGCAGGCGTTTGATCGCTTGCCCCCTCATAGCGCTCAGGCCTCGATCACGACTTCCCGGCTGCGATCCACTTCCGCTTTGAAATGCGGGTTGCGGATCATGGCTTCGGTCAGCAGGTCGATGCGTCTGCCGAGCAGCTGTTCAAGGGAATCAGCAAAGCTGCAGAAGCGACGTGCCACTCCTGCTTGTTGTGGATTGCGCATGCGCACAATACGTCAAGGTCGCTGCTGGCTGCATTGAAGTCGGCTCGAGTGCCGGAGCCGAATAGCTCAAGGCGCTCTACCCCGAACCTCCGGCAGAGATCGCGGAGCGCAGCCTCATGCTGCTGGAACAGCGGCAGCAGCTGGCTGTTCATTCAGCTCGCCAGGATCTTCGGCACGCGGAAGAAATCACCCTCGCGCTGCGGTGCCTCATCGAGCAGCTGCTCGCGCACGTCGGTGGGAATCACCACGTCGTCGCGGGTCACGTTCACCACTTCCACGGCGCGGGTGGTGGGAGGCACGCTCTCAGTGTCCACGGCCTGCAGGTGATCCACGTAGTCGAGGATCCGTTCCAGCTGGGTGGTGTACGTGGCGATCTTCTCCTCGGGTAGATCAAGGCGGGCCAGCTTGGCCACCTTGCGAACGTCGTCGGCGCTGATGTTGCTCATGGGCAGAACCTAGCTGGAGGGCTCCTCTAGGAAGCGTTGCAGATCGGCGGCCAGGGCTGTGGCCGCCACATCGAGGAAGCGCTGGCCGTGTTCAGCCGTGGCCAGCGATGGGTCGGAGCCCATGCGGCCGTCGGGATGGCGGCGGCGGAAATCGTCGGGGCCGTGGATCGGACCAGCGGGCGCCGGCTCGGCCAGGGGCCGCTGCTTGCTCTGCAGGCTGGGCTCCAGCGCCAGGGTGATCGCGATCTCGCTCGGCGTGGCGTGGTGCCCTTCCTTGTCGCCGTAGAGCTCGCGCGCCAGCCCCATCGCTTCCGGCGCCATGAACCAGTTGGCCAGCTTGCAGCGCAGGGCCCCCGCATTCGGCAGGCCCCGGCTGGCGGCCGTGCCATAGGCCTGGGCGAAGGCGGCCTTGGTGGTGGCGATGTTGCCGCCGTGGCCATTGATCACATAGATGCGCTCGAAGCCATGGCGCGCCAGCGACAGCACTAGGTCGTGCATCACCGCAAGCAGGGTGGAGGGCTGCAGGCTCATGGTGCCGGCAAAGCCCAGATGGTGTTCGGCCATGCCGAATGCCTGGGCGGGCGTGACGAGCACACCGCTGCGGCGCCCCACCTCCAGAGCAACCGCCTCGGCGGTGAGGGCATCGGTGCCGATGGCGCCGGTGGGGCCGTGCTGCTCGGTGGAACCCAGCGGCACGATCACCCCTTTGCAGCGCTGCAGATAGGCCTCCACCTCCGGCCAGCTGCGCAGCTGCAGCCGGATCTCCTCAGCACTGGTGGCAACCACGACGGCGGATCAGCTCAGATCTGCTCAGTATCCCTAGGATTGAGGTCAGGTGGTTCCTGAGGGCACCCCATGCTGCAGCGCAAGCTCTACCGCTTTCAGTGCGAGCAACGGCCGATCTGGGTGTTTCTGCGCGATCAGCAGCGCTGGATTGAAGAGGCGCTGGTGGTTGAGCTGGAGGGTGATCTGGTGACCCTCCGCTATGACGCCGAAGACGACGACGAGCTCCACAGCTGGGA
>VGPT01000122.1 GCA_016882485.1 Cyanobacteria bacterium M_surface_10_m1_298
CGGTGCTGGATCTCGAGGCCCTTCAACTGCAGGAGCGGGAGCGGGCCAGCCTGCTGCGCCGGGAACTGGAATCCGAGCAGCACCAAGGCTCACCCGATTGGCTGCTGCTGGAACGGGGCCGCGGCCTACTGCCCCCTCTCTCCGCCGGAGCCCTCGAGGCCCGGCAGCTGGAGCAACGCTGGATCAGCCTCACGTCTTGCCTGGAGCAGCTGGGGCCCGAGCGCAGCCAGACGATGGGCTGGGGTGATCTGCAGAGCGATCTCCGCCTGCGGGGCGATCAACTCGTGCTGGTGCACACCGCCAAGCCCCGCACGCCGCAACGCCTGCAGTTATGGCTGGAGCTGCTGCTGGCCTGCGCAGCGGAGCAAAGGCCCCGATCCGCGGTTCTGATCGGCCGCGATCAGAACCGCTTCCGCATCCTCGAGCGCTTCGAGGCTCCCGGCAGCGTGGAAGCGAGAGAGCAACTCGAGCAGCTGCTGATCTGGCGCGGGGAGCATCGGGAACGCTGCTGGCCCCTGCCTCCTGAAACCGGTTGGGCCTATGCCGCGGCGGAAGCCCGCGGGCGCGGATGGATCGAAGCCCGGAACAGCTGGGAAGGCACGCCAAAGAGCCCTGCAGAGCGGGAGGATCCGGTGCAGAGGGTTTGCTTTGGATCAGACCTTCCCCTCAGCGAGCTACTCAGCCCGAGGCTGCAGGCCCTGGCCCTGGAGCTGCATGAACCACTGCTGCAGGCGAGGCAGGTGCTGAAGCCATGAGCCATCCTCCGTTCAACGCCAACACCCTGTCGCTGAAGCCCGGCCTACGGCTCCTGGAGGCGAGCGCGGGCACCGGAAAAACCTTTGCCCTCGCCCACCTGGTGCTGCGGCTGCTGAGCGAGGGATCCCAGCCGCTGCAGGTTGAGGAGCTGCTGGTGGTGACCTTCACCGATGCGGCGGCCGCAGAACTGCGCGATCGCATCGCGAGGCGTCTGCAGGAAGCCCTGCATCGGCTGCAGGGTCTCAGCGATCAGGAGGGCGACGAGCCTCTGATGGTCTGGCACAGCAACATCGCTTCAAGCGAGCAGCGCACGGTTCAGGGCCGTCTGCTGCTGGCCCTCGAACGTCTCGATCGGGCCGACATCACCACCATCCATGGCTTCTGCCGGCGCACCCTGCAGCGCCAGGCCCTGGAGGCCGGTCTCGGTCCGTCGGTGAGCCTCGAGCGCCAGGGGAGGGAGCGGCGCGAGCAACTGGTGCACGACTACTGGCAGCAGCAGGTGCTGCCCCTGCCCCCAGGCCTGCTGGCAGGTCTGCTGCAGCTGCAGGTCAACCCGGAAGCACTGATCAACCTGCTGCAGAAGCTCGATGGGGATCCCGCCCTGCGGCTCGATCCCCTGCCGCAGGAGATCCGCGCCGATCAGCCCCTGGCCGAGCAGCTCAGCCGCCTGTGGCCAAGGCTCTGGCAGCAGTTTCTCCACCACTGGCAGACGAGCGCCGAAGCCCTCGAGCTCGACTTCGCCAGCGCAGCCCAGGAACTCAAGAGCCTCGAGCTCGACTACAGGCCCTACCGGCTCAAGGCCAAGCCCGATCGCCTCCAGAAGGTGCAGGGCTGGATCAACGGTCTCGCTGAGGCCCAGCCCGACTACGAGGCGGTGCTGGGACAGGAGGATCTCAAAAAGTATTTCCACCCCGGTCCGTTCTGCAAGGTCGCCGCCCAGGCCCATGGCGATCGGGTCTCTCTGCCGCAACGCCCCCTGCTGGAGGCGATCGCGCAGTTGGTGGATGGGCCAGCGGAGCTGCTGCTGCTGCACTTCGCCCACTGGGGGCGCGAGGAACTGCGGCGCAGGCGTGAGCGCAGTGGAGAGATGAGCTTCAGTCAGCTGCTCGAGCAGCTGGATCCAGGCCCGGAGGCCGAGGGTCTCAGCCCGCTGCTGCAGGCGGTATCCGATCGCTACCGGGCCGCCCTGATCGATGAATTTCAGGACACCGATCCGATCCAGTGGAGGATCCTGCAGCGGGCCTTCGCCCTCACGCCCGCCCGGCATCTGCTGGTGATGGTGGGCGATCCCAAGCAGGCCATCTATCGCTTCCGGGGCGGTGAGCTGGCCACCTACCGGCTGGCCTCAGAGCAGGCCGACAGTCGCTTTGGCCTGGTGCAGAACTTCCGCTCCAGCGAACCCCTGGTAAAGGCCCTCAACGCCTTGATGGCACCGGGACTCCGGCGCTCCAGGCTCGAGGTTCCGGCCGTGGAGGCGAAGGCCAGCAAGGGATCCCTGCAGCTCCCCCCCGAGGAGACGGCCCTGCAGATCCTGGAGCTCGATCCCGCAGAGCTGGAACGTCAGGTGGCCGGCATCTGCCAGCAGTTGCTGGAGCAACAACTACCCCTGATCCAAGCTGATCGCCGCCGATGTCTCCAACCGGGAGACATCTGTCTGCTGGTGAGTCGCCATTCCCAGGCTGAAGCGCTGCGGGCCGCCCTCGAACGGCGGCAACTGCCCAGCCGTCTGGTCAGTCGCGGGGATGTGTTCGAAAGCCTCGGGGCCTCCGCCCTGCAGCGCTTCCTCGATGCCCTGGCCCAGCCGGGCCATCCGGGCCGGCAGAGATTGCTGGCCGCCTCTCCCCTGCTGGGCTGGAGTGCACGGCAGATCCAGGAGGCCGATACCGGCGACTGGGATCGCCTGGCCGCCAAGCTCAGCTCTCTGGCCGAGCGTCTACCGCGCCAGGGCCTCACGGCGGTGGTGGCACAGCTGCAGAGCAGTGCGGGGCTGGCACGGCTCTCCCTGCGGGGACGGGCCCTGGCGGATCTGCAACAGGCGGCGGAACTGGTGCAGGAGCAAATGCACCGCCAAGGGCTGGGGGCCGCCGCCGCCGCGGACTGGTTGCGTCGCCTGCGTCTGCAGGAGCAACGCGACACCCCCGATGACCATCTCTGCCGCAGTGATGCCGCTGAATCGGCGATCGCCGTGGTCACGGTGCACCGCAGCAAAGGTCTGGAGTATCCGGTGGTGATCTGCCCCTACCTCTGGAGAGGCAGCAAGAACGCCAACA
>VGPT01000123.1 GCA_016882485.1 Cyanobacteria bacterium M_surface_10_m1_298
TCTCCCTGGTTCCAGGGGCAAACGTCTTGGCAGATGTCGCAGCCCGCTACCCAGCCCTGCAGGGAGTTGGCGATCTCGCCCGGCAGCTCTGCGGAGCGGTTTTCAATCGTGTGAAAGGCGATGCAGCGCCGGGCATCCACCACGAATGGTTCTGCGATCGCGCCGGTGGGGCAGGCGTCGAGGCAGGCTCGGCAGGCCCCGCAGTGGGCCTGAGCCGGCGCATCGGCCGGGAGTTCAAGGCTGGTGAGCAGATGGCCGATCAACAGCCAGGAGCCCCACTCGCGGTTGATCAAATTGCTGTGTTTGCCAATCCAGCCCAGGCCGGCCTCCTCAGCCCAGGCTTTGTCGAGCATCGGGGCACTGTCCACACAGGCGCGCCAACGGGCACCGGGCACCTCGGTCTCCAGCCAGCGGCCCAGGGCCCGCAGCCGGCCATCGATCACCCGGTGGTAATCCCTCCCCCAGCCGTAGCGGGCCACCTTGAGGCTGTCCGCCGTGCGATCGGCCTCCACGTAATAGTTGAGACCAACCGCCACCACGCTGCGCACCCCCGGCAGCAGCGCTTCGAGATCCCGGCGGCGAGGATCCTGCATCCAGGCCATGTCCGCCTGATGCCCGGCCGCCAGCCAGCGCTCCAGGGCAGCGCTGCGCAGCTGGATCCGTGCACTCCCCTGGGCTGAGGCGATGCCCACCAGATCAAAACCCAGGCTCAGGGCCTGCTGTTTGACGGCTTGTGCGAGTTGCTGCTGCATCGCTCCAGCGCCCCTACGATTCGGCGACTCCAAAGGCGTTCAAGGTGACTACAGCTGCGGCAGGTCGTTTCTCCACTGTGCTGCGTTGGCTGGGGATCACCCTGGTGGTGCTGTTGGCGCTGCAGCTCCTGGCGGTGCTGTCGGTGAATGGCTGGGGTGACGAGAGCTTCCAACAACTGCTCAGCTCCACCCTGATCACCCAGTCGCCGATGGCACTGGTGGGGATGCTGCTGATGTTGCTCGGGGCTCGACTCGACGATCCCCAGAGTCGTCGCGCGCCCCTGCACTGGGTGGTGTGTGTGCTCAGTGGTGTTCTGGCCATCTGTCTGTTGCTCACCATTCCGGTGAACGTCAGCGGCGACCGCAGCCTCAGTGACCAGACCAATCAGTCGCTCCTGGCTCAACGCGGTCAGCTGGAGATGGCCCGCGCCCAGCTCGACAACCCTCAGGTGCTGGATCAGGTGATCGAGCAGGGCCTCCAGGCCGGACAGATCCCTGAGAGCGCCACCGAGGAGCAGCGCAAGCAGACCGCCCGCTCGTTCATGGAGCGTCAACTCCAGCAGGCGGAAGCGCAGATCAAGCAGGCCGAGAACCGCCGCGATCTGGCCGTGAATCAACGCCGCATCGGCGGCACCGGTACTGCCGTGGTGCTGGTGATCGCTTTTGCCCTGATCGCTCTGGTGGCCGTTCTGTAAGGGCGACTGGCTAAGTTGCGGATTGGGTTTGTTGACCGGACGACCGGCCCGTTACGAGACCTGATCCAGTGGTGCAATCCAGTCCCAGACCTGAGCAGCCGCTGGGCGATCGTCTTCAGCAGGATCTCAAGAACGACCTGATTGCAGGGTTGTTGGTGGTCATTCCCCTGGCCACCACCATCTGGCTGGCCACCACCGTCAGCCGCTTTGTGCTGGCCTTTCTGACCTCGATCCCGAAGCAGCTCAACCCGTTCAACACCCTGAACCCGCTGCTGCAGGAGCTGATCAACCTCGGCCTCGGTCTGCTGGTGCCCCTCCTGGGGATCCTGTTGATCGGATTGATGGCCCGCAACATCGTGGGCCGCTGGTTGCTGGAGTTCGGCGAGGGAACCCTTCAGAGAATCCCCGTTGCCGGATCGGTCTACAAGACGCTCAAGCAGCTGCTGGAGACCTTCCTTCGCGACAACTCCAGCCGCTTCCGGCGCGTGGTTCTGGTGGAGTATCCCCGCGAAGGCCTCTATGCCCTTGGCTTTGTGACCGGTGTGCTGGGAGCCACCCTCTCGGCTGGTTTCGAGAAGCCGATGCTGAGCGTGTTCATCCCCACGGCGCCTAACCCCACCACCGGCTGGTACGCCGTGGTGCCTGAGAGTTCCGTGCAAGACCTCGATCTCTCGGTGGAAGACGCCTTCCGCACGATCATCTCGGCGGGCATCGTCAATCCCGATGAGCGCGAAACCCCTGCGAGCCGGAGCTTCTCCAGCCTCCTGGCCCAGCTGCGCGCTCCCGCCTATTCCCCCCTGCCCTCCAACAAGGCCTGATGCAGAGCCGCTCCGTCTCCCGTGAACTGGCCCTGCTGATGCTTGGCCAGGTGAATGACCGCCAGCCTTCGGCCGACACCGCGCTCGACACCCTGTTGCAGCAGGCCCTGGTTTCCCTGAGCCAACACGTGAGGGAAGCGCTGGATCAAGCGGCCAGCGATCTGCAAGCGGCTCAGCAGCAGTTGCTCGACAGTGAGCTGCAGGATCAAGGTGCCCTTGAGCAGCTCCCCCGCATCCGTCAGCACCTTCAGGAGGGTCTGGAGCATGCCGAGCAGGGTCTTAATCGCCTCTCCGCCAGCCTGGAGTTGCCCCGCCTGTTGATGCTGGCTGACCAGGAGGAGATCCGCCGCGGCGCCATCGATCGGGCCCGGGCGGTGCTGGCTGGTCGAGGCGACCTCGATCAACGCTTGGATGCGGTGATGGAGGGCTGGCGTCTCACCCGCTTGCCCCGCATCGATCGCGACATCCTGCGCTTGGCGGCCGTCGACATCGAACAGTTCCGCACCCCCGCCGCTGTGGCCTGCAACGAGGCCGTGGAGCTGGCGAATCGCTACAGCGACGAACAGGGCCGCCGCATGATCAATGGTGTGCTGCGCCGCTTCACCAGCGCTCCGGCTGAGAGCTGAGGGGGCAGCGATGGTTTACGACTGGTTCAATCGGAGCGAGGCCCCTCAGAACCCCGAGGAGCCTCAGCCGGAACAGGCCCAGGAGCCTGCGGTTG
>VGPT01000124.1 GCA_016882485.1 Cyanobacteria bacterium M_surface_10_m1_298
GGGATCGCCAGCGGGCGATGGCTCCATGGTCTCCGCTGCGCAGCACCTCGGGAACGGACATGCCACGGAAGTCGGCGGGGCGGGTGTAGTGGGGATGCTCCAGCAGCAGAGCGCTGTGGCTTTCCTCCTCCAGGCAGGCCTCGGTACCCACGGTGCCGGGGAGGAGGCGCACCACCCCGTTGATGATCGTCATCGCCGGCAGCTCCCCTCCGGTGAGCACGAAATCCCCGATCGACACCTCTTCATCGGCGAGGGATCGGATGCGCTCATCGAAGCCCTCGTAGTGCCCGCAGAGGAACACCAGTTGGTCGTAGTCAGACGCCCAACGCCGCAAATCGGCCTGCTCCAGGGGGTTGCCCTGCGGGCTCATCAACAGCACCCGCCGCCTTGGCAGCACCGGGATCGACTCCACGGCCGCATACACCGGCTCGGGCTTGAGCACCATGCCAGCCCCACCCCCGTAGGGTTCATCGTCGACCTTGCGGTAGCGATCCGTCGCGAAATCGCGAGGGTTGTGCAGGTGCAGTTCGGCGCGCCCGGCGGAGAAGGCTCGCCCGATCACCCCAAGGCTCAGAAGCGGAGTGAACGCCTCAGGGGCCAGGCTGACCACATCAAGACGCATCGGCTCAGGCTGTTGCAGGGCTTGAGGCAGCCGGCTTGCTCACCCGGCGAATCTCCGAGCTGAAGCTGGCGCGACCTGGCAGACCATCGGAGGGCTGCTCGATCGTGGAGCGCAGGCGCAGGTTGGGCTTGTTGAACCAGATCCGCTCGCGCAGCTCCGCTCCGTTCTGCTCGCTCACCAATTCGAGGCTTCCATCGGGCCAAAGGATCCAGCTGCCCTGGTGCTCGCCCACCCGGAAAGAACCATCGGCCTCAAACAGCAGATCGCGGGCTGCTTGATCCTTGGGGCCCACGCTCAGCCCACCCGGAGATCCCTCCAGGTAGCGCACCACCAATTCACCCCGTTCGCTGCTGTGCCATTCATCCCCCTCTCCGGCATCAGCGTCGGATCCGAGCACAAAGCGAGAGCGCAAACTCATCCACTCGCCCTCGCAGAAGCGCAGGAACTCCTCAATGGTGGCCGGGGGAAAGGAGGTGGATTCGCTCATCGGGGGATTCTCTCAGCTGTCGCCGCGGTAGCCCAGTTCCGCCAGACGGGAGGCGCTACGGCGCCAGTTGGGCACCACCTTCACGAACAGCTCCAGATACACGGGGCCCGAAATCAGCTTCTGCATCTGCAGGCGGGCTCCGGTCCCGATCTGGCGCAGCATGCTCCCCCCTTTGCCGATCAGGATCCCCTTCTGGCTGGTGCGCTCCACCAGCACCGTCGCCAACACTGCGGTGCGGGGGCCGTCATCAACAATCCGCTCGATCTGCACCGCCACCGAGTGGGGCACCTCCTCGCGGGTGTGCTCCAGCACCTGCTCCCGGATCAGTTCCGCCAGCAGCAATTGCTCCGGCTGATCGCTGATGGCATCGGGCGGATAAAGGTGGGGGCCTTCCGGAAGCTCGGCGGAGAGGGCCTCCACCAGCGCTTCGGTGCCATCGCCAGTCAGGGCGCTCACCGGATGCAGGGGCCAGTCCGGCACCAGATCCCGGTAGCTCGCCTCCAGTTCGGCAGCCTGGGCGGGATCCACCAGGTCGTGTTTGTTGAGGGCCACCTGCACCGGCACCTGGATGCGCGACAGCAGCTCGACGATGAAGCCGTCTCCGCGCCCGGCGGCTTCACTGCCATCCACCAGCAGCAGCACCTGATCGACCTCTCCGATGGCGCCGCGGGCGGTTTGCACCAGGCGCTCACCCAGGAGGTGGTGGGGCTTGTGAATGCCGGGGGTGTCCACCAGCACCAGCTGGGCCGTGGGGGTGGTGAGGATGGCCCTCAGTCGGTTGCGGGTGGTCTGGGCGATGGGAGAGGTGATTGCCACCTTCTCTCCCACCAGCTGATTGAGAAGGGTGGACTTGCCCACATTCGGGCGTCCGACGAGGGCCACGAAGCCGGAGCGGAATCCCTTCGGGCTGTCCCCCAGCTGAAAGCCGCCGGCCATGGCCTCAGCCGGTAGGTCGCTGAGGTCGGGGAATGGCAGCAGCGGGTCAGTGGGGTGGCTTGGCTCCATAACCTCACCTTGGCAGCCCGCCGTTCGTTCGACTCTCTGCGCCGATGACCGAGCCCACCATCGACACCACGCCGCTTGAACCCACTTTCCAGCAGGCGATGGAGATCACCGCCCAGTGGCTGGGCCTTTGGGAGAACGGAGAGCTCAGTGATGAGGTGATCGCCGATCGGGTTGAGGAGCTGGTGGCGAGCCGAGATGGAGCCCGGGGCTTTTTTGTGGTGTCGCTGGCGGGCGATTGCCCGCTGATGGACCGCCTGCCGGATCCGGTGGTGTTGGCCCTGCGTCAGTCCGGTGCTGGGGTGGTGGATCTCACGGCCCGGAACCTGGCGATGAGCACTGCGATGGTGTTGCATCACCAGCGCAGTGGAGATGCTGGCCAGCAGGCCGGATCGGAGCGCGTTCAGACCCGCTGCACCGAACTGCTGCGCCTGCTGGAGCCTGAAGCAGTGAAGCTTCGTCTCGAGACCCTGCTTCAAGCCACCCAGGGCGAGGGCGAGGACGTGGCGTTTCTTGATCGCTGGGGCTACGACGCGGAGCAGAGAGCGTCGATTGCCGAAGCGGTGTTGGCGGTGGCCGAGGGGTGAGGGTTGGGCGGCCGTGTCTTTTAAATCTGTACAGACCGTGCGGAATTAGCGGACACGGCCGCGACCCCCATGTCCCTCGGCTGAGGGGGCATCAAAAAAGCACCCCCGAAGGGGTGCCTGAAACCTGCGCGCTGGTGTTTGAGCTGCGCTCTGTTCAGTCGCGGCGACCGCCACCGTTGAGGGCGATCACCAGACGCAGGATGAAGATGAACAGGTTGATGTAGGTCAGGTACATCCCCAGGGCACCGGCCAGGTACTGGTCGTCGCGGTAGGTGCGGGGC
>VGPT01000125.1 GCA_016882485.1 Cyanobacteria bacterium M_surface_10_m1_298
AACTCAGGTTTTGTGCCTGAGCCCCCTCAATTGGTGTGAGGACCATGAAACTGTTCCAGAAGCTTCTTCTGGCGCCTGCTGCCCTGGGCCTGATGGCTCCTGTGGCTGCTTCCGCCGCTGATCTCAATATTGCTGGCGTGAGCCAGTACGGCTCGCAAGAGCAGGTGACCTCGATCACCCAGTTCTCCGATGTGCAGCCCACCGACTGGGCTTATCAGGCTCTGAGCAACCTGATCGAGCGCTACGGCTGTGTGGCCGGCTACCCCAACGGCACTTACCGCGGCAGCCGTGCGATGACCCGCTTTGAAGCGGCCGCCCTGCTGAACGCCTGCCTCGACCGGATCACTGAAGTGACCGACGAGCTCAAGCGCCTGATGGCCGAGTTCGAAAAGGAACTCGCCGTGCTCAAGGGCCGTGTGGATGGCCTGGAGGCCAAAGTGGGTGAGCTGGAAGCCACCCAGTTCTCCACCACCACCAAGCTGCGTGGTGAAGCCACCTTCGATCTGGGTGCCTACACCTACGGCGGTTCCTACGATCGCGGCCCTGCCAATACCGGGCCCGGCCTGAAAGACGACGCGGCTCTTCTCAGCGCGTTGACGTTCAACTATGACGTTCGTCTGAACTTCGACACCAGCTTCACCGGCAAGGATCTGCTGCGTACCCGCCTGCGAGCTGGTAATGGTAAGGCGTCTGCTTTTGACGGTGGCCAGTATCGCTCCACCAAGCTGGATAAGCCTTTTGAATCGAGCGCTGGCCCCAACATTGTTGAGCTGGACCGTCTCTATTACTCCTTCCCGGTGGGTCAAGAGCTGAACACCACGATCGGTGCTCGCGTTCGTAACACCGAGATGCTGGCGATCAGGCCCTCGGTTTACGATTCAAATCTGAGTGATTTCCTCTACGGTACCTTCGGTACATCCGGCGTTTATAACAAGGAAACCGGCGCTGGCGCGGGTCTGGTTTGGAAGCAGAAAGTACAGAAGGGTAGCCCCTATCTGGCAGCTGCAATCAACTATGTGGCTAAGAACGCCCAGAACGGTGACCCCGAACTCGGCGGTGTCATGACCGACAACAGTGCCGGTTCTTTCCTGGCTCAGATTGGTGGTGCCGGCAATGGCTGGGCGCTAACCGGTGCCTATCGCTACGGCCAGTGCGGAACTGATATCCGTTCCGGTACTCAGTACACCTACGCCGCTTCGCGTACCTCCTGCGGAGCTATCCGCGAGGCTGGTGGTCAAGGTGCTGCCACCAATAGCTTTGCCCTCAATGGCTATTGGCAGCCTTCTCAGAGCGGCTGGGTTCCCTCGATCAGCGCCGGCTGGGGTATCTCCACCTTCACCGATGGTTATGACGTGGCCATCAACACCAAGAACGCTCAGTCCTGGATGGTGGGTCTGCAGTGGAAGGATGTGTTCGTGAAGGGTAACTCTGCCGGTATGGGCGTGGGTCAAGCCCCCTTCACCACCTCCACCTTCGACGGCAGCACCCCCTACGACGGCAACTACACCTGGGAGTGGTGGTACAACTTCAAGGTTTCCGACAACATCAGTGTGACCCCCGCGCTGCTGTATCAGAGCCGTCCTGCTGGCCAGAACACCCCCCAAGGCGAAACCTTCAACGCCTTCGGTGGTGTGATTCAGGTGGGCTTCAAGTTCTGATCGCCTGATCAGCACACTCCTCACGCGCTCCTCGCGCACACTCACACACCAAAAGATCAGCCTCCCGCTTCGGCGGGGGGCTTTTTTGTTATTCAGCTTGCTGTGAGGGCCTGGTGCCGCTGTCTGGGGCGCGAGGATGGCGGTCGCCTTTGCCTGCTCTTGCCCAGGTCTTCCTCTGCTCGCGACCCGTATCAGGTGCTCGGTGTTGCGGCCTCCGCCAGCGGGGCTGAGATCAAGGCTGCCTATCGCGCCCTGGTGAAGCAGCATCACCCCGATGCGGGTGGTGACGAGCATCGGATCCTCGAGCTCAATGCGGCCTGGGAAGTGCTGGGTGATGCCGATCGCCGCGCCGCGCACGACCGGCTGAACCAGGGCCTCATGCAGGCGGATGCAGGCTCGGCGACGGCCCGCTCCGCTGCCGCAGGCCGCGCTGCCCGCAAGGCCACGGCCCAAGCCGCCCGCGGTGATGCCGAGCTCCTGGCCTGGCTGCAGAAGGTGTACGCACCGATCGATCGTCTCCTGGCCCAGGTGATCAATCCCTTCCCGGCCCAGCTCCGGGCCCTCTCTGCCGATCCCTACGACGACGCCTTGATGGAAGCCTTCTGCGCCTTCCTCGAGCAGAGCCAGGCCCGCATGGAGAAGGTGGAAGCGCTGTATCGCTCCATGGCCGCGCCCGCGTCAGCACAGGGCTTCAGCCTCAGCGTGTATCACTGCCTCTCGCAGGTGCAAGACGCGCTCACGGAACTGGAGCGCTACACCATGGGCTACGTGGATAGTTATCTGCGCGACGGCCGCGAGATGCTGCGGGAAGCCAAGCAGCGCCGTACGCGCCTACAGGAGGAGCGGCGCCGCCTGGAGATCTAAAAGCTCTCCAGCTGATCCGCCCGCAGCCACACATCCGGCACCGGCCTGCGGAAGCGCAGCTGGGCGTAATCGCCTTTGATCACCAGCACTTCAGCAGGGCCTTCAAAGATGTAGTCGGGCGCCATGGTGTCGCTCGCCTGCGCTTCGAGGCTGTTGGCGTAAGCGCTGCGGTTCACCCTCACGAGGCTGCCCTTTTTGATGGTGCTCTTGGCGGCGGCCTCGGGTGTTGCGGCGGGCGTTTCAGCCATGGCGCTGTTGCGTGCTGCCAGGCAGGCTAGAGCCCGCTCCTCGCTCCTGGTTTTGTGCCCCCCAGCCTGGCGCTGCTGCTGGTGCTCTTCGGCGGCCTGCTGCTGCTGGCCCTCTTCCTCGACGACATCGCCTCTC
>VGPT01000126.1 GCA_016882485.1 Cyanobacteria bacterium M_surface_10_m1_298
GCGTATCGTCTATCAGGCTGATCCTTGCCGACTCTGACGCAGTGGGCACGCTGGGATGGATCCACGCCGCTTCCAAGGCACGCGCCGCCGCGGCAGTGGGTGAGCCGATTGCTGGTGCGGACCGTCAAGGGAGGGGATCAAGGCCGGCGGGTGTGAGCGGATCACCAGGGCAGAGCGCTAACCGCAAGATCCACAACGCCGGCCTTTCGCAGCACTGGACGCACCGACCCGAGCGGGGCGCCAATATGTAACGAGCCCGTTACATTTCTCTCATGTCCGTCGGAGAGGTCTTCCTTGAGTCCCTGGCTACAGGCGTCATCACGGAACGTGAGATGGCCTGGATCGCAGCGCATCAGGACTCATTCGCCCGGCACGAAGAAGCTTTGGCGTTGCGCCTAGGCCGCCTGATCGATGAGGGCCAAGTGAATCTGGGCTGCAGGATCCCTGGCCGCGTCATGAGGCACCGGCAGATCCTCAACGAATGGATCGAGCCCCTTGGACGGCGGCGCTCTGCTCGCTACGCCTGTGCGTAAACGACCTCAGGCGCCTGCTGTGAGTGGATGCTTCCCTGACCTGTCCCCAGGCCGGTGGAGGGTTGAGCAGTCCGCCAGATACACCCCACCGGCTCAAGACGCACCGCAAGAAGCGCCGCGCCGGGCACCTCCAGGATCGCCCCTGGTCAAGGGCTGCGCGAGGCGAGCTGACTGGTTGGTGTGGCGCGATCGCCCCGGCTGCGCCGGTGCTCACCGCGCATTGGCTGATGGACTCGCCCCTTGACTGGCGAGGCGGTCCTTGAGGCGTCCCGTCGCTGCGCCGTAGGGCGTCAGGTCGTTATGGCTACGCATGTCCTGGGGTATGGCCCCGAGGATCCGGTTGGTCTGGTGGAGTCCTGCTATCGGGCCGTGGAGTGGATCCTTGCCACCCACGCCGCCAAGGGGGTCTTGATCCCGAGGCCCTGGATTGATCACCCCTATGGGGAGGAGGAGATCACCCTGCTCGAGGAGGAGTTGCTGCCAGCGATGGCTGGGTTCCTCGCCCGGGTGGAGGCCATTGATCAGGCCATCGAAGCCGATCAGGAGGCTGAGGTGGCCGCTCATCAGGCTGCTGCAGCCGCAGGGCTCAGGTGAGCTGAAGGCAGGGCCGGCCGCTGGCCGGCCTTTTCTGCTGCTCCCGTTGGGCTGATCAGGGAATACGGAGCTCGCAGTAATCCCCGGGCGCCAGATCAGCCACCACATCCACCACCTGATCGGCTGCTGCTTTGATCCGCGGCCAGCTGGTGGTGGAGAGCACCAGGATTGCGATGGTGCGGGATTGCAGATTCTGCTGATAGCGCAGGTTGGTGTCCGTGGTGATCAGCAGTTCGTAGCCCTGTTGCTCAGCCAGGCGAATCAGATCGCCGTTGGTCACGGTTGACCAGCCCTGCTCGTAAGCGGTGCTGACCTGATGGGCACTCAGCCATCGCCGCAGAGGAGCTGGTGTCCCCTGATCAAACAGGATGCGCACTACGCCAGGACCACGGCCGTACTTCTGGCGGCGTGCTCGAGCACTTGGCGGGCCTGTGCTGCACTCACCCCAGGGAAGAGTTCCACGAACTCCACCAGGGAAACGCCGTCCTCCAGGTTCTCGAAGAGCGCCGCCACGGGAATCCGGGTGCCGCGGAACACCCAGGCGCCGCTGACGCGCTGCGGATCCTGTTCCACAGCCGGGCAATCGGCCCAATCCAGATGGCTTGGTGTCGGCATGGCAGAAACCCCGTCGCCATGCCAACAGTAGGCAGAATCCATGGATCAGGCGGAAGCCGCCTCCGCCAGGAAGCCCTCAATCCAGCGCTGATGGCGGCTTGTGGTGATCAACCCCGCCAGGGAGGGCACGGCATCAGGCACCTGGAAGACAGCGCGAAAGCCCTTAGAGAAGGCGTCGAGTTGAGCAGGGGGCAGAGCCTTGATCTGCTCCTGTAGCCGGGAGATGGCGGCAGGTTGAAGGGGAGCATCAGGCATCCCAGAACTGGGATGGTTGGCTCCGTTGGCCACGGGTGCCGGGGTGGTGGCAGCAGCTGAGCTGCTCACTTGGCGCTGTTGCTTGTCGTAGAGGGCCAGGCCAAAGGGATTGCCAAAGGTCATCAGGGCTCGCTTGGTGGCATCGGTTTCGGCTCCCTTGAGGGCTGATTCATGGGCCAGACCCAGGTCGACATCGATGCCATGGCCGGCGCCCAAGCCCTCACGGACGAGGGCGCGGCAGCCGAGCGAAGCAGCATGCACTGAGAACCGTTATCGTTCACAAAGCGATGCTGGACTTGATGGCTGCAGGTGCCCTTGCGGGCCTTCTCATGGCTGCAGCACCACCGCCACCCTTGGTGGTGGCCGTGGATGGCGTGCTCTGCGATATCACCCGATCGCTTGTGCAGGGCGCCGCTCGCGTGACCTGCCTGATTCCACCTGGAGCTGATCCCCATGGCGTCGCCTTGCGCGGATCCGATCGGCAAGCCCTGAGCTCCGCTCGGCTTGTGCTGATGAACGGGTACAACCTCACGCCGGCGATGCAACGCATTCGCGTCAGTGCCCCTGTGGTGCCGGTGGCTGAGCGGGCTGTGCCGCGCAACAAAGCACTCGATCCCCATGTCTGGCACGACCCAGCCCTGACCAGCGCCATGGTTCAGGCAACGGCTTCAGCTCTGAAGCCCGTGCTGGG
>VGPT01000127.1 GCA_016882485.1 Cyanobacteria bacterium M_surface_10_m1_298
CCACCAGCACGCAACCGGCCACCAGTGCTGGGCAGCCCCAGGGGGACAAACAGCGCAAGGAGAGCCAAAGCTGGGTGTCTACCGGTTTGAGCAGGATGAAATCGAGGGTTCCCTGCTGAACGTGGTTGACGATCTTGCTCAGGTTTGGCTGCAGCAGGCAGCTCGTGAAGCCATCCAGCAGGGTGTAGAGGCCCAACACGATCAGCGCTTCATCCCAGCGCCAGCCCCCCAGCGTCGACTGACCCGAAAAGAGCAGCGCCAACACGAAGACACTGCCGCCCAGATTGCCAGCGACTGCCAGGCATTCGAGCAGAAGATTCAGCTGGTATTCACTTTCCGCTTCCAGGGAGCTGCGCCAGAACTGCAGCACGGTGGCGAGGGTGCGAGAGCGCCTCATGCCCCCATGGCCCCGTAGCGACGCACCCCTTGATGCCATCCCCACCAGCACAGCGGAGCAAGGATCAGGCACCAGATCAGCAAGCTCAACAATCCGCCGCCCAAATCCACCGGTAGGCCTGACAACAGGCGAGCCGGAAAATCGACCATCGCCGGGAAGGGGGTCGCCAGGGCGATCCGCTTGATCGAGGCCGGAAAGGTGTCGAGAGGAGCCACAAGCCCCGACAAAAACAGATAGGGAATGAGCAGGAGTCGATCCAGGGCGGCGGCGCGCTCACTCCAGAAACAGAGCATTGCCGCGAGGGTTTGCAGCAAAAACCGAAGAATGAAGGCACTCCAGAGAGCGGCAATTCCCCAGAGCAGCTCCCCGGCTGATGGCCTCCAGAGCAAATCAGGGTTGATCGTGGCCAGTCCGATTAGCAGGAAGCCCACAAAAGGAATCCGCGTCGCCTGTTCGGCGAGGTGTGCGCAGAAGTAACGCCAAAGCGGTTGGAGCGGTTGCAGCAGATAGGGCGACAACTTGCCCGTCAGAGTGTCCTCTTCAAACACGTGAATCAGCCACACCACGCTGAATTGCCGCACCACAAATGCGGCCACAAAGTAGTGACTAAGCTGTTGTGGGTTCAGGCCTGCGCGCGTGGCCGCTCCACTGCCCTGCCAGACCCCAAGCATGATCAGGGGTAGCACTCCGGAGATGGCCCACAGCGCAATCTCTGCTCGGTATTCGAGCATGTAGGCGTATTGCGTCGACAGCAACGCTTTGGCGATACGCACCGCTCGGACCAGCCTGGGTCGTTTCCTGGTCATGGCAGAGCGGAGGTGGCCGCTGCACTGAACAGGCTGCGCATCAACTCTTCAATCGGAGGATCGTTCACCTCCAGATCCACCACGGGGAAGTTGGAGAGCAGCGCTGCCACGGTCTCCGTGAGGCAGTTTCGGTTGATCAGGAGCATCACCTGATGCTCCTGATGGGATTCAACGGTGCCGTAGGCCTCGAAGGCAGCCATGGGATAGGCCCTCTGCAGTTCCAGTCGCACCTGGCGAAACGGAGCCAGTTTGCTGGTCAGAGCCTCAAGGTCACCGTCGTGAAATAACTGACCTTGATGGATCAGAAGCACCCGTTCACAGAGTGCGGTGATGTCACCCATGTAGTGACTGGTCAACAGCACGGTTGCACCGAAACGTCGGTTGTATTCCGCCAAAAAATCACGCACCCGTGCCTGGGCGCTCACATCCAATCCAAGGGTGGGTTCATCGAGAAACAGCACCCGAGGCTGATGCAGCAGCGACGCCAGCAGTTCTGCTTTCATGCGCTGCCCGAGGGAGAGCTTGCGCACTGGCCGATGCAATTCCTCCCCCAGTTCCAGCATGTCCGCCAGTTCTGAAACCCGACGTTTGGCTTCGATGGCGTCGATGCCGTAGACCGCGGCGTTCACTCGGATGGAGTCGAGCGGTGGCAGGTCCCAGATCAATTGCTGTTTGTTGCCCATCACCAAAGTGATCTGTTCAAGGAACCCGCATTGACGACGTTCCGGTTGATATCCCGCTACGGACAGCTCGCCTGCTGAGGGGTGAATCAAGCCGCTGAGCATTTTCAAGGTGGTGGTTTTGCCAGCCCCGTTCGGTCCCAGGAAACCCACCATCTCCCCCTCCTCAATGCTGAAGTTGAGACCGCTCACCGCTTCGACATCCCGATGACGTCGCAGCAGAAGATGCCGCAGCGTTCCCTGAAGCCCGGGCTGCTTCTCCGCAACACGGAAGGTTTTGCTCAGATCCCTGACCTGGATCATCGCTGCCGCAGACGCCTTCACGGCGCGCTGCAGGCTGCGCTGAACTGCTCTTGGGCACTGGTCGTGGCCACGGAGAGCGATCGACTCAAGGCATCGGCTTTGTTCACCCGATCGCAGCCAAGATCGTTCTCACCTCTGTTGAAGAGCTCCTCTGCCTCCTGGATCAAGGTGTCGCGCTGCTGCAGAAGTTCTTCCCTGCTCCTGCTCCGATCCGACTTGCCCTGAGGGGCGTCTGCTGGGGTGGTGGAGGGTTCAGGGGGTTTTGGTCGCTGGCAGGCCAACAGGGTGAGGGAGAGAAGCAAGCTCAGGCTTCCTCCCAGGCTGATCGCCAGCCTGCGGCGTTGTCTAGGTCTCATGGCTCTATCCCAGCACCTGAGCCTGTTCTTCCGTCAGGCGACCGGCGGCCAGCAGGGCGTTGGTGATGCGTTCGATATCCATCACTGCATGCACCTGGTAGCCCTTGGCCTTCAGTCGCTCCCGGGCGCTG
>VGPT01000128.1 GCA_016882485.1 Cyanobacteria bacterium M_surface_10_m1_298
TCAACAGGGCCTTGAGCTGGGTTTGCCTCACCTCGGCGGCCACCCGCTGGAGGTCAGCCGGGCTGGGGTTCAGCTCCGGCACATCCACCAGGAAATCAGCCTTGAGGTTGTAGCGCTGGGCGAAGTAAGGGGCGAAATCGTGGAAGGCAATGAAGGTCTTGCCGCGATAGGGCTTCAGTTGGGTGGCGAGTTCATCGTTCAGCGCCCGCAGCTCTGCGGTGTAGGCCGCTGCATTGCGCTTGTATCCCTCAGCGCAGCTGGGGTCGGCTTTGACAAGGCCATCGCGAATGGTTTCCACCTGCTGCACGGCCCGCAGCGGATCGAGCCAGATATGGGGATTCACCGCTCCATGGGCATGTTCATGGCCCTCGTCCTCTCCATGCTCATGGCCGTGCGCCGCTTCTTCTTCTGGCGAGTCGATGGTGGCAATCCCGCGGCTGGAATCAATCACAGCCAGCTGGCTGTTGCCGGCGGAGGCCACCAGCTTGTCGAGGAAGCTCTCCATCTCCAGCCCGTTCTTCACGAACACGCGGGCCTGGCGCAGCGCAGCCAGATCGCCAGGTTTGGCCTGAAAGTCGTGGGGGCCTGTGGTCGGTGGAACCAAAGCCTTGACCGTGGCGCAATCCCCGGCGACGGCGCGGGTGAACAGGGTGATCGGCAGGAAGGTGGTCACCACCTCGATGCCCGTCGTCTCGGAGGGCTGATCAGCCTGTCGCGGAGCACCACACGCCACGAGAGATGCAGCCAGGAGCAAGGCGACAGGCAGGCGCCGAAACCGCAGACCCATCACCATCTGCAATCCCATAGCGATAATCGTTCTCATCTTATGGGTTGGTTTTAAAGCTGCCACCGGCCCGTGCGTTCGATTGCTCCGCCGCTGGTGTCGTCACCGGCCACAGCCACCAACGTCCCTGGGCATCACCGGCCGCCAGATGCCGTCCATCGCCGCGCCAGCCGAGGTTGTTGAACCCGGCTCCCTGGCCTTCCAGCACCTGAAGCAAGTGCCCTTTTCCGTTCCACAGAGCCACCGTGCCGTCCACAGAGGCACTGGCCAACAAGGTGCTGCCTGGAGCGAAGGCCAGTCCGCTCACCCGTCGTTGATGGCAGAGCAAGGGCTCAGGTCGCCAGGCCTTGGCGCCCTGGTTGACCTGCGTCCAAAGGATCACGGAGTCGGCCGCAGCGCTGGCCAGCAGGGGAGCCAACCGTCCTGATCGGTCGCTCCAGGCCAGCAGGCGCACCTTGGCGGGAAAACCACTGAACTGCCAGGGTTGTCCGTGGCACTGCTGGGGCCAGACCAACAGCGAACGATCCAGGAGCCCGCAGGCCAGATGGTGCCCGGGACCGGAAAAGCTCAGCGCCAATCCAGCTGAGGCGATGCTGTTCCGCAGCGGTGGTTCGCCCGAGGGCGCTTCTGCCGGTCGCCAGAGGGCGAGTTCCCCTTGGCAGCTCGCTGCCAGCTGCCACCCGTCGCGGCTCCAGGCCAGCGATTGCACGCTGCCCGGCAGAGCGAGCGTGTGTTCACGCCATTGCCGCAGTGCTCCATCCCAGAGGCGGACCTGCCGTCCGCTGGCCACTGCGAGCAACAACCCATCGGGTTGCCAGGCCGCTGCATCGATCCAGCAACCGCCCAGAGCCATGGGGCCCATCGCCAGGGGCCTGACTCCTGTGCCGCCCAGCTCCCACAGCAACATCTCACCGCTCTGTCCGGCGGCCATCAGGAACTGGCCGCCGTCGCTGAAGCCCACCACATCGAGGCTGCTGTTGTGCTCGCCCCGCAACAGCTCCTCGCAGCCGGCGCGGAAATTGAGCAGGAGCAGTTCGCCGCCCGCACTTGCAATGGCGAGAAATTCACCATCGGCCGACCAGGCCAGGGCCGTGATCGGTTGCTGCAGATCCCCGCAGAGCCGCTCGCTCACCAAGGGCGCCTGTGCCATGGCTGAATCAGGCCACGCAGGCTGCGAAACCAGCCCGCAGGGCGTCGGGTTCCAATGCGCGGCCGATGATCACGAACTCGGTGCGGCGCCGCTCACCGTCGTGCCAGGGCCGATCGAAATCACCGTCGATCAACATGTGCACCGACTGGAGCACATAGGGCCTCCTGAATAAGGCCAAACCAGTTGCGCCGCAATGGATATGGCCAGTTTCTGGCG
Organism: Cyanobacteria bacterium M_surface_10_m1_298; assembly: GCA_016882485.1. Taxonomy (GTDB): domain Bacteria; phylum Cyanobacteriota; class Cyanobacteriia; order PCC-6307; family Cyanobiaceae; genus Vulcanococcus. The sequence goes on from VGPT01000128.1 coordinate 2,151, forward strand.
GTAAAATGTACGCAAATGGGTCCATTTGTACCCAAAAGCCGCCCAGAGTTTTCCACATATATCGGCGCGAGCATCGTGATCAGCTCTCGTTCAAGGATTTCTTCCTGCCATTTGGTGGACAACTCTCAGGTGACAATCGCTGGATCAAGCTTGCCGACCTGATCCCGTGGGACGAATTGGAAGATGACTATGCAGCCCAGTTCTGTAAGGGGTTTGGTGCTCCAGCCAAGCCATTTCGCATGGCCCTGGGAGCTTTGATCATCAAAGCCCGCTTGGGGCTCACGGATGAAGAACTGGTTGAGCAGATCAAGGAGAATCCCTATCTGCAGTTCTTCATTGGCCTGGAAGGCTACC
>VGPT01000129.1 GCA_016882485.1 Cyanobacteria bacterium M_surface_10_m1_298
CGCATGCGTTGGGCGAGGGCCTCATCGCGGCAGGTGACCGCCCCGCCATCTCCGGCTCCGCCGAGGTTTTTGGTGGGGAAAAAGCTGAAACAGCCCACATCGCCCCAGCTGCCCACGGGGCGGCCGGCCCAGCTGGCTCCGCTGGCCTGAGCGCAGTCTTCCACCACCTTGAGGCCATGGCGCGTTGCGATGGAGCAGACCCGCTCCATGTCGACCGGGCGCCCGAACAGGTGCACAGGAATCAGGGCCTTGGTGGCCGGGGTGATGGCCGCCTCCAGCTGATCGAGATTGATCAGATAGGAGCTCTCCTCTACATCCACGAACACCGGGGTGGCTCCCACGGCGCTGATCGCTTCGGCGGTGGCAAAGAAGCTGAAGGAGCAGGTGATCACTTCATCGCCGGCTCCGATGCCCAGGCCGCGCAGGGCCAGGATCAGGGCGTCGGTTCCGCTGTTGCAGCCCACCGCAAAGGGGGTGCCCACGCTCTCGGCAAAGGCCTGCTCGAAGGCGGCGATCACGCCCCCTCCGATGTATTGGCCGCTGCGTAAAACCTGCAGAACCGCCGCATCGAGCTCCGGCCCGAGTTGCGCCAGCTGTTCGGAGAGGCTGAATGGAGGCACCTGCATGAAGGCAACCTTAAGGCCCGCGTTCGGTTTACCGCCCTGGGCTGCCCTCGGGATGCCACTTGATGTTGCAGCCGATCGAGGGCTTTTGCTCCAGGCTGATCGGTTCGCCCGCCAGAAGGGCCTCGATGGCCCGGCGTAGATCGCAGCCATCGAGGGGTTGATCGTTGCCGGGGCGACTGCCGTCGAGCTGGCCCCGGTAGACGAGGCGGTGCTCGGCATCGAACAGGAACAGATCCGGCGTGCAGGCGGCGTGGAAGGCCTTGGCGACCTCCTGGCTGGCATCGAACAGGTAGGGGAAGCTCCAGCCGCAGCGCTCGGCCTGCTCCCGGAGGCCCTCGGGCCCGTCTTGCGGGTGGGTGAGGGTGCTGTTGCTGGAGATCCCGATGATCTGAAGGCGCCCGGCGTAATCGTTTTGCAGCCGGGTGAGTTCCGGTTCGATGTGCTTTACAAACGGGCAGTGGGCGCAGAGAAACAGCACCAACACCGGCTGGCGGTTGAGGCTCTCGCTCTCCCAGCGTTCACCGTTCACCGACTCGAGGCCAAACGGGGGCAGGGACGTGCCCAGCGGCAGCATCTCGGAGGGGGTGAGCACCATCGCAGCAGCGCCAGAATGGCCTCGATTGTGCTCTGACTGCGCTTGCCACCGCTCGCTTCGCGTCTGATCGCTGCACCGTTGCTGGCCGCCGCCCTGTTGGGCTGCGTTCCCCTGCAGCGCCGGGCCACCTGGGTGATCTATCCCCTGCAGCGCTCCCAGCCCCATGACGGCCTGGCGGTGGTGAATCAGCCCGATGGCTATGGCCTGCACATCTGGCTGGAGACCGACAGCACTCAGCAGGGGGTGTGCCGGCCCCGCTGGCTGGTGGACCCGGCCCGCCTGTTCAACGGCAACGGCAGCGTTCCCTTCAGCTCCGGTCTGGCCACCCGACAGGAGTTTTTTGATGCCGTAGCCCGCAAAGACGTGCGCCGGGCGCTGCGCCGGGAACTGGAGGCCCTCTGCAAAGCCCGGGCCCCCCGGGCCCGCTGGCAGTGGCAGGAGCCACCTCGCGATGAGCGCTCGATCCCTGCTGCGGTGTTCCCTTCCCTTGAGGAAAGGGATTTGCTCAGCCCTCCTGAGGATGAGTCGGCTTCCTGAGCCTCCGCCTCTCTACTGCTCCTGGCTCCAGCGGGCCCACACCTCCCGTTCGGCGCGCCTCCAGTAACGGCTAAAGCGCCCGAGATCCACCCGTCCATCCAGCTCCACAAACGGCTCAGGGTCCAACACCTCCAGCGGGAGCTCCTGGCTGAGTTGCGCGCAGATGGCGGCCACCCGCGGGTCGGTGCCGGCGCTGGTCACGATGCCGTCGGCTCCATGGGCCCGGGCAAAGGCCAGCACTTCTGTGGCCACATCTCCGCGGCGCAGGCTCACGGGCAGCTCCAGCAGGCATTCGTAGAGGAAGGCGATGCGCTTGAGGCTCACCGGCTCCGGGCTGGTGGCTGTGCCGCCCGCCAGCAGCTCCGCGTCGAACACGAAGACCGCTGGCCGGCCGGGGTGGGCCAGCAGGGCGGGGTTGGCAGGGCCGAGGGCCTCGCCGTGAATCCAAAGGATGGGGTGCTTCATCGCTGGAACAGCTCCGCCTCCAGCTGCTCGTAGCTGGCCTCGAACGGGCAGCCTTGCTCGCTCAGGGGGCAGCTCCGGCAGAACGCGCCGCCGCTATAGCGCTCGAGGTTGCCCCGATTGAAGAAGTACGGCTTGTGGCTGAAGCTGCTGGC
>VGPT01000130.1 GCA_016882485.1 Cyanobacteria bacterium M_surface_10_m1_298
CTAGGGCCGCCTCGAGCGCCGTTGCACTGCGAATGCTTTGCAGCCCCCCGTGCTCGAGGATCTGCTCGTGATGAATGGCGCGCACGGCTAGAACTGGAACCCTGCAGGGCTCAGGGCATGCGCTCATTGGGCGAGCTCGCGCAAGGCTGGCTGGAATTGTTTGGCGGCTCCTGAGGCCAAATCGAGAGCCTGCTGAACAGTGGGGTTAAACGGCGTTAAGAGGATGCCGTCTTCGGTTTTGATGGCCTGGATGCGATCGCCGGGTTCCAGATGGAATCTGCGTGCCAGTTCCTTGGGGATGGTGGCGCTCACAGAGCCACCAGATTGCCGCAGGGTTACTTCTGGGGCTATGGCTCGATGAGAAGGGAGAATATAAATGCTACCCATGGATTGTTCGTGCTGGTTCGCCTGGGCTCATCAGTTGTTTTCGGGGCTGCTGGTGTTGGCTGGTCTGAGTTCTTCAAGCAGAAGGGCCAGGGTCTCGTTCAGTTGGATTCGGCTTCTGGGGGTGTCGGCGAGCTGAAATCGGATTGCTGCGATAAGGCGTCGAATCTCGAGTTGGCGTGCTCGAGCCACCTTGTCTCTTGTTCGATCTCGAAGACGGGTCGCCAGTTCAGCATCGCCAAACAGCGCCGCCAGAGCGGCAGCGTGGAGAGATATTCCGATCTGCTCATCCAATGAAAGGGCTTTGAGGTGGAGGAGTGCTCCATGGCCGTAGTTGGTGAGGAAGGAAATGGCGATCAGCAGAGCCCCTGCCAGGAACGTGGCTGCTGCTTGACGATCGAGAGTTGGGCTGTTCATCAGGCTAACGGCGCCAATCGGCTCCGTTTCTTGATGCTCAACCCCTCAGCCGCCGCGCTGCATCCGTGAAATCACGGCACTGCTCTCAAAGCCGTGGCCAGTGCTGTACCAGCCAATGCAGCAGGCGCCGGGGAACGCTGGCCCTGGCGATTTCTCCATCCCAACGGCTCAACACCTCGCGGCCCAGGGGGGTGAGGCGCACCCGTTCGGTGAGGCCCTGACCATCCACTTCGCGGCGCAGCACCCCCAGCTGGATCAACCAGATCAAGTGGTCTTCCGTGCGGTTGGCGCTGAGGCGGCGGCGCGTGATGCGGTGCCAGTCGGCCCGGGCGGCCAGTTGGCTGCTGCTGAGGGCGCCCTGCTCCAGTTCTTTGTAGAAGGCCAGCCGAAACGGCAGGCAGCGCACCGCTTGGCGGGCGCGGTGGATGGCCTGCTGGGTCTGGCTGGCGGCAGAGGGGGCGATCACGCGCTGGGCTCTTTGGCTGTCATTCTCCTGCTCAGGACTGCTGCGTGACTTCCGTGCTGCTGCTCGCCTCTGCTTCCCCTGCTCGCCGGCGTCTGCTGGAGCAGGCGGCCATCCCTCACCGCGTGCAGGTGAGCGGTGTGGATGAAGATGCGATCACGGATCCCAATCCGGCGCAGCTGGTGCAGCTGCTCGCACGGGCGAAGGCACATGCGGTGTGGAACCGCTGCAGGGATCCTGAGATCACCGCTGTGCTGGGTTGCGATTCCGTGCTGGCCTTCGAAGGGGAGGTGTTTGGCAAGCCGGCCGATGCGGAGGAGGCGATCGCGCGTTGGCGGCGGATGGCGGGTGGCTGGGGGGAGTTGCATACCGGGCATTGCTTGCTGCCGGTGGTGGGTGCGGGGCAGTGTCCGCAGGCGGATATCCATGGATATCCCGACCTGGACGCGCTTCCAACCATCACCACCATCACCACCAGCGTGCAGTTCGCCCCGCTGAGCGACGCCGAGATCACGGCCTATGTGGCCACTGGTGAACCCCTCCAGTGTGCCGGCGGTTTTGCCCTGGAAGGGCGCGGCGGCTTGGTGGTGGAGCGGATCGAGGGTTGCTTTTCCAACGTGATCGGCCTCAGCCTGCCGCTGCTCAGGCGCTGGTTGGCCGGTGATCGCTCAGCGGGCTGACGCCTTCGCTTGCATCAGATCCGCACGCCACTGTTGCCATCGCCGCAGAGCCATGGCTATGGCCTAGGTAGGCCTTGATCTGAACCCATGAAATCCTTTGCGCTGTTCGCGGCTGGATGCCTCCTCGCTTGTAGCGGTTCTGCCGTGAATGCCTCCTCCATGGAGCCGATTGAGCTCACGAAGGCGCAGCCGGTTGCCGAGCAGCCCGTGGCGGCAGAGCAAAGCCATCTGCAGGCCGCCTCGGCGCAGATGCGGAGCGGTGTGA
>VGPT01000131.1 GCA_016882485.1 Cyanobacteria bacterium M_surface_10_m1_298
CCAGGCGCACATCGCCGATCATCACGGCCGAGTCGGCCACCCATGCATCGGGATGCACCGTGGGTTGAGGCCAGGGCTGATCAGGCATGACAGGCAGGCAGGAGGCCGCTTCGCCCCTCCATTCTCGGCGCGGTTGGAGGGCGGCCCCTCCGGGTGATACGTTCACGTGGTGCCCGCAAGGGCCACCCCCGAACCTGGTTCTCCAGCTCCGGGCGGGTCGTTAGCTCAGCGGTAGAGCACTCGGCTTTTAACCGATTGGTCCTGAGTTCGAATCTCAGACGACCCATTTTTTGAGATCGTTTGGACTGCAAGGGCTAAGCCCTGCGGCGCACGGGATTTCAGGGCTTCTGAAGGCACTCTATTCCGGGCGAAATGAGTCCGGGTAGATTCGCCGAAAACCGTAGTTGTGTCATTTCCTTGGGACTTGTCCCAAGGAATCCACCCCGTCTCATCCGCTGAGACTCGGTGGGGTTCTGGGACCTGATCAGTGGGAACACTCACGACAGAGATGCGTTTCCCATGGCCACCATTCAGAGCCCCATGCAGCGCTGCAATGCGGTGCTGCGCGCCTTCGGCGCCCGCTACCGGCTGAGAGAGCACCGGAGAAGCCCCTGGATCACGGTGTACCAGCTGGGCAAGGGCGGCACGACCCGTGAGCACACGGTGAAGGGCTATGCCGCAGCAGACCCTGAGGCGATCGAGAGCCTGCAGGACCTGTTGATCGAGGCCACCCGCAGCGGCAGGCCCGCCGTGCTTCCCGATGGCCAGGAAGACCTCGCGAGCACTGATTGCAGTGCCCCCTGCTGGCCTGAGATCTGCGACGCGGTCGTGGCGTTCCAACGGGGCCAGGGGGTGAACATGAACCTGGTGGGCCCGTTCAAGGGCAAGGGCTACTTCTGCCTGCTCCCGGCGGATCGCCCGGCTACGGAGGCGGATGTACGGCGGTTTGCCTTGCACAACAGCGAGAGCCTCAAGGCACGGCTTGAGGATCCAACGGCGCCGCTGATCCCGATGGCCACGCACCGCCAGGGCTTCCGCCAGAAACGTGAGGTGGTGTCACTGCTGCGCCGCGCTGGCTATGGAGCGATTGCACCGGAGAGCCTGAGCGAGGAACTCAAGGGGATGGTGAACCGCAAGAAGGGAGCCCTGGTGGCCGCTGGTGAATCCAGACGCCGCATCCCAAGCACGGCCGCGGTCCAGGAGTGGCTGGATCAGGTGGTGGAGGACGACCCGCTCTGGGGCTGGGTGTTCGCGATGGTGGCCACCTATGGATTACGGCCGCATGAGGTGTGGCACATCGCCGAACTCCCTGATGAGCAGGGGATGGTGAGCATCGGCGTGGCTGCTCGCCATATCAGGGTGACCAAAACGGGCTTCCGGGTGGCGCTACCGCTCCCTGCGGAGTGGGTGGAGCGCTATCAACTGGGCGGCGAGAACGGAGAGCAAAGGCTCGAGGAGCTGCGCCGCCGCTATGTACCCAAGTTCGTCAATGAAGACGGCCAGCCGTTTGATCCCGAACGCGATCTGGTGAAGCGCTGCGATAACAACGAACGGCTGGGGGCTGTGTGCTGCCACAAGCTGCGCAGCTCCGATGCCAAGGCTGAGTTTGAACTGAAAACCAAGCTCTACGCCTGGGTGGAAACAGCACCTGCCCAGGGCAAGAAGAAGGCCCAGAAGAGAAAGGAGCGCTGCGTGCCCTATGACCTGCGCCACGCCTATGCGATTCGCGCCAGAGAAACAACGACCTGGAACTATGCGGATGTGGCTGCGGTGATTGTCTCGCCAGCCACTTGTAGGCAGTCCGGACGCTGATCCCCGCCTGAGTAGCCAGGAAGGCGAGGCTTTCACCGTGATCAATGTGTCGACGCAGCAACCGTTCTCGGCCGAGGGGTGTCAGCTGAGCATTTGGCTGGGTATGCATGGAATGTGAGCTCAGGGGACGGGGGTGACACACCGACCCTGACGAGCTCACACCCCTTTGTCAGCTGAACTGGTGGGACTACACACCTAGCTCCGATCGCACGCTGGTGATCGCGAGCCGTCTGTTGCTGCTGGGTGATGCTCTTTCGGAGCTCCAGGCGGCGAGTGCGGCTCGTTGATCACGATCAGCAAGGGGCCTGTCACGGCAGGCCGTGAAAGCGGGTCATCAGCAGGGTCTCGTGTGGTGGCGAACCGATGCGCTCATCGTGGTTGTC
>VGPT01000132.1 GCA_016882485.1 Cyanobacteria bacterium M_surface_10_m1_298
GGTTGGCTGCTGACCCATCCGCGGGTGCTGAGGCGGCTGGAGCACTGGCTCGAACATCTCCCCCTGCATCAACGCTGGAACGGACTGATTCGCCTGTTGCGCGAGGCCCTGCTGGCCATGGGGCGCATGCGCCAATTGATGAAGCCTTGGCCTCTGCTGGTGGGCACCCTGATGGCCTGCGTCTGCTGGATGGCGGAGGCCTGGTTGTTGATGGCTGTCTACAGCGCCTTAGGGGTGCCGATGGATTGGCATCACACCGCCGTGATCCGCACCGCCACCGGCCTCGGTGGGGTGATCTCTTTGCTCCCCGCAGGCCTCGGCACCAGTGAAGCCACCTCGATTGGCCTGGCGATGCTCTACGGCGCCGACCGCTCCCAGGCGCTGGCGGTCACGCTGCTGCTGCGGCTCTGCACCCTGGCCCTGCCTTGCCTGATTGGTGTGTTGGCCCTGGTGCGTCAACCCGATCTAAGCCGCTCAGCCAAGGCGGGCTAGACGGGATTGGTTCCAGCAGAACAGCACCAAAGCAACCAGCAACATCAAGACCGCGATATAGAAATAGTCAGCGGGCAAAAACTTCCTCACATCCTGGTTGGCAGGACCGATCACGGTGCAGAGCGTCAACACAGCAACAGCTGAGGCCTCCGGCACAGAGAGGCTCCACCAGGGCTCAATCTCCTGGAAGGGCTCAGGAGACTGCGTTTGTGCCACGGCCACCAGCATTGCCAAAACAAGCAGGATCACTCCATAACGGAGCCAGTCATGGGTGATCAGCACAAAAGGGAGAGCAAAGGGCACCCAGCTCAACCAGATCAGGGCCAACTCCCGCTGCCCCTGGGAGTTGCCTCGCCCCATCGCCGTTAACAAGGAGAGTCCGTAAACAATCACGACCCCAAGGGAACGCGACACCCGGGAGACGGTATCGCGCAACGAATCGGCGAGATATCGGCTGAACTCCTGCTTCACGTTGAAGCCAAAGCTCACCGAGGCGGCCAGTCCAGCGCCATCTTGATAGCGCAGCTGTTGACCGGTGTAGGGGTTCGTAGCCACGAGCGCCTGCCGCGCTGCCTCACCAAGACCCGCAGGATCCTGTTGTTGAAAGACCAGCAACAACGCGGCCGTCAACATCAGCGGTAGCCAACGCCCGAGCCCTGGGCGCATCAACCAAAACCCGACCGGCAACAGGAGCAATAGGCAGCCTTCGTAGATGAGTGATCCGAGCACATAAGCAGCGATCAACACCCAATCGCGCGTCGAACTTTGGGGTGGCGTCAGCAGAACAAAAGCCACCAACAACACACACAGCTGCAGGGGGTCGAGCGCTGTTTCAGCTAACGACTTTCCAAAGGGAGCCAAGAACAACAATGAGGTGATCAAGAGTGAGGCGAAGGCCGACACGCGCAGCAACCGTTGCACCAACAAGCCCAGCAACAGGGCGATGGCGATGAGCAGCAGAAGGGCTGCGACGTTCAGCCAGAGCAGATCAAGCCCGCCTGGAAACAGATGGCGGAGCAGCTCTCCGATCAACCCCCGCTTGCTGAAGCCTCCGGCGTAGTTCTTCAGCCACTGATTGACCCAATAGGGATCCACGCAAAGGCTGGGTAGATCGCCCTTGATCCCCCTAGCCCAACACGAAGTGCCAGCCCAGCCAGCGCGAAAAAACTGCCAGACGGCTAACAGCGCAATCCAACAAGCAGCCCACCAGGACAACAGGTGTGGGCGAGCCGTCATACAGAACACGAGTTAGACCCCTATCCAAGCAAAAAAGACCATGCCAAAACGATGCCCCCGACTCCCAAAGGGAACCGGGGGCTCTCGCCGGGTCCGCTCTGACGCGGAACCGTTTGATCTAGGAACGAGGCGCCGAAATCAGCCGGCGTTCTCCGCGATCAGCAGACCCTGCTTCATAGAACTGTGGGACACGGGCACCTCCTCCTGTGGGGTTAATGCCAGCCGGCGATGCATCCGGCAACGCTTCCGCCCGAAGGGTTCTGCGCGGCCACATCACTGCTGACGGAACAGTCTCATGCTATCGGGAGCGCCAAGGCAGCGTGTGCCGAGCGCGACGTTTTTGCCAATAAAAAAGGCTCCCCGAAGGGAGCCTGGAGGGTCTTGAGACAACCAGAGATCAAAGAGCGTTGCCGCGGGG
>VGPT01000133.1 GCA_016882485.1 Cyanobacteria bacterium M_surface_10_m1_298
CTTGTGCTGGGGGTCATCGCCTCCTCCGCGCTGCTGGCACGGCGGCGCTGGGGAAGGGTTCTCGCGATCGTGGCCCTGGCGCTCTCCCTGGCGGTGAGCCTCAGCTACGGGGTGGTCTGGTTGAGCCTGGTGCCCTTTGCGCGCCCCCTGGTGGCCTCAGGGATCGGCCTGTTGGTCTTGTTTCAAACGTTGGCGCTGATCTATTGGTGCCTGCCTCGTCCTTGGCGCTAGGGCCGGGCTGGCGCCTTCGACTTGAGATTTGGTATCTCCTGATACCAAGGCGTGCTCCATGCGCGCTTTCAGTGGTTTGTATTGATACCAATCGGCCATGCCCAGTGCTGAGCGCTTCGCCGCCCTGCAGACCATCCAGCGGCGCAAGCCCGTTGCGGTGCAGGCTCCTTCAGCCCTTCAGGAGATCTGGGCCAGCGATGTGTTCACGCTGGATCGCATGAAGGAGGCCCTGCCCCGGGGCGTGTTCAAGTCGATTCAAAAGACCATCCGCGAGGGTGGCCGTCTCGACATCAGCGTCGCTGATGCCGTGGCGAATGCCATGAAGGATTGGGCCAGCAGCCGCGGCGCCCTCTACTACTCCCACGTCTTTTATCCGCTCACCAACCTCACGGCGGAAAAGCACGACGGCTTCATCACCCCCAAGAGTGACGGCCGCGCCATCACCGAATTCACCGGCAAGCTGCTGGTGCAGGGCGAACCCGATGGTTCCTCCTTCCCCAACGGTGGCTTGCGCTCCACCTTCGAGGCCCGGGGCTACACCGCCTGGGATGTGACCAGCCCCGCCTGGTTGATGCGCACCCCCAACGGTGTGACCCTGTGCATCCCCACGGTGTTTGTCTCGTGGACCGGGGAGGCCCTCGACAAGAAGACCCCCCTGCTGCGCTCCAACTCCGCGGTGAACAAGCAGGCCAAGCGGGTCCTGCAATTGCTGGGCGAAACGGAGATTGCTCCGATCAACTCCAGCTGCGGCGCTGAGCAGGAGTATTTCCTGGTGGACAACGCCTTCATGGCGTTGCGCCCCGACCTGCAGCTCTCCGGCCGCAGCCTGTTTGGAGCGGCTCCAGCGAAGGGGCAGCAGTTCGATGACCACTACTTCGGGGCCATCCCCGAGCGGGTGCAGGTGTTCATGCAGGACGTGGAGGATCAGCTCTACCGCCTGGGCGTGCCCGCCAAGACCCGCCACAACGAAGTCGCCCCCGGTCAATTTGAGATCGCTCCGGTGCACGAGGCCGCCAACGTGGCCACCGATCACCAGCAGCTGATCATGACCGTGCTCAAGAGCACCGCCAAAAGGCACGGCTTCACCTGCCTGCTGCACGAGAAGCCTTTCGCCGGCGTCAACGGCAGCGGCAAGCACGTGAACTGGTCGATCGGCAACAGCACCCAGGGCAACCTGCTCGACCCCGGCAAGACCCCCCACGAGAACATGCAGTTCCTGCTGTTCTGCGGGGCTGTGATCCGCGGCGTGCACCAATACGGCCCGCTGATGCGTGCCGCCATCGCCACCGCCAGCAACGACCATCGCCTCGGTGCCAACGAAGCGCCCCCGGCGATCATCTCGGTGTACCTCGGCAGTCAGCTCGAGGATGTGTTCAACCAGATCAAGGCCGGCCAGCTGAAGAGCTCCTCCAGCGGCGGCGTGATGCAGCTCGGTGTCGACAGCCTGCCCGAGTTCCCGAAGGACGCGGGCGATCGCAACCGCACCTCCCCCTTCGCCTTCACCGGCAACCGCTTCGAGTTCCGCGCCGTGGGCTCCGGTCAGTCGGTGGCTGGCCCCCTGGTGGTGCTGAACACCGTGCTGGCCGATTCCCTCGCTTGGATTGCTGACCAGCTTGAGGCTCGCCTGGCGAAGGGGGAAAGCATCGAGCAGGCCAGCTTCGCGGTGCTCCAGCAGATCACCAAGGACAACGGCGCCGTGATCTTCGGCGGCGACGGCTACTCCAGCGCCTGGCACGAGATGGCGGTGAAGGAGCGCGGCCTCGAGAACCTGCGCACCAGCGCTGACGCCCTGCCGGTGCTCAAGCGCGACGCCATCCGCGATCTGTTCTCCCGCCAGAACGTGCTCAGCCCCGTGGAGCTGGAGAGCCGTTTCGAGGTGTATGCCGAGCAGTATTGCCT
>VGPT01000134.1 GCA_016882485.1 Cyanobacteria bacterium M_surface_10_m1_298
TGCGCTGCAGGGTTTCCCCTTCGTTGCCGGTGATGCGCAGGGCGTCGTCGAGGCTGAACGGCGGCTCTGCGGCGCAGAACTTCTCGGCGTTCTTGAGATCGAGGGGGCGCAGCTCGATCCAGGCGCCCTTGTGCTGCACCAGGGGGCTGCGTTTCGCCGAGAGCTTCTCGAGGTCCTTGAGGTTCAAGGTGACCCCGCCGATCATGAACTCCCAGCGCCAGTCGAGGCTTTCCCCGAGGGTGAAGCCGCGCGATTTCTCCGGCAGCTCAGCGGTGATCGCCAGACCTAGGCGCGAGGCCAGCCCGCCCGAGAGGCTGGCGGGCAGCACCACACCCACCCCCACGTCCCGCAGGCGGCTGGCGGCGGTGCGCACCAGAACAAACGCTTCCGCAGGGGTGAGTTGCATCGCCTCCGGGGTGGAGGCATCGAGGCCCCGCTCCAGTGGTTCAAAGGCCAGCAGGGCGCGTCCCATGCCCTCCAGCAGCAGGGCGCCCGGTTGCTCCAGCTGGATTTCGCCGAGGGCCAGGCTGCCGTCGCCCGCGGCCCAGACCATGCCCGCCGGCACCCGCAGGCTGGGATCGGCTTCGGCCTGGAGGCCAAAGCGCAGTTCCCAGAGCTCTTCCCCTTCCGGTGGGGTGAACAGCTCCAAGCAGGCCCGCGCCGGGGCCACCTTGCCGGCCACGGTTTCGCGCCAGTGGTGACTGGCGCCGCACAATCGTTCCTGGTCTTCCTCATCGAGCTTGAGCCGGCCATCGCGGCTGGCGAGGCCCTCTTCCCAGGCGGCCAGCAGCGGATCGAGGCCGGGGGCGCCGGGGCTGAAGGCCGCGCGCAACTGCCCATCCACCAGCTTCTCAACGATGCTCGCCACCAGCAGGCGGTTGGAGCGGGGGCGGCCACAGGCCAAAAACTGATCAGGGCTGGAGGCGGCCACCACCTGGGGCATGCGAGCGGCCAGTTCCTCGAGGCGACGCCTGTCGTCTTCTCGGTTCAGCAGGGGCTTCCAGCTGGCCTTGCCGTCATCGCTTTCCGGGAGCCAGCGGCCGCGGGCGATCAGGCTCAGGCACCATCGCTGCACGTGGCACCACCAGAGCAGATCGTCGCCAAGGCCCGCTTCGTAGGTGCCAGAGAGGGGCAGTTGGTTCAGCCACTCCGCCGCTGGACCCGGCTTGAGGAACCAGCCCTCCACCTGCCAGGGCCACCAGGTCAGATCCTTGGGCAGGGGTTCCCCGGATTGCAGGGGTAATCCGCTCCAGGCTGCTCCCTCACTGCTTTTTTGTCCGCGGCTCTGCTGCTGCCGGCTGGGCAGGGTGAGGCTGATGGTGGCCTGCCGCAGATCTTCCGACCAGAAGTTGTTGTCGTCGAGCCAGGTGGCCAGATCGTCGAGATCGAGGCTGAGGGGGTGGAAGGGCGCCTCCAGCCCCGGCGTCACGGGTTCGGCCACGCGCCAGGTGTCAGCCCAGATCAACAGGCCAGCAGTGGGGGCTTTGCCCTTGGCGAAGCTCCCCGCCGGGACGACGGGCAGCCAGGTGGCATGCAGCAGGCTCATGGAGGCGGGGCCTGGGGTTCAGGGGCGCCGCTGGATCGGTTCAACCCGATTCGCGACAAGTCGCGAGAGGGCTTGCGATCCGTGCAGCACCAGCGCGGCGCCGATCAGCGGCAGCCATGCACGAATGAGCTCCATCATCACAGCTGGAGCGACTCCAGCCAAGGCCTTGGGCCAGGGAGCCTCCAGAGGCCAGGGGTTCAGGGGCGGTAAACCCAGGCTGTGAATGCCGCAGACCGCTCCCACCAGGCCCGCCTGGAGATGACTGTCATTGGGATCCACCCGCTGCAGATGGAAGGCCAGCAAGCCATAGAAGAAGCCGCACCCGCCAGCCCTTAGGGCCGATTCAAGCCCGAGGGGCAGGCCCAGGAGTAGGGCGCTGACACCAGCCCCCAGGGCCCAGCCGATCGACTGGAGCCGCAGCTGGGCGCGGGATGGCTCGGAAGGGGCGCTCATGCTGCGCGATCATGCCCGGTTCAGGCTTTTTCTGCTTCGCCATGGCTGCCGCCGCCCCTCGCACCGGTCGTTCCATGAGCGGCGCCGAGATCCGCGCAGCCTTCCTCGA
>VGPT01000135.1 GCA_016882485.1 Cyanobacteria bacterium M_surface_10_m1_298
GGGTTGGAAACGATTGTGGATGGCTTTTTCATCTCGCTTCAGAACAGAACAGGCTGGGAGAGCAATCAGGTTTATCTCGGTAACTACACCGATCCCTGGCTGGGCCTGGGCTTCAACATCGACCTGCTCAACATCATGTTCTCAGCGGGGCCTCGCTTCTACAGCCCCGGCTCCTACTCCGGCCTGCCCTTCCGAACGGACTGGGGCGGCGAAATCGAGCTGGAATATCCCCTCGCCAAATCCGTCGTGCTGTTTGCCCACTACCGACCCACCTACAGCGGACAGGCGGGTGAGGGCTGGGGCGCGGGCTGGCAGCACCACATTGGCTCCGGGATCAGCCTCAGCTTCTGAACGGTCCGCCCCCATGAAGATCATTGTTCTGGCCTAGCTGTTCCTGGTGCCATCGCTGGCGGTGCTCCGGGGTTGTCTGTACCAGGCCCCTGCTGATCCCACGCACGACAGCCTGCGGCCTGGCGCCCAGCCGGAGCGCGGACGTTCCAACCGCCCGGCGTCGCGGCTGTTGGACTAACCACGCCCCCGCTTAGGGGGTTGCGGGAAGGGTGATGGCCGTGCCTTTCGGACCGACGAAAACAATCAGCAGCACCGCGGGATCAGGGCCGAGACTCACACTGCGGTGGGCACGATTGACCACCTCGATCACCGCTTGGCCGGGCTCCAACAGCTGAGAGGCCCCCTGTTCAGCCTCGAGCCGCAACCGGCCCTGCACCAGGACCCCCGCGTGAATCACGGGATGTTGGTGAAGGTTCAGCGTCACCCCCGCAGGCACCGTCATGCGCACTACGTTCACCTCCGGCCGGGCTGCAGACAGGGGCGGTAGGAGGCTCCCATTCCAGGATCGATCGCTGCGCGCCAAGGTTTCCACCGTTACCCCGGGTCCGAGAGACTCGAGATGAACGCCATCGGCGAGCGCTGGCGGCAGCAGCGTGAAGCCCAGTGCAAGCAAGACCCCGGCTGGTTTCGCCATGTGACCACACAAGAGCAAGGTTCATCATCCAGTGGCTCTGGCCCTTCTGAACTTGTGAGGTGATTTGTCGTCACTTTTCATTCCGCTTCAAGGCATCTAGCGTTGAAGGTATCTTCCTTTGTTACTCCGCTGTCTCGGTATGAATCGAAAGAGCTTCCTGATGAAAAGCGTAGCCACCGCTTGCGGCATTGCTGCCACTGTGTTGATGGCGTCCACTGCGGGTGCGCAGGCCGACCCCCGCATCAACCGTTCCATGGCGAACTTGAAAGCCATGGCGACGAATTTAGGAGCGCCCAGGCTGCAGGGGGAGGAGGCGGTTGCTGGCAAGAGCGCACCAGTTCTGTATTTTGGTAAGGCCAAAATCAACAAGAATTTCGGCATTGTCGATGCCATCAGTAAGGCCGATGGCCAAGGGATGACCGCGACGTTCTTTGTGAAGAGCGGAGATGAGTACATCCGGGTTTCCACCAATGTGCAGAAGCCTGACGGGCGTGGACGGGCGATCGGAACCCTCCTTGATCCCAATGGCAAAGTCATCGCTCAAATCAAGAAAGGTTTGCCGTTCTACGGAGAGGTGATGATCTTTGGTGTGCCGTACATCACGGCCTACGAGCCCATCAAACCCGCCGGGGGCGGTGTCATCGGCATCTATTACGTTGGCTATCAGAAGTAGTGCCCAGGGGGCTAGCCCGTCTCTCCTGGCAGCGTCTTCGGTGCAGTTGCCACGTGTCCGTTGGCTGCCGGCGTTGGCGGCGCAGATCGCCGCCAGCCACCACGGCGAGGCCGACGCCGAGCTGATCGTGTATGGGGCCACCGAACCCAGTGCCAGCCTGTTCATCGGCGACCAGCAGGTCACCCTGGAGGCCGATGGCACCTTCCGGGTGCAGGTGCCCTTCCGCGACGGCGAGCAGCTCTATCCGATCCGCGCCATCGCCGCCGACAGGGAGCAGGAGCGCTCGATCCGGATGGAGTTCGAGCGCCGCACGCCCGAGGCGCACGTGAACAGCCGGGAGGAGGCGCAGCTGGCCTGGTTCTGAGCCTGGGCTCGATTTGAAGAACGATCACAGCTGCACGCCCCGG
>VGPT01000136.1 GCA_016882485.1 Cyanobacteria bacterium M_surface_10_m1_298
GGAACGCCCCAGCTGCTATGCGTCTCAACACCGTTTGGCTGATCCACCGAGCCGCCAGCCAGGCGGCACAGCGTCAGGCCAGGCGCTCGGCGCAGACCCTCCGCGACCAGGGGGTCAAGGTGGCTGTCGCCATGAGTGGATCGAGCGCCAATCCCTTCCCTGGCTTGCTGGCGGAGGAAGGGGGTCCGCCGGATCTGGCGGTGGTCTTGGGGGGTGACGGCACGGTGCTGGGTGCGGCCAGGCATCTCGCCCAGCTGGAGGTGCCGATTCTCTGCTTCAACGTGGGCGGTCACTTCGGGTTCCTCACCCAGGAGCGCAAGCTGCTGAGTTCAGGCCACGACGAAGCTGCCGAGAATGACCTCTGGCAGCGGCTACGCGATGACCGCTTCGCTCTGGAGCGCCGGATGATGCTGGAGGCCCGCACGGATCGCAGTGACACCGTGCACACGGCCCTCAATGATCTGTATCTCAGGCCAGGGATCGACGAGATCTCACCCACCTGTGTGCTGGAGCTGGAGATCGATGGGGAGGTGGTGGATCAATTTCGCGGTGACGGCCTGATCATCTCCACCGCCACCGGCTCCACGGGCTATTCCATGGCGGCTGGAGGCCCGATCCTTCACCCCGGCGTTGAGGCGATTGTGGTTAATCCGATCTGCCCGATGAGCCTCTCGAGTCGCCCGTTGGTGGTGCCTCCGCGGGCGCAGTTGGCGGTCTGGCCCCTGGGGGAGAACAGCCGTCGGGTGCGGCTCTGGAAAGACGGAGCCTTTGCCTCGGTGCTGGAGCCTGGCGATCGCTGCGATGTGCGGCGCTCACCGCATCAGGCCCTGATGGTGCTGTTGGATCAGAGCCCGTCGTACTACCGAACGCTGACCCGCAAATTGCACTGGGCGGGCAGCCTGACCGCCGCCGAACCCTCCCCCAACTGAGCCCATGGCCCTCGAGATCGAGCGTCGTTTCCTCGTGCGGGGGGAATCCTGGCGGAAGCATGTTCTCTGGAGTCAGAGGCTCGAGCAGGCCTACCTCCCGAGCTCGTCGGCCGCGATGACCCTGCGGGTTCGCCGCGCTGGGCCCGAGAACGCCTGGTTCACGCTCAAATTCCCTGGGGAGGGCATCGCTCGCCATGAGTTCGAATACGCCATACCCGAGGCAGATGCCTGCGCTTTGCTGGAGCGTTGCCCAGCCGTCCTTTCCAAGTGTCGCTACGGCCTGGATCTATCCGGCGGGGAGTGGGTTCTGGATGTGTTTGAGGGGCTGAACAGTCCTCTGGTGATTGCCGAGGTGGAGCTGGAAGAGCCGGATCAGTCGCTGGTGATCCCGCCCTGGTGCGTGGAGGAGATCACGGCCCTGGGGGCCTTCAGTAATGCAGCCCTCTCACAGGAGCCCTTCTCCAGTTGGCCGTCCCTGGAGCAGCAGCGCTGGCGGCAGTTGCTCGCCGACCAAGAGGCGCCTTAGGATTTGCTTAAGGTTTGCGCGAAGGGTCTCTGGTGCTCGGTCTCTACGACCATGACGGCGTCTTGCGCTTCGCGGGCCCGGATCAGGCTGACTGCCTGGCCTACGCCGAATTGTTCGCGCTTGGAGAAGGGGCTTTCAGCATCGAACCCCTGTTCGTGAGCGTGGAGTCGGTGATCAGTCCTCGTCGGGAGGCAGGTTGCAGCAGTTGAAGCCGTCACGGCAGATCTTGCCGTGATCCATCGCCCAGTTCAGGAGGGCTACTCGGTTTTTGGCGCCGGTCTTGGTGAAAACATTGCTCACGTGGTTGTCGACCGTGCGCTTGCTGATCATCAGCGTCTCGCCGATTTCCTGATTGGTGAGGCCCTTGGCCACCAGTTCAATGATCTCGAGTTCTCGCTCTGAAAGCTCCGTGGGCTGATGGCTGAGGCTGCTTCGATCTGACATCCATCGGCCCCGTGTCCACAGCGTCACTGTAGGCAGCAGAGCGCCTCTGGGCATGCCTGTGGTGGTCGATGATGGAC
>VGPT01000137.1 GCA_016882485.1 Cyanobacteria bacterium M_surface_10_m1_298
ACAGCAGCGCTACGGCTGGTCGCGTCATCCGTTGATGCTGTTCCCGGGTGGGTTTTCCTATCTGGTGGTGCGGCCTCGCCTGCAGCTACTGCTTGGGCTCGGGGAATGGTTGGCTGCGATGGCAGGGAAAGTGCGGCGTGATGGTTGGCCTGCTCTATTCAGCCTGGTCGCACGCACGCTGAAATTTCAATCCAGCCATTGGTATACGGGCGAAGAATTCATCGATCTGGCGGCGAACAACGTTTGCGTGCTGGCCAGCTGGTGGTTGATGAGCCGCTGGCTTGGAGCGGGATTGTTCTGGGGCACCTACGCCCTTGTGATGACGTGCTCCGCAGCCATCTTTATCTGCATTTTCTTTGTGCAGCACCATTTCCCTGAGTCGTACGCCCACCGCAGCAACGACTGGAGCTACTTCCAAGGGGCAATGGCGGGCAGTAGCAACCTCATCCTTCCAAGGATCCTGCACTGGTTCTCAGCTGATATCGCCTTTCACAGCATTCATCACCTGTGCGAGCGCATTCCCAACTACCGCTTGCGCGGCTGCCATGAGGCCAACCAGCATTTGCTTGGCGAGTGCACCTATCTGCGGCTCAGCGACATTCCCCGGTGCTTTGATCTGATCCTTTGGGATAGCGTGAAGCAACGCCTAGTGTCGATGGCTGAGGCCTAAATGGGGTAGCCGACTGGACTTGGGCGCTGGAAGGTTGCCATAAAAAAGCCGCCCGTGAGGGCGGCATGTTTGTGTTGTGGGTGGCTTCAGCCTTTGCCAGCCAGTACCGGTTCGCGCTCATCGGAGGCTGAATCAGTGGTGGCAGTGGTGTTGGCTTTGCCTTCCTTGGCCTTGCCCACGCGGATGCCGCCCTTGATGGTGCTCACGGCGAGCATTGCGTTTACTTCAGACTCTTCGCGCACGGCGCTGGGAACGGGCTTGTAGCCCTGAGGTGCTAGGGCATTGCCGCGCAGCACCGAACCGAGGGTGAGCAGGGTGAGCTTGAGCTGCTGCCAGGGGTTCATCGCCACCACCCGCTTGTAGAGGTAGCTGTCGAAGGTGAGGCGCTGCACGTCCTTGTCATCGCACATCTCCACGAACGCTTCGCGGGCCGCATCGTTGCGGTAGAAGATGTTCTGGAGGATTTCGAGCACCTTGTAGGTGGCGCCGTACTGGCGATCCCACTTCTTCAGATACTTCTTCAGATCGGCTTCGCTGGGCACCTTCTTGCCGCCCTGGCTCGAGTCCACGATCTGCTCGGCGCACATGCGGCCGCTCTTGGCCGCGAAATAAATGCCTTCACCGGAGCTCTTGGTCACGTAACCAGCGGCGTCGCCCACGAGAGCCATGCGGCCCACCACGCGGCGCGGACGCGGGTGCTCGGGGATCGGGTGCGCTTCCACCTTGATCACTTCACCGTTCACGAGGCGCTTCTTGGCGCGCTCACGGATGCCTTCCTGCAGGCTCTTGATCAGGGCCTGGTTCTCCTGCATGGTGCCGGTGCCCACGGCCACGTGGTCGTACTTGGGGAACACCCACGCATAGAAGTCGGGCGACACATCGGTGCCCACGTACATCTCAGCGAGGCTCTCGTAGTACTTCATCTCCTCAGCCGGGAGCTTGATGCGCTCCTGGAAGGCGATGGCCACGTTGTAATCGCCGGCATCCATGGCCTTGGCCACGCGGCTGTTGGCGCCATCAGCGCCGATGATCAGATCCACTTCGAGGGTCTGGGTGGTGCCGGTGGCCTCGCCTTCGCTGTAATCGGAGTAGGTGAGGGTGTAAGGGCCTTGGCGGTTGGTACCGGTGTCGATCTTGGTCACCAGACCATTCACCAGATGGGCGCCGAGATCAGCTGCACGGTTGCGCAGGAAGGCATCCATCACCTCGCGGCGGCACATGCCGATGTATTCGTTCTCGTTCTCGAGATTGATGTCCACCTCACGGTTGGAGGGGGAAATCATCTTCATGTTGC
>VGPT01000138.1 GCA_016882485.1 Cyanobacteria bacterium M_surface_10_m1_298
CCGCAGGGCTTAGCCCTTGCAGTCCAAACGATCTCAAAAAATGGGTCGTCTGAGATTCGAACTCAGGACCAATCGGTTAAAAGCCGAGTGCTCTACCGCTGAGCTAACGACCCGCCCGGAACTGGAAGACCAGGTTCGGGGGGTGCCCTTTCAGGCACGAGGTGAACGTATCACCCAGAGGTGCCCGTCACCAACCCACCGACAATGGCTGCGACCAGACCCGCCCGCAACCCAGCCATGTCGAGTAGCCCCTGGCCGGAGCCCCGCGTGCATCCCGATGCCTGGGTGTCTGACTCGGCCGTGTTGATCGGGGATGTGCAGATGGCCGCCGGCTCCAGCCTCTGGCCCACGGCCGTGGCCCGGGGCGATGTCTGCCCGATCGTGATCGGCGAGGGCAGCAACGTGCAAGACGGATCCGTGCTCCACGGAGACCCGGGACACCCGGTGTTGATCGGATCCGACGTGACCATCGGGCACCGGGCGGTGATCCACGGAGCCACCCTCCTAGACGGCTGCCTGATCGGCATCGGGGCGATCGTGCTCAACGGAGTCACCGTGGGCGAAGGAGCCCTGGTGGCCGCCGGAGCCGTGGTCACCAAAGACGTGCCTCCGCGGGCCCTGGTGATGGGAGCCCCCGCCCAGTTCAAGCGGGAGCTCAGCGCGGAGCAGGCCGCCGAACAGAGGGAGCACGCCCGCCGCTACCGGCAGCTGGCCATGGCCCATGCCGGGCGCTCCAGCGACATCGGCTTCCACGCCCCCTGAGCAATTGCTGCGAATTGGGTCAGGCCACGCTCCACAGGGTCTCTCCTTCGTAAGATCGCCCGGACACGTCTTCTCCCAGCCATGGACGCGCGGCTCCTGCTTGTTGTGACCCCCATCCTTCTGGCCGCTGGCTGGGCTGTGTTCAACATCGGCCGCGCCGCTGTGGGTCAGCTGCAGCTGATGCTCAAGCGCGCCCGCGGCTGATCCCTTCAGGCCCACCCCTCACCGGCTCCTAGCCTGATGGCTTCAGGTGGAGCCGGTTTCGCGTGTCCAAGCCCAGCAACAACTCCGTGGTGGTGATCGGAGCGGGGCTGGCTGGAACCGAGGCCGCCTGGCAGGTAGCCCAGGCCGGGATCCCGGTCACCCTGGTGGAGATGCGCCCGGTGCGGCGCTCCCCCGCGCACCACAGCAGTGAATTCGCCGAGCTGGTCTGCAGCAACAGCTTCGGGGCCCTCAGCAGTGATCGGGCCGCCGGATTGCTCCAGGAAGAGCTCCGCCGCCTCGGATCCCTGGTGATCAGCACAGCAGACGTCCACGCCGTGCCCGCCGGTGGCGCCCTGGCTGTGGATCGCGGTCGCTACAGCGCTGCCCTCACCACAGCCCTTGAGCAGCACCCCCTGGTCAGCGTCGAGAGGCGCGAGCAAACCGAACTGCCCGGCCCCGAGCAGATCACGGTGCTGGCCACCGGGCCCCTCACCAGTGAACCCCTGGCCGAAGACCTACGCGCCTTCACCGGACGCGGCGACTGCCACTTCTTCGATGCCGCCAGCCCGATCGTCGAGGGGGAGAGCATCGATCTGTCGGTGGCCTTCCGGGCCTCCCGCTACGACAAGGGAGACGCCGACTACATCAACTGCCCCATGAACAAGGAGCAGTTCCTCGCCTTCCGCCAGGCCCTGCTGGAGGCCGAGCAGGCCGAACTCAAGGATTTCGAGAAGGAGAACGCCACCTTCTTCGAGGGCTGCCTGCCGATCGAAGAGCTCGCTCGGCGTGGCGAAGACACCATGCGCTACGGGCCCCTCAAGCCCATCGGCCTCTGGGATCCCCGCTGGGGAGACGTCAACGACCGCGATGTGAGGCGGGCCAACCGGGCCTACGCCGTGGTGCAGCTGCGCCAGGAAGACAAAGACGGGCGCCTCTGGAACCTGGTGGGCTTCCAGAC
>VGPT01000139.1 GCA_016882485.1 Cyanobacteria bacterium M_surface_10_m1_298
GCACCCGGGTCACGGTGACGCGGGTGGTGCTCAGGGCGCTGGCGATGTCCTGGTGGGTGAGGCGCAGGTTCAGGCGCAGGCCCAGCTCACAGGGTTGGCCGTACTCCTCAGCCAACAGCTCGAGGAAGCCACGCACGCGATCATCGATGCGGCGCAGGCCCAGCAGGGCAATCAACGACTCCGACTGACGCATGCGGCTGGTCATGGCCCTCACCAGGGTCATGGCCAGATGGGGGGTGGCCTCCACCTCATCCATGGGGAGGCAGAGCAGATCGCTATCCGTCAGGGCGGTGGCCTCAGAGAGGTCCAGGTTGGTGAGCGGTTCACCGAAAGGCTCATTCGGCCCCGCCAAAGCCAGCAGCAGGTCATCCCCCTGCTCCGTGATGCAGCTCAGCTTCACCATGCCCCGGGCCACCAACCAAACATGTCCCCGCAGCAGGGGCACCTTGCTGCCGGCGCTGAGATGCACCAGACCGCGGCGCTGGTAGGTGTTCTCCAGGGCATGGCGAAGTCCCTGTTGGCCATTTGGTGTGAACACCATGGATGAGCGGAGCTCAATGGAGGACTGAACTGTATGGAGCCTCAAGACTCCGCAGAACAAGGTGCGGTAGTGGGGTGGTTAAGGCTCGGTAAGGCTGAGTCCAGACCGCAAAAAGGGGCCTTTCGGCCCCTGCTGTGATGGCATCGCGCGCGGTCAGGCACCAATGCGCGCCACAGCCGCCTTGGCCTTTTTGAGGATGTCACCGCGCAGGGGCACATAGCCGAGCTCATCGGCCATGTTCTGCCCAGGGCCCAGCAGGTAGAGCAGCGCCTTGCGGATGGGGCCCGCCTTGAGACTGTTGTCGTCCTGGTAGGCCAGGATCCAGGTGAGGGTGGTGATTGGGTAGCTCTTCTCACCGGCCGGGTTGGGATCCTCACCAGCCAGCTGACCATTCAGCTGGATGTTGTTGAGGGCCGCGGAACCGCTGGCGAGGTTGGGGAGCACAAAGCTGCCGGCACGGTTTTGCAGGGCAGCAGCCTTAAGGGGACCCCGCACAAATGCCTGACTGAGATAGCCAAGCGAACCGGGGGTGTTGTTGAGGATGCCCGCCACGCCCTCATTGCCCTTACCACCAACGCCCACCGGCCACTTCACGCTTTTGCCTTCGCCCACCCGACTTTTCCACTCCGAGGAGAAGGCACTCAGGGAATTCGTGAAGGCGAAGGTGGTGCCAGAACCATCGGAACGGTGGGCAACGCTGATCTTGCCCTTGCCGCATTTGAGCTGATCCCAGGTTTTGATCTTGCCCAGGAAGATCTCCACCGCCTGCTTCTGGGTGAGCTTCAGTCCTTTGCAATCGGCTTTGTTGTAGGCGATGGCGATGGTGCCCCCCACGGCCGGGAACTGCACTACACCACGCTTCACCCTGGCGGCCTCGGAAGCCTTGATGGGCTCGTCGGTGGCCGCGAAATCAACCGTGCCCGCCAGGAATTGACGCACCCCGGCCCCGGACCCCACGGACTGGTAATTGACCCGAATGCCCTTGGCAGCCGCTCCAGCAAAGGCACGCTGATAGAAGGGGGCCGGGAAGGTGGCACCGGCACCGTTGATGGCCGTCTGGGCGCCCGCCGCCGCAGCGAAGCCCAGGCTGGAGAGGAGGCTGATGGAGAAGGCCTTCTTCGCGAAGGACATGGGAGCGACCGAATGGTGTCGGACCAGCTCTAAGCAGCCATCGGGAAGCGCCGGTTATGAACGGGTTAAGGGGGCGTGAACGGTTGGTAGGGCTCAGCACCCAGCGGCTCAAGACAGCCTGAACACCGCCCGGATCCGTTCGCTCTTGCTGGGGCACAGCATCGGGGCGTAGTAGCGCACCGCCGCCCGCTCCACCTGTTCGGGGCTGATGCCGCTG
>VGPT01000140.1 GCA_016882485.1 Cyanobacteria bacterium M_surface_10_m1_298
GCACACTCACCCTTCTGGCCCGCTGGGGCTGAGCCCGCCACACCCTGTTGATGAAACGCCTGATCGCCTGGATCTCCGACCTGCGCCTGGCCATCGGGCTGTTGATCCTGATCGCCATCGCCAGCGGTCTGGGCACGCTGGTGCCGCAGCAGGAGAGTGCCGAGCTCTACCACCGCGTCTACGACGCCCAGCCGTGGCTGGGGCTGCTCAACGGCGAGGCGATCCTGCGCCTGCAGCTCGATCACGTGTATTCGAGCAGCTGGTTTCTGGCTCTGCTGGCCTGGCTGGGGCTGTCGCTGATCCTCTGCAGCTGGCGCCGCCAATGGCCGGCGCTGCAGGCCGCCCTGCGCTGGATCGACTACAGCAGCCCGCGGCAGCTGAGCAAGCTGACCCTGGCGGAAACCCTCAACAGCCCCAACGCCGAAACACAGCTGGGGCAGTTGCAGGCGCTGCTGATGCAACGCGGCTGGCAGGTGCAACCCCACCCCCATCGCCTGGCGGCCCGGCGGGGTGTGAGTGGCCGGGTGGGCCCCCTGCTGGTGCACGCCGGCCTGGTGGTGCTGATGGTGGGAGCGGCCTGGGGCGCCCTGGCCGGCCAGCGGCTCGAGCGCTACCTGGCCCCCGGCAATGAGCTGGAGCTGCTCAACCGCCGCGGCGAAACCCAGCTCACCGTGACGCTCGAGGGCTTCGGCATCGAACGCGATCCCGCTGGGCGGCCTGAACAGTTCCGCTCCCAGCTGCTCCTGCAGCCCGGTGATCCCGCGGCTGCAGAACCTCTGAGCGCCACCAACCGCGAGATCAGCGTGAACCATCCCCTGCGCTTCCAGGGGATGACGGTGTACCAGGCCGACTGGGCCCTGGCCGCCATTCAGGTGCAGCTGGGCAAGAGCCCGATCCTGGAATTGCCGCTGCAGAGCTTCCCGCAACTGGGGGATCAGGTGTGGGGCATTGTGCTGCCCACCCGGCCCGATGGCAGCAACCCGGTGCTGGTGGCCCTCTCCAGCGAGCAGGGCCCGGTGACGGTGTATTCCGCCGAGGCGGAGGTGCTGGGCACGCTGGTGCCCGGCGGAGCACCGGCGGAGATCGCCGGCATCCCACTGCGCATCGCCGGCGTGGTGCCGGCCAGTGGCCTACTGCTCAAGCGCGACCCTGGCGTGCCCCTGGTGTATGCCGGCTTTGCCATCGCCCTGGCAGGTGGCGCCTTGAGCCTGATCGCCACCCGCCAGCTCTGGGCCATCGCCGAGCCCGACCAGCAGAAGCTGCACGTGGCCGGGCTGTGCAACCGCAACCTGGCGGCCTTCTCGCGCGAGCTACCGGCGCTGCTGGTGGATCTTCAGCAGGGCTGACGGGTGCCGTGGCTGGCGCGGATCACGGTGTGCACGTTGCCGCGGGGATTGAAATCGGCCTCGAGCTCCATCCACACCGGTGAACAGGCCGCCACGAAGTCGTCAAGGATGCGGTTGGTGACCTCCTCGTGGGAAATGGAGCGATCCCGGTAGCTGTTCACATAGAGCTTGATCGCCTTGAGCTCCATCACGCGGGGACCAGGCTGATAGGTGAGCCGCAGGGTGGCGAAATCGGGATAGCCCGAGAAGGGGCACTTGCAGGTGAATTCCGGCAGGGTGATCGACACCTCGTAGGCCCGGCCCGGACGCGGATTGTCGAAACAGATCAGCTCCGCTTCGGCGATGGCCCGCTCTCCATAGAGGGGGGTGCGGGTCTGATCGGCGCTCATCGGCAGGGAGGGTGTGAGGTTGGATGCTAGGCAGCCGCCCCCGGGCAACCGTTGCGGTAGCAATCGCAACACCCTCGCCC
>VGPT01000141.1 GCA_016882485.1 Cyanobacteria bacterium M_surface_10_m1_298
CAGAACCCGCTCTACACCCGCTTCGACGACATCTGCGAGATCTTCAAGCGCTACGACTGCACCTTCTCCCTGGGGGATTCCCTGCGTCCGGGCTGCCAGCACGACGCCTCTGACGCCGCTCAGCTGGCTGAGCTGAAAACCCTCGGTGAACTCACCCGCCGCGCCTGGAAGCACGACGTGCAGGTGATGGTGGAAGGTCCGGGTCATGTGCCCATGGATCAGATCGAGTTCAACGTGAAAAAGCAGATGGAGGAGTGCAATGAGGCGCCCTTCTATGTGCTCGGTCCGCTCGTGACTGACATCGCCCCCGGCTACGACCACATCACCTCCGCCATCGGTGCGGCGATGGCGGGATGGCACGGCACAGCGATGCTCTGCTACGTCACCCCCAAGGAGCACCTGGGTCTGCCCAATGCGGAAGACGTGCGTGAAGGCCTGATCGCTTACAAGATTGCCGCCCATGCGGCGGATATTGCCCGCCACCGCCCCGGTGCCCGCGACCGTGACGATGAACTGAGCCGCGCCCGCTACGCCTTCGATTGGAACAAGCAGTTCGAGCTGTCGCTCGATCCCGAGCGCGCCCGCGAGTATCACGACGAAACGCTGCCGGCTGATATCTATAAGCAGGCCGAGTTCTGCTCGATGTGCGGACCCAAGCACTGCCCGATGCAGACCAAGATCACCGACGCTGATCTCGAAGGCCTCGAGAAGGTATTGGCGGATCAGAAAGCTGGCGAAACGGTTGCTGTCTGAATTCGATCCAAAACGCCAGGTTGCGTGATCGAGAGCCCGGGTAAACCCCGGGCTTTTTTGTTGGTTGGCGGATAGCGATTGTGATGGAGCGTTCCCAACTGGGTTGCCATTAAAAAAGCCCCGCCATGGGGCGGGGCCAGGGGTTGGAGGGTGACCCCGAAGGGTCGTTGGGATCAGCCCAGAGCCTTGGCCTTGGCCACCACGTTGTCCACGGTGAAGCCGAACTTCTCCATCAGCAGCGGGCCGGGAGCTGAGGCACCGAAGCGATCGATCGACACGGTGTCGCCTTCGAAGCCGGTGTACTTGTGCCAGCCGAAGCTGCTGGAGGCTTCCACCACCAGGCGCTTGCGGCAGGCGGCGGGCAGCACGCTTTCGCGGTAGGCGGCATCCTGTTCTTCGAACAGCTCCACGCAGGGCATCGACACCACGCGCACGTTCTTGCCTTCAGCGCGCAGCTGGGCTGCGGCCTTCACGCAGAGGTCGAGTTCGGTGCCGGTGCCGATGATGATCAGGTCGGGGGCACCGTTGCTGTCTTCGAGGATGTAGCCACCCTTGGCCACGTGGTCGGCGCTGGAGTTGGCCTGGTTGGCCATCGCCTGGCGGCTGAGGAACATCACGGTGGGGCGGTGGCGGTTGGCCACGGCCACCTTGTAGGCACCGGAGGTTTCGTTGCCGTCGCCGGGGCGGATCACCAGCATGTTGGGGATCGAGCGCAGGCTGGCCAGGGTTTCGATCGGCTGGTGGGTGGGGCCGTCTTCACCCAGACCGATGGAGTCATGCGTGAGCACATAGATCACACCCAGCTCGCTGAGGGCCGAGAGGCGCATGGCGCCCACCATGTAGCCGGCGAACACACAGAAGGTGCCGCCGTAGGGCACCAGGCCACTGCCGTGATAGGCCAGGCCGTTCAGGATCGAGGCCATGGCGTGCTCGCGCACACCGAAGTGCAGGTAGCGGTTGCCTTCAGCGCCCTTTTGGAAACCACCCTCACCCTTGATGTCGGTGAGGTTGGAGTGGGTGAGGTCGGCGGAACCGCCGATCAGCTC
>VGPT01000142.1 GCA_016882485.1 Cyanobacteria bacterium M_surface_10_m1_298
GCCAGGACTGCGCCAACCTCACCGCCGTGCCGGTGGAGCGGCGCCTGCCGGTGCGATGGAACCCCCTGGCGGCGGGCGAACAGCGGCGCCGCTACCCCGTGCAACTGCGCATCGAGGTGCTGGATCGGGTGGGGGTGCTCAAGGACATCCTCAGCCGCCTCTCCGATCACCGCATCAATGTGAGCGATGCCCGCGTGCGCACCAACCCCGGCAAGCCCGCCCGCATCGATCTGCGGGTGGAGCTGCTCAGTGCCACCCAGCTGCGGGACACCCTGGATCAGATCCGCTCCATGGCGGATGTGCTCGACATCGCCCGCACCGGCATCGGCTAAATCCCTCTGCGCTGAGCTTCCTTCAGCAATACACCTGGGCCCCGATCCAGCCCAGGCTGCCCCGGCGCACCGGCAGCCAATTCTCCCCCACCTTGGCCTGCATGCTGGAGCACTGGATCTCCAGTCGGTCGGGGGTCATCCAGCGGGGGTTGATTTGCTTGGGGCGGCGGTCGGTTTTGGTCACCTCAAACAGCACTAATCCGTTGCGCCGCTCGAGCAGTCGATACCAGGTGTCGACGCAGGGGCTCGATTTGCGTCGCATCTGTTCGGGTAACCCATGCAGTGACGCCATGGATTGCCAGCTAGGGTCCGAGTCTGGGCTACGCGTCGCGAGGGCCGAGCAGTTTTCCATCAGGGTTTTCTCGCAGGCTGAGATAAATGCTGCTTCGGCTTGCTCGTATTCGAACGACAGTTTTTTGCGGCTTTGGAAGACCCATGCGTAGAGGGGGTTGATGCTCTTGGCGTTGTCGATGTAGCGATCTTTCATCTCGTCGATCACCTGCTGCTTGTGCCTGCAGGTGTCTTTGGTGGGCGTTGGGAAGTCAAAGGAGCCTGCGAATACTGGATGCTGCAAGCTCAGCAGGATTGCGAGCGGTACAAATGGCAAAGCTTTTTTGGCGTGCTTGGCCACGTTGATGATGCTGATCACTGGCCTCATAATCCTAGGGATCGGTTATCAGCGCTTGTGGTTTATGCAGGATCTGCATGAAAGAGGTCAGGATGCTGTTGGGGATTACAGATCACCGTTCAGCAGCGCTTCGCAGTAGCGCCGGCGCACCACGGTGATCACCGGCAGGCCAAGTTCCATGAACTTGCTGCACTGCACAGCATCCATCGACAGTGACGTGTAGTACCCATGGCGCAGCACCTCCTGCGTGGACTTCAGCTGAATCCTGCGCTTGAAGCCGATCAGTCGGTTGTCCTCGTCATACAGCACCTCATCCACCCCGATCTCGGGATGGTCTGCCGTGCTGGGTAGGCGGAATGGGGCCACCGCATACCAGCGGCCGTAGCGGGTCACCGCCACGACCTGTTCTTGCTGGCATTCCTTGGCCACGAACTGGAAATCCTTTTCCCGGAAGGGGTTGTTGTTGCTGATCCACTGCTGCGGCGCGGATGAAGGCACCGGCGGCCTGCTGGCTTCCCCAGCCCGGATGGCCAGACCCAGCTCCAGCACCCCCGCCATCAGTAGGGGTGCCCACCACGGGATCGTGAGGAGCCGGGTTGGCAAGACGGTGGTGCAACGGCGTGGGCCCCAGTGTGCCGGCCCTGATGTGGATCTGCCCACAGAGAGCCGCCTGCGGCTCCGCAATGTGACTTGGGCGACAGCTCCGCGGTAGAGCCTTGCGTACAACCATGGCACCGCCCGAGTTGCCATGACCTCCGAACAGGCCGCTCAACTGATCGACGACACCCTCGACCTGGTGCACCAGCGTTTGCTCGACCTGGA
>VGPT01000143.1 GCA_016882485.1 Cyanobacteria bacterium M_surface_10_m1_298
GCGGTGGCCGATCCGGCTTTTGCACCGCGGCTGCTGGGGATCACCAACCGGCCTGAGAGCTCCCTGGGGCGGCTGGTGGATCAGATCCTCGATATCGGCGCCGGCATTGAGGTGGGTGTGGCGGCCACCAAAACATTCCTCGGCCAGTTACTGGCGTTTTATGGCTTGGCACTGGCGTTCGCGGAACGGCGCGGCGGTGGTGCCACGGGGCATGGCCCTGAGCAGCTGCGCCAGTTGGCCGCGGGGCTGCGGGCGCTGCCGGAGCAACTGCGGGCGCTGGTGGACGACCACGATCGCCGCTGCGAGCAGCTGGCGCACCTGTTCGCCGACACGCAGGATGTGATCTTCCTGGGGCGCGGCATCAACTACCCGATCGCCCTGGAAGGCGCCCTGAAGCTCAAGGAGATCAGCTATATCCACGCCGAGGGATACCCAGCCGGTGAGATGAAGCACGGCCCGATCGCGCTGCTGGATGCGCGGGTGCCGGTGGTGTCGATCGCGGTGCCGGGCACCGTGTTCGACAAGGTGCTCAGCAATGCCCAGGAGGCCAAGGCCCGCGATGCGCAGCTGATCGGTGTGGCGCCGGAGTGCGCCGATGCGGAGCTGTTCGACACGCTGCTGCCGGTGCCCACGGTGGATGAACTGCTCAGCCCGCTGATCACGGTGATCCCGATGCAGCTGCTGAGCTACCACATCGCAGCGCATCGCGGCCTGGATGTGGATCAGCCGCGGAACCTGGCGAAGAGCGTCACGGTGGAGTGAGTGCCTGCTTCCGTGCCTAGGGCAACCTCTGCCTAGACAGCCTGGCCTCGGTTTTTCCTTACCATGTGCTGATCATGCACAGGATATTCCGATGGCGCGGCAGGGTGTTGAGCGGGCCACTGAGCGGGTTGCCGTGTTGATGACCCCTACGGAGAAAGCTGCTTACGCCGATCGGGCCAGCAGTCTTGGGCTGTCGCTGGGGCAGTTTTTCCGCGAAGCCGGTGCGTCCTATGTCAATCGCAGCAGTCAGCGCGATGAGGAGGAAGCTCTGGAAGCGGCCCTGAAGCAACTGGAATTGAGCACGCGTCACGCCGAACAGACGCTTGATGAAGCCCTCGCCGAGGTTCGTGCTGCCTTGAATTCCGGATCATGAGCGTCACTGATCGGATTCTCACGGCGCTCACCACCGTGATTCGTATGAACGACAAGGTGGAGGAGATGGCTGGCCTGATGAAGGAGCAGCAACGCCGCCTCGATGACCTCAATGGACGCGTGATCCGTCTTGAGACCATGCTTGAACTCGCTTTTACCCGCTCTTCTGGATCAGTAGCTCGGCTTTCTGATGCTGATGGGGGCTCATCTGCCCGCTGAGTGCAGACCCCCTGGGGGGTCAGGCAGTCGTGTTAGGCGCGATTGAGCTGGTCGTCGCATCGCTGCGGCCGTAGCGGTCCTCGAAGCGGCGGATGTCGTCTTCGCCGAGGTAGGGCCCGCTCTGCACCTCGATCAGTTCCACCGGGATGCGCCCGGGGTTGGAGAGGCGGTGCTTGCAGCCCAGGGGGATGTAGGTGCTCTGGTTTTCGCCAATCAGCTCTTCTACGCCGTCTTTCTCCACCAGCGCGGTGCCCTTCACCACGATCCAGTGCTCAGCGCGGTGGTGGTGCATCTGCAGCGAGAGGCTGGCGCCGGGGTTCACCACGATCTTTTTCACCTGCCAGCGCTCGCCTTCGGTGATGCCGTCGTAGCTGCCCCAGGGGCGGTAGATGCGGCG
>VGPT01000144.1 GCA_016882485.1 Cyanobacteria bacterium M_surface_10_m1_298
CAATGGCGCCTCCGAATCCCGATGAGCACACGATGGACCGGCATGTGGGCGCTGGCAATGGGTGGAGCGGCATCGACATCGCTCTTCACCCAACGCAATCAGGATTCATGAAGCGACCTTCATGGGAACAGCAGACTGCCCGCAAAGCAGGCTTCAGCTACCCGGAAGGCGAGATGACGTGCTCCAGCCGCTGTGAGCAGCGCTGGGCCAAGGAGTAACTCAGGCGGGCCCTTCAGGCTCACGCAGCTGATACAGATCGCGCCGGCGCTGCAGGCCGGTGGGAATGGCCTGGCGTGCCAGCCCCACCTGGCTCAGATCCAGCTGCGCATGGAGCACTTGCTCCCCCTCACCGGCTTCGGCAATCACCGCTCCCCAGGGATCCACCACCAGCGAATGGCCGTAGCTGGGATACCCAGCACCCTGGGGCCTGGCACTGGAGCAAGCGATCACAAAGCACTGGGTGTCGATGGCACGGGCCCGCATCACGAGATGCCAGTGCCGCGGACCCGTGGTGGTGTTGAACGCGGCGGGACAAGCCAACACGGTGCAGCCGTGGCGCTGCTGCATCAGCAAGGCCAGCTCAGGGAAGCGGATGTCGTAACAGATCAGCAGGCCGAGGTTGGGAGGCTCCAGGAGATCGGTGCCAAGGGGATCGCCGGCGCCGCTGAGCACGGTGAGTGAGTCCCCGGCCGTGAGGCTGTCGGATTCGCGGAAGCAGATCCCGCCGGGCACATCCACATCAAACAAGTGCACCTTGCGGTGCTTCGCCAGCAGCACGCCACGGTGATCGATCAGCGTGGCCGTGTTGTAAGTGCGCCCGGCGTCGCCCTGCTCCGGAATCGAACCGGCGATCACCGCCACGCCATGGCGACGGGCCAGGCTCGCCACCATGGCCAACGAAGGCGAAGGCCCCTGCGTGAGATCGGCGCCAGGCTCCGGGATCGGCTCGGCAAAGGCGGCAAAGCGATCCACCGCATAGGGGGCATTCCACACCTCGGGCAGCATCAGCAACCGCGGCCGCACGCCTGCGGGAGCGTCAAGCACAGCCCGCTCCAGCCAGGCCTCGGCCTGGCGGCGATTCAGACCTGGATCCTCCGTGGCACAGAGCTGCACCAGAGCAACAGGCAACGCCGACGCAACGGTGGTCATGGCCGTTCTTCCAAGAGGTCCTTCAGGTATGTGGAAAGCCGAAAGGATGGCTCCTGCAGGTAGACGATGTCGGCAATACGCCAACCCTCCGCCGGCGTTTGCTGGAACCGATAAAGCAACTGCTGATCCGGTTCCGCCGTGCGCCCCCGCAGCCCTGCCTGCACAGCCACCCGAAGCGTGAGAACGCCCTGCTGATCGAAACGACACTCCCGCAATGCCGCCCCAATGGTGGTCACCTGGGTGCCACTGAAGGGATCGAAATCCACAAACCGCCCATCCGCGGGAGTGAGGGCATAGGCCCGCTCCAGCAGCGCAAACAGCTGCGGCGTGAAGCGTTCACGCTGGCTGGCGATCGCCATCGGCCCTGGCCTCTCCTGCCGCGCAAGCTGCCAGCGGTAGAGCGCATCCACCTGGGCTCGCACGGCCGCCGGACACTCCAGCCCCTCATCCACGCGCAACGGCACCATGATCCGATTGCCGTTCTGCGCATGGGTGAACACGGCATTGCCCT
>VGPT01000145.1 GCA_016882485.1 Cyanobacteria bacterium M_surface_10_m1_298
AAGACGACTTCCTGCACATCATCGAGAAGCACTGCCAGCAGGGGGTCGATTACCAGACCATCCACGCCGGCCTGCTGATCGAGCACCTGCCCAAGGTGAAGGGTCGCCTCACGGGCATCGTGAGCCGTGGCGGCGGCATCCTGGCCCAGTGGATGCTCTACCACCACAAGCAAAACCCGCTCTACACCCGCTTCGACGACATCTGCGAGATCTTCAAGCGCTACGACTGCACCTTCTCCCTCGGGGATTCGCTGCGTCCCGGCTGTTTGCACGATGCCTCCGATGAGGCCCAGCTGGCGGAACTGAAGACCCTCGGCGAACTCACCCGCCGCGCCTGGAAGCACGACGTTCAGGTGATGGTGGAGGGCCCGGGCCATGTGCCCATGGATCAGATCGAATTCAACGTGCGCAAGCAGATGGAGGAGTGCGCCGAGGCCCCCTTCTATGTGCTGGGCCCGCTGGTCACCGACATCGCCCCCGGCTACGACCACATCACCAGCGCCATCGGTGCCGCCATGGCCGGCTGGTACGGCACGGCGATGCTCTGCTACGTGACCCCCAAGGAGCACCTCGGCCTTCCAAATCCTGAGGATGTGCGCAACGGCCTGATCGCCTACAAGATCGCTGCCCATGCCGCCGACATCGCCCGCCACCGCCCCGGTGCCCGCGACCGCGACGACGAACTCAGCCGCGCCCGCTACGCCTTCGACTGGAACAAGCAGTTCGAGCTGTCACTGGATCCCGAGCGGGCCAAGGAGTATCACGACGAAACGCTGCCGGCGGACATCTACAAGCAGGCGGAATTCTGCTCGATGTGCGGGCCCAAGCACTGCCCCATGCAAACCAAGATCACCGATGAGGATTTGGTGGGCTTGGAGAAGGTGCTCCAGGAGCAGAATGCCGCATCACCGGTTTGATTGATCACGATCGATCGAGAAGCCCGAGGTCAGCACCTCGGGCTTTTTTCTGGGCAACTCAAGAGGGATGTCGACAATAAAAAAGCCCCGCTGAGGCGGGGCTTTGCCTGGATTGGGCATTCCGGTTGTTGAACGATCAGCCCAGGGCTTTGGCTTTGGCCACCACGTTGTCGACGGTGAAGCCGAACTTCTCCATCAGCAGCGGGCCAGGGGCGGAAGCACCGAAGCGATCGATGGAAACGGTGTCGCCTTCAAAGCCGGTGTACTTGTGCCAGCCGAAGCTGCTGGAGGCTTCCACCACCAGGCGCTTGCGGCAGGCGGCGGGCAGCACGCTGTCGCGGTAGGCGGCGTCCTGCTCTTCGAACAGTTCCACGCAGGGCATGGAGACCACACGCACGTTTTTGCCTTCGGCACGCAGTTGGGCGGCGGCCTTGGTGCAGAGCTCCAGCTCGGAGCCGGTGCCGATCAGGATCAGCTCGGGGGCGCCGTTGCTGTCCTCCAGGATGTAACCGCCCTTGGCCACCTTGTCGGCGGTGGAGTTGGCCTGGTTGGCCATGGCCTGACGGCTCAGGAACAGCACGGTGGGGCGGTGGCGGTTGGCCACGGCCACC